>PWLA01000242.1 GCA_003559555.1 Gemmatimonadota bacterium | reverse complement strand
GGTCCACGCCCAGGTCCACGCGAGGGCGCTACCCGGGAGGGGCGCCCATGCTCCCCAATGTGCTGGGCGCAGGCGATGAAGGTAGATTGGACCTCGGGACGCCTCCCCGGTACTCTGTGCCGGATGACCCGGCTCGGCCCCCGGCAACCCGAAGAGACCAATTCGTCCAACCCGTTTTCCTCAACTCCCAGGAGACATGGCCGATTCGCCTCCCAAGCCGTTCCATCCCGGCTCCGGGGACGAGAAGCGGAATCAGACCGGGGAGCCAACTCCGTCCGGGAAGCCGCGTCGTCCGGGGGCCAGGGACGAGGAGTCGCCGGCGCCGGCCCGAGGGCGCATTCCGCTCCAAGCGTGGTGGGTGGAAGTGTGGAAGGGCGCATTGGCCTTTCTGGGCTGCCTCGCCCTGGTGGGACTTCCGCCCGCCCGGGCGTATAGCGATCCGGGATGGACGCCGTGGCTGGCGGCAGGCACGCTGGTGGGTGCTGGCCTCGTCTGGTGGATGGCGAGAAAGGCAGCCGCGATCAGGGTGTCGCCCGGGGAGGTGATCTTTGTGGGGGTCGGCGGTGCGTTCCTCACCGTCCTCTTCTGGGTTCGGGCCCATCTGGGGGTGCCCGGAGTCATGCTGGGCGACCTGCCGCTGCGGTTGACGGCCCAGCTCGGGGGATGGGCCTGGCCTGCACTCCTCCTGGTGGTGCTGTATCGACGGGGCGGGGAAGGGATTCGTGTGGGAGGTGCGCGGCGGGCGGGCCTCCTCCTGGCCCTCGGGTTGGCCGCAGGGTCCGTGGGCTTCCTGGTTCACTACCCGGTGCTGGAGGTCGTGGAGGAGCGGGCCGAGGTGGCCCGAGCTCTGGAACGTCCGCTGGAGTCGCCGGGGGCGCTGGCCCTGACCGGGGGGCCTCGTCACCTGGCCCCTGAACCCCCGGGCGTGGTTTTCGTGCTGAGCACGCCGCGGGGTCGGGAGGCCCGGGACGTGACCGTTGCCGGACGGGTGTTCCCGGGAATCCCGGGAGACGTATCCGACGTGTGGCAGGGGACCCGGCTGGCCTCCGATGATTCGGCGGTGGTGGGGGTGGAGGTCGGCTCCGACGGTCGATGGCGGCTCCACCCGGAGGGGCCCGGGGGTGCGGTGGTCACCGTCCAGAACCGTCGGGTCCGGAGCTGGATCGGCGTGTGGGTGCTGGAGGAAGGACGCACCCGGCCCGGGCCGCCCGTCGAGGTGACCGACCAGATTCGGGTCCAGGCGGGCGCCGTGCGTACGCCCCGGGAAGGCTTCGCCGAGCTCCAGACCCTGACGATCCGAAACGCGTCGGACGACCCGGTCCTGGGTCCGATCCACCTGGTGTTCCGATCGCCCGATTCCCCGATCGGCCTCGTGGGTGCCAGCCGGACGCGCGACCCGGCGGTTCTCGAGGCCTTCGACACCGTCCTATGGCCGAGCCCTGCCACGGGCCCACGGCCAACCCCTGCCACGGGCCCACGGCCGACCCCCGCTACCGTCCCGGAACCCATCCCTGTCACCGTCCCCGAGCCCACCTCCCCCCGGGCGGAGGGGCTGCCCTGGGTGGAGGTGGTGCCCGGCCCCATCGTCCCCCGAAACCCAGCGCCGGTGCTGGCACCGGGAGCCTCGGCCTCGGTTGAGGTGAGCGTCACCGGTGCCATCGACCTGGAGGCCCCCGGGGTGTCGGTGCGGGTCTTCCGCAGCCTGCACGGCTTGTGACCCGGTGCGGGCTCAGTCCCCAGGGGTCCGAGCCCGTTCCAGGAGGAGCCGGCGCTCCCGGGCGTTGGCGGTCAGGGAGGCGGCTCGTTCGAAAGCGGCGCTGGCCTCCGCGTGTCGGCCCAGCTTCTGGAGGAGGTCGCCGCGGACGGCAGCAAGGAGGTGGTAGTCGTCGAGCGTGCCCTCCTCCGCCAGGGGCTCCACCAGGGCGAGGCCGGCGTCGGGCCCGAACGCCATTCCCACGGCCACGGCCCGGTTCAACTCCACCACCGGCGAGCCGGTGAGCTGAGCCAGGGCGTCGTAGAGGGCGACGATCCGTTCCCAGTCCGTCTCCCGGGGATCGGTGGCCCGGGCGTGGCACGCGGCGATGGCGGCCTGGAGGGAGTACGGACCCAGCGACCCTCCCATGTGGATCGCCCGGTCGAGGGACGCCAGGCCCCGGCGGATCAGCGTCTGGTCCCACCGGGTGCGGTCCTGGTCCAGGAGAAGGATCGGCGCGCCGTCGTCGTCGCTCCGGGCATCCAACCGGGAGGCCTGCAGCTCCATGAGCGCCGTCAGCCCGTACACCTCGGGCTCGTCGGGGACGAGTTCGGCGACGATCCGGGAGAGCCGGAGGGCTTCGTGGCAGAGGCGCGGACGCATCCATTCCTCCCCACCCGTGGCCACGTACCCTTCGTTGAAGATCAGGTAGATCACTTCCAGGACCGAATCGAGCCGTTCGCCAAGCTCGTCACCCCGGGGTGTCTCGAAGGGAACCCGCGCTTCCCGGAGCGCGCGCTTTGCCCGGACGACCCGCTGGGCCAGGGTGGGGACGGGGACCAGGAAGGCGCGGGCGATCTCCTCAGTGGACAGCCCGCCCACCACGCGGAGGGTCAGGGCCGCTCGAGCGTGGGTCGACAGGACGGGATGGCACGCGGTGAAGATGAGACGGAGGAGGTCATCGCCCAGCGGATCATCGAGCGCGGCATCCGGACTCGGGGCCTGCTTCCGCCGGTGGGCCCGCACCACGCCGGCGATCTCCGCCTCCTTTTCCGCCAGGAGACGCCCGCGTCGCAGGTGGTCGATCCCTCGGCGCCGGGCGGTGGTCATGAGCCAGGCCCCCGGGTTGTCGGGCACGCCGGTCTCGGGCCATGACTCCAGTGCGGCCAGCAGCGCGTCCTGGGCCAGGTCTTCGGCAATCCCGATGTCGCCCACCAGGCGGGCGAGGCTCGCGATGAGGCGCGGTGCCTCGGTCCGCCAGACGGCGTCAATGGTGCGGCGCGGGTTCGGGGAGGGGGCCGGAGTGTCCACGGGCCTGGAGGCCGCGTTCTACTGGTCGTCTGACATCTGGATCTCCCGAAACCCTTCCATGTGGGGGCCGTCCGGGAATTCGTCCAGCTCCCGGAGCCGACGGATCTCGATTTCACCATTTTCCATGTGGGGGTTCGGGAACCGGTCGGCCCACTCCCGGGCCTCCTCCACCGAGTCCACCTGGATGAGGGTGTAGCCGGCGATGAGCTCCTTGGTCTCGGTGAAGGGGCCGTCGGTCACGCGCTTCTCTCCGTCCTCCCATTGGATCCGCCATCCCCTGGAGCTGGGGTGGAGGCCCGAGGCGTCCAGCAGCACGCCTGCGTCGGCCAGCTTCTTGTGGTAGTCCGCCATGGCCTCGAAGATGCTCGGGTCCGGAAGTGCGTCCGCTTCCGAATCGTCGGTCGCTTTGACGATGATCATGAATCGCACGGTGTGTGCCTCCTGTTTCGATGGACTGGTTGAGGATGGGGATCCGTCCCCCGCGTCAATGTGTCGACGAACGAGCCCAGCCGAAATCGACACGGCGGGGTCCGGGCCGATTGCGAAGGGTTGGGCGGAAGAGTTTTCCGGGAAAGGACGACCGGTCCCTTCGGCGAATTGTTCCCCATTCCCGCACCTCGACGGGGGCGCATGTCTGCGAAAGGCCCTGGGATCACTGCCCTTTCGCCGCTGGAACACAATCTGCTTGTGTAGTGGGGTGCCCGGGAGGATCCCGGGTCTCTCCGGAAGGTCCAATGGCCCGAAGGAGAGTGGCTTCAGTACCCTCATGATCGCGTTCCGCGAGGAGGACAAAATGTCCACCAACACCAGACCCGTACAGAACCGAGCCCGCCGGCCAGGCTCCATACTGCGTCCGAGCCAGGGGGCGCCAATCTACTCGCTGGGAGCGATGCTGCTCTTCGTAGCCGCCTTCCTCGGGCCCCTCGGTACAGCGACCCCCGCCGGTGCGGACTGTGAGCTCGCTTTCGACCCGCCGTCCGTAGAGGTGGGAAACGATGAGGTTGAAGTGACGGCCACCCCGAGCCAGGAGACCGGAACCCCCAACGGGATCGTAGTCGATGACGCCAGCGGTCTGCACATCACACTGTCCGAGGAGGATCCGTTCCAGCTCGTGGTCGATGCCACCGCTGCAGAGGCCGGGGAGTGGATGGTCACGCTGATGCGGGATGAAACACCCCTCTGCCATGGTCCGATCGGAGTGATCACCCCCAACCACTGAAGGATCGGCCACGGATCGGGGGCGCGCCCCTTCCGGTTTGCGGAGCAGCCCGCACCGGAAGGGGTGCATCTCCGGAATCCGCCCCGGACCTCGGCGCCTCAGCCGTTCAGGACCTCCTGCACCTGCGCCTGGAGCAGATCCATGGCATAGGGCTTTGGGAGAAAGGGCTGGTCTGCGTCGACGGCCCTCTGGTCCACCAGCATCTCCCGGGGATGACCCGAGCTGAAGAGGACCCGGACGCGGGGGTGGCGCTCCCGGATCTTCTCCGCCAACTCCGGTCCGGTCATCTCCGGCATCATCACGTCGGCCAGGACCAGGTCGATGGGACCGGTATGGCGCGCCAGCAGATCCAGTGCCTTTCTCCCTGAAGCGGCCGAAAGAACGGTGTGCCCGCCCCGCTCCAGGATCTTCCTTGCCACCTTCCGGATTCCCTCGTCGTCCTCCACCAGCAGGATGCGCGCGGACGCCACGGACGTGGGGTCACGAACTGCTTCGACTGTCGGAGGTGAGTCCTCTCCTGGGGCCGGCTCCGCCTGGGGAAGCCGGATCTCGAAGGTGGTGCCTTTTCCCAATGAGCTTTCCATCGAGAGGGTTCCACCGGCCTGGGTGACGATGCCGTAGACGGTGGCCAGCCCCAGCCCCGTGCCCTTCCCCTGGGGTTTGGTTGTGAAGAAGGGTTCGAAGGCGCGCTCCCGCACCTCGGGGGGCATCCCCTCGCCGGAATCCGCCACTCGGAGGACGACCATCCCGGGTGCGGCCGGAGCTCGATCCCCGTGGCCCGGGTCCGGCTCCCGGCCGCGCTCCTCGATCCAGGTCTGGACGGTGAGCCGACCGCCGGAGGGCATGGCGTCCCGTGCGTTCACGCTCAGGTTCATGAGGATCTGTTCGATCCGGCTCGGGTCGGCTTCGATGGGGGTGGGCTCGGGGCAGAGCCTGAGTTCCAGCGTCACGTCGTCTCTCAGGAGGCGCTCCAGGAGCTGAGCCATTTCCACCACCAGTCCGTTCAGGTCCACCGTGGTCCGGGCCACCAGGCCCCGGCGGCCGAAGGTGAGGAGCTGGCGCGTGAGGCTGGCGGCCCGCTTCCCTGCGTACTCGATCTCCTGGAGTTGACGGTAGATTTCGCTGTCCGGGGGCGCTTCTGTCAGCGCGAGCTGCGCCGAGCCGCTGATGACGGTGAGAAGGTTGTTGAAGTCGTGGGCCACCCCACTGGCGAGCCGGCCCACCGCCTCCATCTTCTGAGCCTCGATGAGTTGGGCCTGGAGCTCCAGGTGGTCCGTCAGGTCCTGCTTGACGGCAATGAAGTGGGTGATCTCGCCTTCAGGGTTCCGGATCGGCGTGATGGTCTGGTTCTCCCGGTAGAGGGTTCCGTCCTTGCGCCGGTTCGTCACCTCGCCCTCCCACACCTCACCCGCCAGGATGGTGGTCCACATCTCCCGGAAGAAGGCCTCGCAGTGGACCCCTGAATTCACCAGGTTCCCGGGATTCGCCCCGATGGCCTCCCGATCAGAATAGCCGGTGAGACGGGAAAAGGCGGGGTTCACCCACTGGATGACGCCCTTCCGGTTCGTGATGACCATGGGGTTGGCCGCTGCTTCCAGCGCGGCGTGTTGCACCCGGAGCCGCTCGGCCTGTTGGCGGATGGCGGTCTCGGCCTCCCTCCGTTCGGTGACATCGTGGATGATGGCGTAGACGAGATCCCGGCCCTCCAGCGTGATGGGGCCGCCATGCACTTCCACGTCGCGGATGGAGGCGTCGGCCAGCCGGTGACGGAAGTGGAGCCGGTCCAGCTCGCCTGAGCGGGCTTGTTCGATGGCGGTCTGCCGTTCCGCGTCCGGGAGGGTGCTGATTCGGGTCAGCTCCATTCCCTGAAGTTCGGTCCGTGGATAGCCGTAGAACCCTGCCGCCGCCTTGTTGGCATCCACGATCGTCCCGGACTCCGGGTCCAGGATGAGCATGACCGACTGGCTTCGCTCGAAGAGGCTTCGGTAGCGGGACTCGCTTTCCTCCAGGGAGCGGCTGGTCAGGTCCCGCCCCAGGCGGCGTACCAGGAGGAGTCCCAGTAGAGCCGTGGCCAGAGGATAGAGGATGAGAACGGGGGCGCTGATGAGGGGAAGGACCTCCCAGCCTCGGCTCTCGGGCAGGGTGAGCATGAGGGCCAGCATCACCACGTGTACCAGAACCCCGAACAGGAAGAGCTCACCGAACCCGGTGGTGGCCAGGCGATGACCCCGGAGCCGCCGCCAGCCCAGCCCCACCAGACCCGATGCCAGGATCACCCACACCCCGGTCCACATGCCGGGCCCGCCTTCGTAGATGCGGTAGGCGGCGGCCACCGCCATGGCCGGAAGGGCCGCAGCCAGGCCGAAGAAGAGTCCCGTCACCGCAAGCACCACCGAGCGGGCGTCGAAGATGAGACCCGGCTCCAGCCTGAGCGAGGTCGCCATGGACGCCACGGCCACCAAACCCAGGAGGAGCCCCACGGCCCCCTGTCGGGCGGGGTGGCCCTCCACGGTCCGCTTGCTGGTGGCCAGGTCGTAGACCAGCGCCACGGCCAGCAGCAGGACCACGTTCTCGGCGATTCCCTGAGGGATCGGGCTCAGCATGGAGGACTCCCACGGTGCTCACAGGTGGACTCAGACGACGGGTCTGCCCCGACGTCGAGGGTCACGGTGGCGATTTCGGTGACCTCGGCGAGTCGCATGAGCGTTGGC
>PWLA01000054.1 GCA_003559555.1 Gemmatimonadota bacterium | reverse complement strand
CTCCAGGACTCGGTCACCGAGAGCACGGTGGGGGCGCTCTTCATCTCCCTGCCCGGCGCCTTCGTGGAGATGGGTACCGCCGGGCGGGTCGTGGGGCTCCTGTTCTTCCTGGCCCTGGGGGTGGGCGCCATCACCTCGGCCATCTCGCTGCTGGAGGTGGTGACCTCGTCGGTCATCGATGAGCTGGGGATGGCCCGGAAGAATGCAGCCGTGGGCATCGGGATCCTCATTGCCATCGTGGGGCTCCTCTCGGCCCGGGACATCGACTTCCTGGGGCTGGCCGACGCCATCGCCGGCGACCTCTTCCTGGTCGTGGGCGCCTTCTGCATGTCGCTCTTCGTGGGCTGGTTCATCAAGGCGGACCCGGCCGAGGAGCTGGCCCGGGGAGCGGGAGAGGGCTTCAAGAGGTTCATCCCCCTCGTGATCTTCCTCATCCGCTACGTGCTGCCTCCGGTGATCGCCATCGTGCTCTTCTTTGCGCTGCAGGACACCTGGGCGGCCATCACCGGCTTCATCGCGGGAGGCTGACGGACGGCCGGCGGGAGCAGCGGGGTGGAGCCCGAACCGGAGACCGAACCGCGCAGCCACCGCCTGATCCAGCGCGGCCGCCGGGTGTTCGAGGCGGTCATCCCCCTCCTGGGGGTGGCCGTCTTCGCCGGCGCCCTCCTGATCCTGCACCGTGAGCTGGAAGGGCTCTCGTGGGAAGAGGTGCGGCTGGGGCTGGCTGCCACCTCCACCCTCTCCCTCGTGGCGGCCATGGGGCTCACCGCAGCCAGCTTCGCCGCCCTGAGCGGCTATGATCGGCTGGCCCTCCGCTACGCCGCCCGGCCGGTGGAGTGGAACCGAAGCTCGCTGGCCTCCTTTCTGGGCTATGCCTTCAGCCAGGCGCTGGGCTTTCCGGTGTTCACCGGCGCTCCCGTCCGCTACCGGCTCTATTCGGCCTGGGGGCTGTCCACCCAGTCCGTGCTCCAGGTCGTGGTCTTCTGCACCGCCACCTTCTGGGTGGGGCTCCTGGCCACCGGGGCCGTCCTGAACCTGGTGGCCCCGGCCCCCCTTCCCGCCACGGCGCCGCTGCCCTTCGACTCCCTCAGGCCCCTGGGCATCGTCTTCCTGGCCGTCATCCTGGGATACGCCGTCTGGGCTCGGCTGGCCCGGCAGCCGGTGCGGGTGGCGGGGTTCGAATTCCCCATCCCCCGTCCGGGTGAACTGGTGGGCCAGGTCGCCGTGGGTGCCGTTCACTGGACGGCGGCGGCTCTGGTCCTCTTCGTGCTCCTCCCGGCGGGTCACGGGGTCGGATTCCTGCACCTGCTGGGCCTCTTTCTGGTGGCTCAGCTCGTGGGGCAGGTGAGCCACGTGCCCGGGGGCCTGGGGGTGGTGGAGGCGGTCATGATCCTCCTCCTGCCTCCGGAGGTGGTGGACGCCGCGCTCCTGGCCTCGTTGCTGGTGTGGCGGGCCATCTACTATCTGACGCCCCTCCTGGTGGCGGTGGCGCTTCTGGGTGTCTGGGAGTTCCGGGCCCGGCGGACGGCGGTGGAGCGTACCATGGGGGCCATGGGACGAGGGGCGCTGCTGGCCTCGCCCGTCCTCCTGGCCGGGGCCACCTTCGTGGCGGGCGCCCTCCTGCTGGTCTACGGCGCCGTGCCCGCGCCTCCGGGCCACCTGGCCTGGGTGGACCAGTTCGTCCCCCACGCCGCCTTCGAGCTCTCCCACTTTCTGGCCAGCCTGGCCGGGGCCGGGCTCCTGGTCCTGGCCTGGGGTCTCCTGCAGCGCCTGGACGCGGCCTACCAGTTGACCCTGATCCTCCTGGGGGTCGGGGCCGTCCTCTCCCTGCTACGGGGCTTCGAGCTCCTCCCGGCGGCGGCCATGGCCCTGGTCTTCGCGGCCCTGATCCCGGCCCGCCGCGAGTTCTTCCGGGAAGCCTCCCTCACCGCCGAACCCTTCTCTCCCCGGTGGATCGGGCTCATTGCCGGCGTCCTTGCAGCTGCGATCTGGCTCGCCGTCTTCGTATACGGCCGCGTGGAGCTCTCCGGCGACCTGTGGTGGTCGTTCACCCTCACGGGCGATGCACCCCGAACCCTCCGGGCCCTCACCGGCGCGGCGGCCTTCCTCCTCCTCTTCGGTGGCGTGCGGCTCCTGCGCCCCGCCGTGCCCGCCGAACTGGTCCGACCTCCGGGAACGATCCCCCAGGAGGTGGTGGCGGCGGCCCACCGGGCCGATCGGGCCTCCGCGCTCCTGGTGCTCACCGGCGACAAGAGCCTCCTCCTCTCCAGGAGCGAACGGAGCTTCGTCATGTACGGGGTGGAGGGCCGGAGCTGGGTGAGCCTGGGCGATCCGGTGGGCGAGCCCGACGACGCCGACGAGCTGGTGTGGAGGTTCCGGAAGATGGCCTACCGATACGGGGGCTGGCCCGTCTTCTACCAGGTCCGCACCGAGCACCTTCCCCTCTACCTGGACGCGGGCCTCTCTCTCATGAAGCTGGGGGAGGAAGCCCGGGTCCCGCTGGAGGGCCTCACCCTGGAAGGCAGTCGCTGGAAGGACTTCCGAAAGACGTTGAACCGGGCCGAGCGGGAGGGCGTCACCTTCGAGTACCTGGCCGCCCACCAGGTGGCCCCTCTCCTGCCCCAGCTCCAGGAGGTCTCGGAGAGCTGGCTCCACTCCCGTAGCACCCGGGAGAAGGGGTTCTCGGTAGGCACCTTCGACCCGGACTACCTGCAGCGGACACCCATGGGGGTGGCCCGGCAGGGCGACCGGGTGGTGGGCTTCGTGAACGTGCTCGCCCCGGAGACCCGCCAGGAGCTCTCCGCCGACCTCATGCGGTATCGACCCGACGCCATGAAGGGGGTCATGGAGTTCCTCTTCGCCCACCTCCTCCTGCACGGAACGGCCGAGGGCTACCGCTACTTCTCCATGGGCATGGCCCCCCTCTCGGGACTCGAGACCCGACCGCTGGCCCCCCTCTGGGGCCGGTTGGGCGCGGCGGTATTCCGCCACGGGGAGCACTTCTACAACTTTCAGGGCCTCCGAAGCTACAAGGAGAAGTTCTCCCCTGAGTGGGCCCCCCGCTACCTGGCCTGTCCCGGCGGCCTGGCCCTCCCCCGGATCCTGGCGAATGTGGGCTCCCTCATCGCCGGGGGACTGGGCGGGATCGTGCGGCGCTGATCGCCCTCAGGGTGTGGTGAAGGCGGGCACCTCGCAGACCCCCGTCCCCTCGGTGCATCCCGGCTCCGAGAGCGTCCTGTAGAAGAGCTCGTAGATCCGCCGGTACTGGTCCGTCCACGACCAAGGCTCCACCATTCCGTGGTTCTCAGTGGGATAGACCGAGAGCTCCCAGTTCTCCTTGCCCAGCTCAATGAGCCGCTGGGTCAGGCGCACGATGTCGGAAAAGTGGACGTTGGTGTCGTACATGGGGTGCCCCATGAGCAGGTGCCCTTCGAAGCCCTCGGCAAAGTAGATCGGAGAGGACTGGCGGTAGGCCTCCGGATCGTCCTGGGGCAGGTTCAGGATCCGGGACGTGTAGCCCTGATTGTAGTGGGCCCAGTCGGTTACCGACCGCAGGGCCCCACCGGCGTGAAAGACCTCCGGCTCGGTGAAGAGCGCCATCAGGGTGATGAAGCCCCCGTAGGAACCACCGTAGATCCCGATCCGGTTCGGGTCCACGCCCTCGTTGGCCACCAGCCAGTCCACGCTGTCCACGTAGTCCGTCAGGTCCCATCCGCCCATGTGGCGGTAGATGGCGGTGCGCCAGTCCCGGCCGTATCCCGCCGAGCCCCGATAGTCCACATCCAGGACGGTGAAGCCCTGGGCCACGAGGAAGTGGTGAAACATGTACTCCCGGTAGTAGCTGGACCACCACCGGTGCACGTTCTGAAGGTACCCGGCGCCGTGCACGAAGAGGACGGCCGCCCCGTTGGGCTCGACCCCCATATCCGACGGGCGGTAGATCCGAGCGGGCACCTCGATCCCGTCCCGGGCCTCGAACTCCACGATCTCGGCGTCGATCCAGGGGAAGGCCAGCCAGTCGTCGGCCGGCGACTCGGTCACCCGCTCGAGCTCCGCGCCGGGCCGGTTCTCCGCCACGAAGAGCTCATCGGGCCGGGTAATGGTGGAATGCACCACCGCCAGCCGCTCCTCGTCCGGCGAGACGGTCACGTTGAAGTGTCCCTCCCCCTGGGTGATCCGGGTTCGGTCCGAGCCGTCGAACTCCATCCGGTAGAAGTGCTGGTCGTAGGGCGAGTCCTCGTTGGTCCGCAGGTAGAAGTGATCCCGGGACTCGGGGATCTGGACCTGGTGGACCTCCCACTCGCCCTGGGTGAGCTGCTGCCGGTCGGTGCCGTCCGCCTCGATGGTGTAGAGGTTGGCGAAGCGCTCCGCCTCGCTCACGTAGTAGACCCGGTCCGAATCCGGGATCCAGCCCATGCATCCGGAGCAGGGACCGGCCACCCACGCCGAGTCCGCCAGGTGCTCCAGGAGCGTCAGGTCGCCGGTCTCCGCCTCCACCGAGAAGATCCAGCGGTGCTTGTTGTCGTCGGAGACGGCCGAGATTATGCCGTAGGTGCCGGCGTCGTTCCACCCCCTGAAACCGATGCTGCGGGGCGTCACCTCACCCTCCCGGACCGCCTCCCGCTGCTCGGGAAGGTGGGGGCCCACCGGAGCCTGCTGCTCGGCGGCAGTCTTCACCGCCTCCTCGATGTCGGGCCAGATGATGGTGTCCGACTCCACCGGATGGATGGCCACACTCGACGAGCCCACGTTGTCGCCCACCTTGGTGCGAACCTCGTTCCCTGCAGTGTACCCGTCCTCGGTAATCCACTGCGGGACCATGACCTGCTCCGTCCCGGTGGCCGAGGTGCTGGTCTGTACCGCCACGAAGCGTCCGTGGTCGTCGATGGTCAGGCTGGTGGGCCGCCGGTCGTTGCCGGTGTAGACCGTCTGGATCTCCAACTGGCGCCGGAGCTCCTGCAGCTCCTCCTGCCGCTCCTGCCGGGCCTGCCGGCGGCGGATGTGCTCGAAGAGCTCTTCCTGCTGCTCCTGCAGGAAGGCCCGGTGCCCCTCCGGATCCCGCTCCTCCGACGGCGACCCCTCCCGCACGTCGGTGAGCTGCCGGACGGATCCGTCGTCCAGCGTCATGACGTGGACCTGTCCGTTCTGGCTGAAGAAGAGCGACTCGCCATCGGCGGAGAACCGGGGAGAGGAATGCCCCGAGCGCGTGTTCGTCAGCCGCCGGACCGACAGGTCCTCCCGGTCCACCAGGTAGAGGTCGCCGCGCCAGGCCGTAGCGCGCCACCGGCGGTCCGGGGAGATGTCGCCGCCTGCGAAGGTCAGAGAAAGGGAATCGGCCTCCAACGGATCTTCGATGAGCTCGGGCTCGCCCCCCTCGGCGGGCACGCGCCAGAGCTCCCGGTCCGCATCGAAGTCGTGTCCGGCCGGGAGCCACCGGAAGTAGATCCACTGGGAGTCATCGGTGAAGGAGACGCTCACCGGGCTCTGCCCCACGATCTCGTTGCCCCGCATCATCTCGTGAAGGGTCAGCGAGAAGGCCTCGCCCCGGGTGGGAACCGGCTCCCAGTGGGCCACCGGAGCCTCGGCGGCCGGTGGAGCGGCACTCTGAGTGACGGTTTGGGCCGTAATCCCCGCGGGGACGGAGGACAGCAAGACGAACGAAACGATGACAAGCCAGTGGCGCATGGCTCCTTCCTGTGCAATGGTGGGACAAGCCGAGACTGATGGTCCTGCGATACCGGTCCAATCTACGGACTCGCGGCCCCGGGGAAAGGTTGGGACGACAGGCAGCCCCGTGTCCGTGGAGCGGATCAGTCCCCGAACCCGATGCCCAGCTGCCTGGCCGTCCTCAGGACATCACTGTCCTCCGGAACGGCCTTGATCCGCTCCACCGCCTCGGCCAGCGGCACGGCCCGAACATGGGGTGAGTCCAATGCCACCATGCACCCGTAGTCCCCGGCGGCCACCACGTCCACCGCCGCCGAACCGAAGCGGACCGCCAGCAACCGATCGTAGGCGGTGGGCTGGCCACCTCGCTGGAGATGACCCAGCACCAGCGACCGGGTCTCCAGCCCGGTCCGGTCCTGGATCTCCCGGGCCACCCGCTCCGCCAGGCCTCCGTAGCGTTGCTCACGCCCCGGGCTTCCATCCTCCACCACCGACGGCTCTCCGCCCTCGGGGCGGGCCCCCTCGGCCACCACCACGATCCCGTAGCGCGGCCCCCGTTCGTACTTCTCCAGCAGGTGCCGGCAGGCCGCCTCCATCCGGTACGGCACCTCGGGAATCAGGATCACGTCGGCAGAGCCGGTAACCCCGGCGAAGAGGGCGATCCACCCGGTGTGGCGGCCCATGAGCTCCACCACCATGACACGCTCGTGGCTCTGGGCGGTGGAGTGCAGCTTGTCGATGGCGTCGGTGGCGGTCTGAACGGCGGTGTGAAAGCCGAAGGTGACCTGCGTGGCGGCCAGGTCGTTGTCGATGGTCTTGGGCACGCCCACCACCGGAAGGCCACGCTGGTGGAGCTCCGCCGCGATGCGGAGCGAACCATCGCCCCCGATGGCCACCAGGGCATCGATGTTCCGGTCCTTGAAGCCCTGGATGATCTCACCGGATCGGTCCACCGTCTCGGTGGTGCCGTCCGGGAGCGTCCGCTCGAACGCCAGGGGGTTTCCCCGGTTGGTGGTGCCCAGGATCGTGCCGCCCAGGTGGGTGATGCCCTCCACGGAAGCGTGGTCCAGCATGACGACCCCCTCTCCCTCGAGAAGCCCATCGTAGCCTCGGCGGATCCCCACCACCTCCCACCCCCGGTTCAGCGCCGAGAGAACCACGGCCCGGATGACGGCGTTCAGGCCCGGAGCGTCGCCGCCACCGGTGTTGATGGCCAGCCGGAACCGGCGCTCGTAGGGCGAGTGATCTCTGGAATCGGGCGAGACGGTCATGAGGGTCACCGTGGG
>PWLA01000147.1 GCA_003559555.1 Gemmatimonadota bacterium | reverse complement strand
CCGATGGCCACTCCGGAGGTCGTCCACGACCTGCGAGGAGAGGCTTCCGGGGTCCTCCTCGCAAGCAGGTTGTGGACAACCTCCGGACTGGCTACAGGAGGGCAGTGGTGCTCACGCAAACGAGTCTCTGCCGAACCCGGGGCAGTTCAGCCGCTCTGGGCGCTCAGCCGAGACGGAACCACCACCACCCCTGCCTTCAACGGCATCTCAGGGACGCTCCGGGGCGGTTCAGGCTCAGTCGTCCTCGTCCGAGCCGTAACCGAGTTCTCGCAAGATCTCGTCGGTGTGTTCTCCCACGCCTGGTGGGGGCCGGTGCGCCTCGGGGCGCCGGCCGTCGGTCACGATGGGGAGGCCCACCGCGCGGTAGTCCGGGATCTCCGGGTGCGCCTCCCGGCGGAGGATGCCGCCCAGCACCTGGGGGTCCGAGGCGACCTCCCCGAAATCCCGCACCCGCGCACAGGGAACGCCCGCCGCGGAGAGACGGGCCTCGAGCGCCTCGACGGTGAAGCGGCGGGTCGCCTCGGTCACCGCTGCCTCCACCCGCTCGCGCTGCTCCACCCGTTTCGGGTTGGTGGAGAAGCGGGGGTCGGTGGCCAATGCATCGAGCTCCAGAGCTTGGCAGAGTGCGCCGAAGAGGGCGTCGGTTCCGGCGGCAATCATCAGGTGGCCGCCCTGGGTGGGGAAGGCACCGTAGGGGACGATCATTCCCAGGCCGGTTCCCATCGGGCGCGGGGGCATGCCGGTGGCCAGCGTCCCCTGCAGGTGGTAGGCACCCCAGGCGAGGGCGGTGTCCTCGAGCGAGATCCGGAGGTGGCTCCCCCGACCGGTGGCGTCCCGGTTGCGAAGGGCTCCCAGGATCCCGATGGCGGCCCACATCCCCGCTCCCATGTCGACGATGGAGGTCCCCACCCGCGCAGGGGGCCCCTGGGGAGGACCGGTGACCGACATGAGCCCTCCGTGGGCCTGCAGGAGGGGGTCGTAGCCCGGCCGCTCCGCCAGGGGACCGTCGGGGTCGAAGGCGGTGATGGAGCAGAAGACCAGGGAGGGGTACCGGGGACGAAGCGCCTCTTCGGTGAGCTCGAAGCGACGCGCCACATCGGGCCGGAACGCCTGAATCGCCACATCGGCCTCCCCGAGAAGCCGGTGGAGGATCTCCTGCCCCCGGTCGGTGCCCAGCTCGAGAGCGAGGCTCCGCTTCCCCCGGTTGGAAGAGAGGAAGAGGGTGCCGTCGCCTCCCCAGGCCGGGGGCGCCCATGCCCGGGACGGATCGCCGCTGCCGGGGCGCTCCACCTTGATGACGTCAGCGCCCATGTCGGCCAGGATCTGGCCGCAGTAGGGGCCCGCCAGATTCGAGGAGAGGTCGATGACCAGGAGATCGTCGAGGGGTTGGGGCATGAGGATGCTCAGCCAGGTTGGGGGGCGGTCAGGGTTCTTCCAGGTTGGACGGGGCGTCGGGATGTGGCAAACCCCGTTGGACCGCGTTCCGTTTCGCCACCGCCCCGGGGCCTCCGGGCCGCTGCCCTCGGGGGGGGCAACGGTGCGGCGCCGGCCCGGGTCGCACACCCACGCATGATGCGGACGAACGGTTGGAAGGACTGGGAAGAAGGGCAGGGCGCTGATCTTCCCAGGGGCACGCACGAACCTCCCCGGGGGTAGCTCCCCTCGGGTCCACTTTGGGGACCACTCTTGGGGGACCACTCTTGGGGTCCACCACTGGGATCCACCCGGGTTTCACCTGCAACGCGAGGCCCCGGCGCCTCGCGGAGCCGGTCCTCGGCACATGCCATCCACCCCGCACTGGAGACGTCCCATGAGCTCTTCCCGCAACATGTCCCGTCGAGATGCTCTCAGGACCGGGGCCCTGGCGGCCGCCGGCATGGCCCTGGCGCCCCTCGCTCCGGGCACGACGCTGGCCCGCCTGGCGTCAGCGGTCCAACCCCGCCTCGAGCCCATCACCAAGCCGATTCCCTCTACGGGGGAGCGGATCCCGGTGATCGGGCTCGGAACCAACCAGTACAGCGTGGACACGCCCGAGGAGATGGCCCAACTCCAGGAGGTCCTGGAGGCCATGGCCGAGCTCGGTGGATCCGTGGTGGACACCGCTCGGGTCTACGGGCGGGCGGAGGAGGTCATCGGCGAGCTCCTCCAGCGGATGGGGAACCGGGACGACTTCTTCATCGCCACCAAGACCCCCATCCGGGGCGAGCTGCGAGATCCGGATGTGGAGATCCAGACCTCGTTCGACCAACTCAAGGTGGAGACCCTCGACCTCATGCTCATCCACAACCTCCACGGAGTGGAGGAGCTCATGCCCGCGTTCATCCGCTGGAAGGACGAGGGCCGGATCCGCTACATCGGAATGAGCACCTCGGTGGACGGGCAGTACGCCGCCCAGATGGAAGGGATGCGTCGTTTCCCGCTGGACTTCATCCAGGTGGACTACTCCATTCAGAACCGGAGCGCCGCAGAGGAGATCCTCCCCCTGGCCCGCGAGCTGGGAATTGCCGTGCTGGTGAACGTCCCCTTCGGGGGCCGAGGCGGCGGGGCTGCCTCCACCTTCGGGCGGGTGGCCGACCTCGACCTTCCGAACTGGGCCGCCGAGATCGACGCGGAGAGCTGGGCCCAGGTCTTCCTGAAGTACGTGGTCTCGCACCCCGCCGTGACCGCCGCCATTCCCGGCACCACGCAGGTGCGCCACCTGGTCGACAACCAGGGAGCCGGCCGGGGACGGCTCCCCGACCCCGCCCTCCGAGCCGAGATCGAGCGGTTCTGGGACGGGCTCGAATAGAACCACGGACCGATGCATTGTACGAACGCTCTTCCAACGGAAGCCGAGACGATCGCTCCCGAGCTGGCGCGTCCATGAACGGGCCCGCGCGGCAGGCCGAGGGGCGCCCCGACTCGAGCGCTGAACCCGAGTCCCCCACTTCCGACTCGCTCCTCGACCGGCTCCGCGCCGAAGCGGTCCGTCTCCTCGAGCGAGACCGCGGAGCGCCGTTCGAGGAGCCGAGGGCAGACGCGGCAGCCGTCGACGGTGGCGGTGACTTCGAGTCGCGCCTCCTCGCCCGGGCCCGGAGCCTCTCCGTGGCCCCGGAGATCGATCGAGCCATCGGGCACCTACGCTCGGGGACCGTCTGGGTCGTGGTCCTGGTCCTCCTGGTGGCGTTTCTCCTTGGCTCGGGCACCGCCCGGACCACGATGGCGGCGGTCGACGGTACCCGGATCAACTTCTTCTGGGTGCTGGGCGGCGTGCTCGGGGTGCAGACCCTCCTCCTGCTGGCTTGGACCGGGGTCGCCGTCCGTTGGCTGCTTCGCCGGGAGGGCAACCGTCGGGAATCCCCCATGCTTCTCTCGCTGGGGCGCCTCGTCGTGACTGCGGGGCAGTGGGTGGCGGAGAAGTCGGGCGCTGGCCGCCACGACCGCGCGGCGATCCGAGCCGTTGGACGCGTGACGGGCAGTGGCCGGGTCGGGTTCTGGACGTTCAGCTCCCTCACGCACGCGATCTGGCTCTCGTTCACCCTGGGGTCGTTGACGCTCATCGTCCTGCTCCTTTCAGCGCGGCAGTATACGTTCGTGTGGGAGACCACGATCCTGAGCGAGCAGCACTACACGACGATGACCCAGACCCTCAGCGCCCCCCCTCGCGCACTCGGGTTCGCCGTGCCCACCGACGTGGACATCGCGGGGAGCCAGTGGACCGGAGAGCCCATGCCGATCGCGGCCCCGGAGACCGAGGCGGCGGCAGAGGGGCGCTCCCAGCGCTGGGCGAGCCTCCTGGTCGCGTCCATCCTCCTCTACGGTGCCGGGCCTCGCCTCCTGCTCCTGGGGCTCTCTGCGACGTCACGTCAGCGGGCGTCCCGGAGCTTCCGGCTCGACCTTTCGCTTCCCGAATACGAGCGGCTCCGCCCCGTTCTCATGCCGGCGAGCCGGCCCCTGGGTGTCGTCGACCCGGACGAGGCGGGGAGGGACGCGAGGGACCGGGCCACGGGACCCGCGCCGAGCCGCCCTGACGGCCCCCCTGCGATCGTGGGGCTCGAGATCGGTCGGCCGGCCTCCGGATGGCCGCCTGCGCTCGAAGGGGTCACCTTCCAGGATCTGGGGACCATCGAGTCCCGGGAAGATCGCGAGCGGGTCCTCCGGCTACTCGACTCTGCCGAACGGGAGCCGAAACCGCTTCTCATCGTCTGCGAACTGACGACCACCCCCGACCGCGGCATCGGCAGGATTCTCGAGTCCCTTCGCCAGACCGTCACCATGTCGCCCGTCCTCCTCCTCACCGCGGGCAACGTGCTGCGTGAGCGTGGGTATGATTCAGAGAAGACGGAACGGCGCCTGGAGCACTGGCGGGAGGCGGCCACTCGGGCCGGGGTGGAGGCGGAATCCGTTCTGGCCGTAGACCTGGATCACCTCACCGACACCGCCGCAGCGCGGCTGGCCGAACGTCTGGGGGCAGGGCGAGCGAGCGAGCCGCCCCGGGCGCGCAGGCTGGAAGAGGCGTCGGCTGTGATCGAGAGGCACGCTGCGGGATGGGAGGCTCGGGATCGGCCGCCGACCGAGGGCGAGCAGCTGGCTCTGCACAGGGAAGTCGCTTCGCTCTACCGGACGGCCGCCACCTCTCCAGGATCGCTATTCACGCTCACGTCGGAGCGATCCCGGGCAGGCGTGGGGGACATCAAGGCGGGCGTTACCCGCTTCGTCGACCTCCTGCCTCCCCGGCTCCGGGCGAACCCAAAGTGGCTTGTGGCCGGAGCCCTGGCCGGCGCGTTCGGCTGTCTCGCCACCTCGGCCCTCCTGACCCCGGTGGCGATGGCTGCACTTCCGTCCTGGTCCGCCGTCGGAGCCGCGGTGGCGGCTGCGTTCCAGGGACTCCGCACCGGGGAGGAGCCGCCCGACGCCCTGCCTGGCTCGGCGGAGCTTTCCGACGCCGTTCGTGCCGCGGCGCTCTTCTCGGTCGTCCTCGAGCTTCAGGGCCGCGACGAAGGGTCGATCACACGCATCATCGACAAGACGTTCGTCGACGAATTGTCCGGCCCGGAGGACGCCATGACAAATGTCCATGAGGTTTCGAAGTGGCTCGGCGCCGTTCGCCACCGCTTCGACCTGGCCGTGGCCTCGGAGGAACGCCGATGACCGTTCCACGCCTCACCGTGGCCGTCGTCGGGCATACCAACACGGGGAAGACGTCGCTCCTCCGGACACTCCTTCGCGATTCGTCGTTCGGTGAGGTGTCGGATCGACCTGCCACCACACGGGACGTGAGCGGCACCGCGCTCCTGGTGGACGGCAGTCCGGTCATGGAGCTCTACGATACGCCGGGCATGGAGGACTCCATCGGCCTCCTGGAGCACCTGGAATCGCTACGGGCCTCGCAGCGAGAGGACCCCGTGGAGATCGTAGAGCGGTTCCTCGCCTCACCCGAGGCCGGGGCCAACGGTCGATTCAAGCAGGAAGCAAAGGCGCTCCGGCAACTTCTCAGGAGCGACGCCGGCCTCTACGTGGTCGATGCCAGGGACCGGCCTTTGCCGAAGCACCGCGACGAGTTGGCCGTCCTGACCATGTGCGCCCGGCCCATCGTGCCGGTGCTCAACTTCACGGCCGGGTCCAGCGCGGAGACGGGGCTCTGGCGCGATCAGCTCTCGCGCCTGAATCTTCACGCGGTCGCCGAGTTCGACACGGTGGTCGTCGGTGAGCACAGTGAGCAGCGGCTTTTCGAGAAGATGCAGACGCTGCTGGACGGCTTTCGCGAGACCCTCGACGCACTCATCGCCGATCGGCGCCTCCAGCGCGACCGTCTGATCGCCTCTTCCGCGCACCTGATCGCCGATCTCCTGATCGATGTCGCTGCGGTGACCCTCACCGTGCCGGCGGACGACGAAGAGCGGATGCATCGGTCCATGGAGCGGCTCCGTGACCTCGTTCGACAACGCGAGCAACAGTGTGTGCGGGGACTTCTCCACCTCCACAGGTTTCACCCCGACGATTGTGAACCGGACGTGCTTCCGCTCGACGACGGAGAGTGGGGCCTGGATCTCTTCAGCCCCGAAGCCATGAGACAGTTCGGGATCCGGGCGAGCTCGGCTGCGGCGGCCGGGGCGATGGCCGGGTTGGCTGTCGACGTGGCCGTGGCCGGGATATCCCTGGGGGCCGGCACGGCCACCGGGGCCGCCCTCGGCGCCGCCTTGAGCGCCGGGCACTCCCATGGGCGCCGTATCCTGAGCCGGCTTCGGGGCGAGACCGAGCTGCGGTGCGATCAGGTCACCCTCCATCTCCTGACCGCCCGCCAGATCGACCTGGTTCGCGCGCTCCTGGCCCGAGGGCACGCCGCGCAGGGTCGCCTCCAGCTGGATGGGGCCGGGAGCGGCGAGCAGGCACCGGGCCGAGTCCCGTTCCTGCTGCCCCGGCCGCTCGCCAGGGCTCGAGCCAGACCCGACTGGTCCGCCCTCCCCGGCGAGGGCGACCCCGCCCCTCGTGGGGGTCCCACGGGTTCCCAACGGGCGCGCGAGGTAGCCGTGGAAGTCCTGGCCGAGCTCATCCGCCCCCGACTGAGCGAGCCCCGGACTGCGCCGGCCCACCTGGCCCGGAGCTGAAGGGTCCCCCAGGTGAGCCGGGAGACTGGTCGTCCCCGGTAGCGAGATCCGAGCCAGGAGGAGTGGAGCCCTACGAGGTGGCGCTACAGGAAGGATCCTGAGATCTGTAGCGGCCTCTGGCGAACCCGGGGCGGTTCACCCGTGCTCCCCGACGATCCCTTCCCGGGAGGCAGGGTGGGGTTTCGGCAACAAACTCAGGACTCCCGGAGCGACAGGTGAAGGCCGGAAACAGGGATGGACTTCCAAGGCCTAAGACATTGATGTGCTTGATCTTACAGGTTGCTTGCCATAACTTTCCGGTCGCACCGTGTTTGCACCGGCTGCCCCACTGAGCCCCCGGGATGGATGGGTCACACTCTCACCACCGGTTTGATCTTGTACAAAAGCACCGGTTGAGAAGTGGACACTCCCCCCGTCTCCCGGGGGAGTGCGGGGCCCGAGCGCCGCAGGCGCGAGATCAGGCCCCGGAACCGGG
>PWLA01000169.1 GCA_003559555.1 Gemmatimonadota bacterium | reverse complement strand
GCGTCAGGCGGCGTCGGAGCGTCTCACCGATGCACTGGGGCATCGCTTTCGACACTCCTCCTACCCTGACACCGCAAGACCCCGTCCCGGTGGTCCCTGCCCTTCTTCAACGGCCTTCCAGGTCACGTCCTGGTAGGCGCTCTCGAAGGTGACGGCGTGCGTCCCCAGCGCGTTGTACGCCCAGTTCGCCGCCACACCCTCGTTGGCGGTGGACCCTCCGGAGGAGCCTTCCCGGGTGAAATCGGGGTTCAGCTCCTCGAACCGGGCCATGAACGTGTCCATCTCGGCGGCCATCTCCGGGGAGGTGGCATCGGCGTCGTTCCAGTAGAAGAAGTTGCGGCGGATGGTGGAGTGGGAGTGGAGGTCCACGAAGAAGGCCACCTCGCCCCCTTCCTCCACGAACTCGAGGAGCTCGCGCTGGACCGCATGTACCTCGGGCTCGGTCTCCGGGTCGGGGTCGTGCCAGACCCGGTTCAGATTGCCCCCGGCGGCGTTGGCCCGGTAGTTCCCCATGGTGACGCCGTCCGGGTTCAGGAAGCCGGCCAGGTACACCGTGGCCTCCGCCAACATGGCCTCGGCCTGAGGGTCATCGGAGAGGAGCCATTCCAGGAGCCCTTCCGCCTTCCACGATCCACCGGTCTCGGCGGGGTGCTGCCGGGCCACCGCCCAGAGCGCCGGCTTCGTCTCGTGAGCGGTGGAGGGCTCGGTGATCCGGAGAAGGTGGATGGGACGCCCCTGAAGCGACTCCCCCACCACCCGGACCTGGTCCGCCCGAGGGTGCTGGGCCACCCGCTCCACGGCCGCCTCCCACCGGGAGAAGTCGTAGACTGGCACGTAGGCGATCCACTCGTTGTCGGCTCGGGGTGTGTGGTGGAAGGTGAAGACGCCCTCCGCGTATTCGGTGTCGGCGATCCGTTCCCAGCTCTCTCCGCCATCGGAGCTCACCACCGGGCGGTTGTAATCCCACGCACCGGATGCGCTCACCTCGCCGGCGTTGGTGAAGCGGAAGGTGAGGGGCTGACCCCGGGCACCTTCCACCCGGAACGAATACCACCGGGCGAACTGGGAGTGGGGGTCGGTGTGCAGGGTCAGCTCCAGGTAGCCCGGCTCCACCTTCTCCCAGGTGCCCAGCCCCGCTCCCTCGAAGGTGGTGTCGATGGCCAGCTCCCGCTCGACAACCGGCTCCCCGGGAGTGCAGGCGGAGACCAGGAAGAGGGTAGGGCCGAGCACGAGGGGCGCGACGGCGAGCAGCAGGGAGGGCCATGCCTCGACATCCCTCACGAATCCCCCTCCACCTTCTCCAGCGCCTCCCGGATGGGAGTCTCACCCTCGAGGATATCGAAGGTGGCCCGCTCGGTGGCCGGCCGATCCAGGCATTCCACCATCAGGGCGGCCACGTCCTCCCTGGAGATCGACCCGCCCGGCTTCAGCTCGGGGGCCAGCGACACCTTCCCCGTGCCGGGATCATTGGTCAGCCGCCCCGGTCGCACGATGGTGTAGGCCAGCTCGCTTCGGCGGAGATGCTCGTCGGCGATCCCCTTGGCCCGGAGGTAGTGTGAGATGGGATGGCCCTCGCTCTCCGGGTCCGCCCGCATGGCGCTCAGCATGATGTAGCGATCGATCCCCGCCGCCTCCACCGCGGCGATGCTCCGGACGGCCCCGTCCCGGTCCACCGCCAGCGTCTTGTCGGGCCCCGTCCCGGATCCCGAACCGGCAGCGAAGATCACAGCGTCGATGCCGTCCAGCGCCGGATCCAGGGGCTCCTCCAGGTCGGCCACCACCGTGGCCACCCCCATTTGGTCGAAGGTGTCCGACTGCTCTGGATTCCGGATCATGGCCACCGGTTCGTGAGGTCCTTCCTCGAGCAGGCGGACGGTTCGCCGGCCGGTGAGTCCGTTGGCTCCGATGACGAGTACACGCATGGGTAGAATGCCTCCGTGAATTCAGGGGTCGGGGAAGGTAGGCCGGGCCGCAGAACGGTCCGTCGCCGTGCTCATCTCGCGCCTACCCGGAGGCCGGTTCAGCGTGCCGAGGCCTCGAGGCCCCGGCGCACCAATTGGGTCAACTCGTCGTTTTCGTACGGTTTGTCCAGCGTGGCGAAGACCCCGGCCTCCCGGGCTCCCTTCAGGAGCGAGGGATCCAGGAAGCCCGAGGTGAGGAGGATGGGAAGGTCGGGACGGATGTCCTTCATCTGGGTGGCGAGCTCAATGCCGGTCATCTTCGGCATGGCGTGGTCGGTGATGACCAGGTCCACCCCATCGAGATCCTGCGCCAGCGTCTCGAGGGCGGCTGCGCCATCTGCCGCTTCCACGACCCGGTACCCCTCCCGTTCGAGCATCCTCCCGATCACCCGTCGCACCGTCTCTTCGTCATCCACCACCAGGATGCGGGGGGCGTTGGCGCTGGTTCCCTCCCAGGAGGTGACGGTTGCGGGATCGTGCGTTTCGATCCTCGCTTCCGGCGGAGCCGCGGGCTTCTCCTCCGCCTCGGTGGCCCGCAGTTCCGGCAGGTGAACCCGTACGGTCGTGCCTTCGCCCGGTTGGCTTTCGAGCTCCACCCGCCCGCCCAGGCCGGTGACGATCCCGTGGACGGTGGCCAGGCCCAGCCCGGTTCCCTGGCCCGGTTCGCGGGTGGTGAAGAAGGGGTCGAATGCCCGCTCCGTCACCTCGGCCGACATTCCCCGGCCGGTGTCCGATACCTGGAGGGTCACGACGCCTTCGTCCCGGTCCAGCGCAGTGGCAAGGAGAAGGGTTCCCGAGTCCGACTCCATGGCCAGCAAGCCGTTGGTGGCCAGGTTCATCAACACCTGGTGGAGTTCCCCGGAGTTGGCGTATACCCGGGCATCTCCGGCCTCCAGATGAACATCCAGCTCGATGCCCGGGGGCCGGGTCCGTCGCAGAAGAGTTCCCACCTCCTCCACGACGGGGTCCACCGCTGTGGCGTTCCGCTTGCGGCTGCTGGAGCGGCTGAAGGCCAGGACCTGCTGAACCAGCTCCCGGGCCCGCCCGGCCGAGTCGAGCACTTCGTCCAGCTCGTCCCGTTCCGGGGCACCCTCCGAAAGCCGGGATTGAAGGTCCCGGGCATTGGCCAGGATGGGGACCAAGAGGTTGTTGAAGTCGTGAGCGATCCCGCCGGCCAGCGTCCCCAGCGCCTCCATCTTCTGCGATTGGAGAAGCCGGTCCTGGAGGCGCTGACGCTCCGCCGCTTCCCGTTCCAGGGCCAGGTTGGCCCCACGCAGCTCCTCAGCGGCCTGGGTGGACTGGCTCAGGGTGCCTTCCAGCCATCGGACCAGCGCCGCCACCGAGAGGGAGAGCACGGCGGTCAGAAAAAGGATCGAACCGGCGTTGGCGAGCCACGCCACCAGGGTGTACTCGACTTCGGGAAGCCTGCCCCCCACGAGTCCAGGGTCCAGGTGGATCATGATCCCCAGTGCCACCAGAATGAGGGTGGTGAGGCTCAGGGCCGTGAGTGCTCCCCTCGTCCGGAAGAAGACGGCGGCCAGGACCGGGCCCGCGGCGAGCCAGACGGTGCCGGCCCCCATGGGGCCCAGCTGGACCATGAGGACCAGCGCCAGAATGTAGACCACCGCCACGAAGCCACCGGCCCGCACTGCGTAGGGAATCCGGCGGACGAAGGCAAAGACGAGGATCACGCCGTAGGCCAGGGTGTCCGCCACCATCAGGCCCCAGAGCTCCCCCCCATATGCGGCCCACATCCCGGGCACGTAGGCGATCCCGGCCAGGACCGCGGTGGCCACCAGCACCCGGTGCAGGATCCGTTCCCGACGTTCGGCCAGGGCACGGCCAGTGGAGGTCACGGTGGAGGTCACGGTTCTCGGGCTCCGGGAGGCTCACGCAGAGGTCGGTGCCGGGCCGGTGCCGGCGACCCTGCCTCAGTCAACCCAGAATTTCAATGGAATCCGGTTCAGGGGAAAGTGCCGGCGTCCCGATCCCTTCCAGCCCCATCCATCCGGTCCTACGTTTCGGGGTCCCGGCTCCAGCCCCCGGGGACCCGGCCCCAGCGCCCGGGTCCCCGGTCCTCCTGGACGATGATCACCTACACCGTGCCCAGCCCATGACCGATTCCGCCGCCAGGCTCGCCAACGACTTCATCCGACAGATCATCCGGAGGGATCTGGCCCAGGGGAAGAACGAAGGACGGGTCATCACCCGCTTCCCTCCCGAGCCCAACGGCTTCCTCCACATCGGTCATGCCAAGTCTATCGTCCTCAACTTCGGAATCGCCCGGGAGTTCGCCGCGGCCGACGGCGTGCGGGAGACGCGCTGTCACCTCCGCTTCGACGACACGAACCCCAGCACCGAGGACCTCCGCTACGTGGAGGCGATCCAGGAGGACGTGCAATGGCTGGGGTATGACTGGGGCGAGCATCTCTATTTCGCGTCGGACTACTTCGAGGAGATGTACTCCTTCGCCCAGGAGCTCATCCGCAAGGGATTGGCCTACGTGGACTCCCAGTCGGAGAAGGAGATCCGGGAGCGGCGGGGGACCGTCACCGAACCCGGGATCCCCAGTCCCCATCGGGGGCGGTCGGTGGAGGCGAACCTGGACCTCTTCCGCCGGATGCGGGCCGGGGAGTTCGCCGAGGGCGAGCACGTGCTCCGGGCCAAGATCGACATGGCCTCGCCCAACATGCTCATGCGAGACCCCCTCCTCTACCGGATCCGGCACGTGGAGCACTACCGAACCGGGGACGAGTGGTGCATCTATCCCCTGTACGACTTCGCCCACCCGCTGGGCGACGCGCTGGAGGGGATCACCCACTCGCTCTGCACCCTGGAGTTCGAGAACAACCGGGAGGTCTACGACTGGCTGGTCGAGAACACCAGCGTCCCGTACCGACCGCACCAGTACGAATTCGCCCGGCTGAACCTGGACTTCACCATCATGAGCAAGCGGAAGCTGCTTCGGCTGGTGAAGGAGGGCGACGTGGAGGGCTGGGACGATCCCCGCATGCCCACCATCGCCGGCCTCCGCCGTCGGGGGATCACCCCCCAGGCCATCCGTACCTTCTGCGAGATGATCGGGGTGGCGCGGTCCGACTCCCGGGTGGACATGGGCAAGCTGGAGTACGCCGTCCGGGACGATCTGAACCAGAAGGCCCCCCGGGTCCTCTGCGTGCTGGACCCCCTCAAGGTGGTCATCACCGACTGGCCCCAGGGGAAGACCGACGAGCTGGAGGCTCCGCACTACCCCCACGACGTCCCCCTGGAGGGTTCCCGCATCCTCCCCTTCTCCCGGGAGCTCTACATCGACCGGGACGACTTCGCCGAGGACCCGCCGAAGGGCTTTCGGCGGCTGGTGCTCGGGGGCGAGGTGCGGCTCCGCTACGGATACATCATCCGCTGCCAGGAGGTGGTGAAGGATGCCCAGGGCCGGATCACCGAGCTCCGCTGCACCCACGATCCGGGCAGCCGGGGGGGGAGCGCGCCGGACGGCCGGAAGGTGAAGGGGACCATCCACTGGGTGTCGGCGGCCCACGCCCTCCCGTGTCGGGTGCGTCTCTACGACCGGCTGTTCACCGTGCCGGACCCGGACGCGGCGGCGGCCGGCCGGGGTGAGGACGGCGACATCCGGGACTTCCTGAATCCCGAGTCGCTGGAGGTGAAGGAGGGGGCGCTGGTGGAGCCCTCGGTGGCCGACGACCCGCCCGACACCCGCTACCAGTTCGAGCGGGTGGGCTACTTCTGGCGCGACCCTGTGGAGTCGGAAGGCGACGCTCTGGTCTTCAACCGGATCGAGACGCTGAGGGACACCTGGGCGAAGGTGGGGACCAAGCTGGCGGCTGGCGGGGTGGAGCGAGAAGGCCGGGACGCGCCGGCGAGACGGAAGGGACGGGACGGCTCGGAAGACGGCGCCGCTGGGGAGCCCCACGCCGGGGAACCGGGCGCCCCGCCGGAGCTGCCCCCGGAGGTCAAAGCCCGGGCAACAGAATTAGAATCCCAATTCCAATTAGAGCGGGTGGACGCCGAGATCCTGGCCCGGGACGCCGAGGTGGAGCGCTTCTTCCGGGTGGCGGTGGAGGAGTGGCCGGACGGCGCTCTCCCGCTGGCCAACTGGATCATCAACGAGCTCCCACCCCTGCAGGGGGACCGCCCCCTGGAGGCGCTCCCCTTCGGCCCCGGGGAGCTGGCCGAGTTGGTGGAGCTGGTGGAGGAAGGGACCATCTCCAGCAGTGGTGGCCGGCAGGCGCTGGAGGTGCTTGCTCGGGACGGGGGTGAGCCCGGAGCCATCGTGGAGCGACTGGACCTGGCCCAGATCAGCGACCCCACCGTGCTTCGCCCCATCGTCCTGGACGTAGTGGAAGCCCACCCGGACAAGGTGAAGGCCTACATGACCGGCAAGAAGGGCCTCATGGGCTTCTTCATGGGCCAGGTCATGCGCGAGACCCGGGGGAAAGCGAACCCCGAAGTGGCCAAGGGGCTGTTGTCGGAGGTTCTGGACGGGTGAGCCGAGGTCTCAGGGCATCTCCCGCATGGGAGTCCGGCAGGACGGCCATTCCATCCGCGCTCCGGTCTGGGGGCTCACCGGCATCTGCCGGGTGTCGCGCGGGATCATCTCCGGGTCCTCGGCGGCCAGGTAGGCCAGCATGGCGGTGAGGATGGCGTTCCACTTCACCTCTTCCAGCGCCAGCTTGTCGAAGGTGTCCCGGTTGGAGTGCCAGGTGTAGTCTCGGTAGTCCCACTCGTGGGAGCCCAGCCGAAAGGAGGGCACCTGGTGGCAGACGAAGGAGGCGTGGTCGCTTCGCCCGGCATCCGGGAGGCTCGGGATCTCCAGGTCGATGAAGCGGGAGAGCTCGCTGGGGACCTTGGCCAGCCAGCGGGCAAAGAAGGTGCCGGCCCCGGTGAAGCCCTGCATGCCGATGTCTGTGATCCGGCCGGTGCCGTTGTCCTGGTTCATGACCAGTTGCATGCCCTCCAGGATCTCGGGGTTGTCCTCGGCGAAGGCGGCGGAGCCGTTCAGCCCCTGCTCCTCGCCGCCCCAGTGGCCCACCATGATGGTGCGGCTGGGCTGGGGGAAGACCTCCTGCAGGATCCGCATGGCCTCCATCATGACGATGGTGCCGGTGCCGTTGTCGGTGGCGC
>PWLA01000095.1 GCA_003559555.1 Gemmatimonadota bacterium | reverse complement strand
ATGGTGGCCACGACCTACGAGAAGCTCTTCCTTCCGGACACCGTGTTCCTGACCCTCGTGGCCCTCACCTTCCTGGGCTTTCCCATCGTGTTGGTGCTGGCGTGGTACTTCCGGCTGGGACGGGGGGGCGTGCGCTTCCGACGGGCGGGGGCGGCAGATGACGGTGCCTACGGGAACAGCCGGTCCGCCGGCAACGCCGCGGGTGCGGGCCTGCTGGTGTTCGGCCTGCTCCTGGCTACGGGAAGCTTCCTGGCCGTCGCGGACCGCCTCGTAATTGCCGAGCGCCCGCCGGTGATCCTGGAAGATGGCTCGGTGGCGGTCCTCCCCTTCGAGAACCTGAGCGGCGAGGAGGCGAACCGGTACTTCTCCGACGGCATGACCGAAGAGATCATCACCCGGCTCGCCCGGATCCCGGACCTGAAGGTGATCAGCCGGACCTCGGCCATGCGCTACCGGGACACCGCCCTGGGCCCCGGGGAAATCGGCCGGGAGCTCGGGGTGGCCTCGCTCCTCGAGGGCTCGGTGCAGCGGGAGGGCGACCGCGTCAGGATCTCGGCCCGCCTGGTGGACACCGAGACCACCCGAACCCTCTGGGCCGAGAGCTACGACCGGGCCCTGGAGGACGTCTTCGCCATCCAGACCGACCTGGCGGAGCGGATCGCCACATCGCTGGGCCTGGCCCTCGCCGGCATCGACCCGGCCACCACGGCCGCATCCGAGCTGCCCACGGGCGATCTTGCGGCGTACGACCTGTACCTGCGGGGGCGCTTCTTCTGGAACCAGCGAAGCCCCGAGGGCCTGGCCCGCTCCATCGAGCTGTTCGAGGAGGCCATCGCCCGGGACCCCGACTTCTACATGGCCCACGCGGGCCTTGCCGACGCCTGGGTCGTGATGCCCTACCACACCGGCGGGGCGGCCGGGGAGTCCCTGGATCGGGCGCTGGAGGCGGCGGGGCGCGCCCTGGCCCTCAGGCCGGACCTCGGCGAGGCCCACGCCGCACGCGCTTTCGCACTCACCGGCCAGTGGGAGTGGGACGCCTCGGAAGCGGAGTTCCGGCGCGCCCTCGAGCTCAGTCCCGGGTACGCCACCGGCCACGAGTGGTACGCCGTGCTCCTCATGGCCCGGGGCCGCACGGAGGAAGGGATCGAGGCCATTCGCCGGGCCTTCGAGCTGGATCCCCTGTCTCGGGTCATCAGCTACGTGTTCGGCCTCATCCTCTTCGTCTCGGGCGAACCCGACGAGGCGCTGGAGCGCTTTGATCGCGCCCTGGAGCTGGACCCCGGGTTTCCGCTGGCCCACCTGCACCGTGGGTGGGTGCTGGAGGAGCTCGGCCGCGACGAAGAGATGGTGGAGGCGCTGGAGCGTTGGAGCGCCCTCTTCCCCGAGCCGCCCTTCGCCCCGGGGGCCCTCCGACAGGCCTTCCTCGAAGGGGGAAGGGAAGCCGCCTTCGGCTTCCTTGCCGGCCTTTCGCCCGACGTGCCCGCCTCGGCCCTGGATCGGGCCCGGTGGAGCCTCCGCCTGGGACGAACCGACGAGGCCCTGGACTGGCTTGAGCATGGCCTGGGCGAGCGGGACGTCTGGTTCATCATCGTGAACGCCTCACCTGCCATCGATCCACTCCGGGGAGAGCCGCGGTTCCACGACCTCCTCCGGGCCATGAATCTGGAGGTTCCCCGTGGGTAGCCTGTTCACCGAGCTCAAGCGCCGGAAGGTCGTTCGGGTCGCCGTCGTGTACGCGGCCACCGCCTTCGTGGTCCTCCAGGCCGCCGACATCATGCTGCCTCGGCTCGGAGTACCCGAATGGGCCATGAGTCTCATCGTGGTGCTCGTGGTCCTCGGCTTTCCGGTGGCGATGGTTCTCGCCTGGGCGCTGGAGCTGACGCCCGATGGCGTCCGGGTGACACCGGCTCCCACCGCCGGCGACCACGCACAGCCCCCGCCCTCGCTGCTGGGCAAGCGCACCCTCGCGGTCGCCGGTGCGCTGGTCGTGCTCGGCGTCGGGCTCGGCGCCGGCTGGTTCCTTCGGCCCGTGAGCTCGCCCGCACCGCCGCCGGCCGCCCACACCGCTGATGCGGTGACGGCGCGGTCCATCGCCGTCCTCCCCTTTGTGAACATGTCCGACGACGCGGCAAACGAGTTCTTCGCCGACGGCATCTCCGAGGAACTCCTCAACGTGCTCGTCAGGGTGGACGGCATCGGTGTGGCATCACGCACCTCGTCGTTCGCCTACAAGGGCCGGGAACTCGGGGCGGCGGCCATCGCGAGCGAGCTCGGCGTCAACCATATCCTGGAGGGGAGCGTCCGGAAGGCTGGCAACCGCGTGCGCATCACGGCACAGCTCATCGACGCAGTCAACGACCGCCACCTCTGGTCGGAGACCTACGACCGCGAGCTGGACGACATCTTCGTCATCCAGGACGAGATCGCCAACGCCATCGTGCAGGCGCTGCGCGGCACGCTGGGCACCGACCGCGTCGAGCGCGTGGTCACCGTGCGGGGCGACACCGACAACCTGGACGCCTACGAGGCGTACCTGAAGGCGCGCCAGCTCTTTCTGGCGCGCTCCGAACTGCCGGAGTCGGTGCGTCTCTACGAGCATGCGGTGGCGCTGGACCCGAACTTCGCGCGGGGCTGGGAGGGCCTGGCGGAGGTCGCGTCAGTGATCGAGGACTGGGGCTTTATGGATCCGACCATCCGCGAGCGTGAGTATCTCGATCTGGCGCTCCACGCCGCCGACAGGGCCCTGGCGCTGGACTCTTCGCTCTCCGTGCCCTGGGCAGCCAGGGCCATCGCGCCACCTCGAGCACGCTGCCAGCGGACTTCGCTCAGGGCCTGGAGTGGCTCGACCGTAGCATCGCCGCCGACCGGAACAACGCATCCGCCTACCTCTTCCGCTCCACATTCTGGATGGGCCTCGGGTTCTTCGATCGGGCCCTCGCCGATCAGGACCGCTGTCTGGCCATTGATCCAGCCTACCAGAACTTCCTGCGCTGGAAGGCGCTGACGCTGCTGTTCGCGGGCGATACCGATACGGCGCTGGAACTCTTCGAGGAGGGCGTGGCGAGCGGATTCGTCACCAATCGAGCGGAGAGCTTCGTCGGCCCCCTGCTCGAGCGCGGGAACCGCCTGGCAGCCCTGATGCTCGCGCCCGGAACCGTCGAAATGAAGCAGGCGATTGTCGACGCGCGGATCTCGGGCGTGTCCCCGCCGGACGCGCTGGCCATCGTGGAGCGTGCAGTTCCCGATCCCCGCTACCACGCGCACCTGCTCATTCAGCTGGGCGCCTATGACCTGGCCGCCGACGCCGAATCGCTTCATGTCTCCTCTGGCCTGTTCTGGGATCCTGCCCACTCCGGCATGCGCGGCACCCCGGCGTTCAAGCGGATTGTCGAGCAGATCGGCATACCAGCCTACTGGCGGGAGCACGGCTACCCACCCCAGTGCCGGCCGGTCGGCCGCACCGACTTCGAGTGCGACCGATGAAAGACCTCTCAGGGGTATCCATTTAACCGGCCCAGCGGTAGAATTCGGGCATGGGCTATCCCCAAGCTGGCATCCACTACCCGCGTTCGACAGGTGACTTCCACGCCTGGTTCCCGACCGACGCTGACTGCCTCGATTACCTGGAGTGGCTGAGATGGCCGGACGGGTTTGTCTGCCCGGACTGCGGTCACGTGGACGGATGGCGCATGGGGGACGGCCGGTTCAAGTGTGCCGGTTGCCGCAGGCGTAGCTCGGTAACGGCGGGCACGATCTTCGATCGAACCCGAACTCCCCTGACCGTCTGGTTCACCGTCTGCTGGCATTTTGCCACCGCCAAGAACGGGGTGTCGGCGTTGAGCCTCAAGCGGACGCTGGAGATCGGTTCCTATCAGACCGCATGGGCCATGCTTCACCGTCTCCGCTCGGTAGTCGTGCGCCCGGACCGTGAGCGGCTCACGGGTAGGGTGGAAGTGGACGAAACCTACGTTGACGGTCTCGAGCCGGGCCTGGCCGGCGGACGAGCGAAGGGCAGGAAGACCCTGACCGGCATCGCAGTCGAGGTTCGGGAGCCAAGGGGAATTGGCCGGTGCAGAATGTCGCCGCTCGCGGATCTGTCTGCGGATACGCTGCACGCCTTCGTCCTGGAGAATGTCGATCCGGGTGCCACCGTAATCACGGATGGTTGGCGCGGTTACCTCGGGCTGGACAAACTGGGGTACGTGCATGAGCCGCGCAGCCAGCGGGCCGCCCGAGCCCGGGGAGAGGACCCGCATAGCTTGCTGCCCGCGGTCCACCGAGTTGCTTCCCTGGCCAAGCGCTGGTTGCTCGGCACACATCAGGGATCGGTCGCCGACGAGCACTTGCACAGCTACCTGAACGAGTTCGCCTTCCGGTTCAACCGCCGTACTTCGCGCAGCCGCGGGATGTTGTTCTATCGAGTGCTGGAGCTTGCGGTCGGCCATAGCCCAGTGCGCTATCATGAGCTCATCGCCAACCCAAACCCCGGCAGTCGATCGGCGGAGCCGCCGAACACCCGAGGCCGTCCGCCAAGCCTGGAGCGGCCCCGCGCCCACCGGCCGTGGCGGCGCACCGATCATTAGGGCCGGTTAAATGGATACCCCTGTGGGGACTTCTGCATGGCCCTTCCCTGGCGGGCCGTCACCAGGAGTTGCTGGACTGGGTCGCGGAAAGCTGGGCTAGTCCGGCCGGGCTGAGCGCGATGGTCCCCCTCGACTTCTCTGCCGGCGGGACGCTCGGATCTCTGGCCGTCGCGCAGCGCGCCCTGGGCCGCGATGCCGAGCTGGCGTCTACCCTCGGGTACTGGGGCGGGATTCTGGAATTCCTGGACGAGAACGGGTTCGCAAACAGCCCGTTCGCCTTCACGCAGGCCAGCCTCCATGCGCTCTCCGGTGACCGCGAACAGGCCATGGAGCGGCTGAGTGTGGCCATCGACCGGGGCTACCGCGACCCGCGCCTCTTCCGGTCTCCGCCCTTCGAGCCCTGGTGGAACGATGCGGGCTTCCGTGCGCTCGTGGAGCGGAACCTGGGGCTCATCAACGACGAGCGGGTGAAGCTCGGGCTGGAGCCGCTGCACACGGCCGTCGGCTCTCCCTGAGGACGGTCGGTCAAGCGGACCCGGAAGCGCGAGCGCCTCTGGCCCCCCCTGCCAAGTCCCACCGGGGATGCTGAAATTCTCACCCGCGCCAACCCTCCGAGCGGCTCTCCGGAGGCGCGGGGACAGACGCATCCACAAAAACGGCTGGATAGTGAAGGAGGTGGGGTGCGAAGCGTGCCCTATCCTTCGGAGCTCGGGAACCCTCCGGTCGCACAGGTCGAAGCACGAGACGGTCTGATCAGGTGGCAGCCGCACTGGATCGGAACGTCGCCCGAGAGGAATGTGATTCTGGCCGAGGTCACAGGCACTTGCGAGTAGTTCTTCTCGAGGACGGAGAAACCGTCCACAACGCCTTCTTTGACCGTGGGTTCCGGCCATGAGAATCCAGTACTTCGAGGATACGGACACCCTTTACATCGAGTTCAGGGCCGAAGATATCGCCGAGACCAGGGACCTCGACGAGAACACGACCATCGATGTGGATCCTGAGGGGAATCTGCTCGTGATCACGTTTGAACCTGCAAGCACTCGAACGGATGTCCACCGACTCACCTTGGAAGGGATCGCCGCATAGGGGCGTGAGTTGTCCTCTGTACCTTGCCCGACCTGGCTCCGCGCGAGTAAGCATCGGTTGGACCGAGCGAGTCAAACGACTCGCGTCCGCACTCAGGCGACCGAATTGTCGGATCAGCCGAGGGGCATCCTCGTCGGCAACAGGGTCACACGAAAGGTCACACACGATACTCTACTGCGCTGTAGGCTATTCATATCACGGGCGTGATGGGATTGCGGGACCATGAGCGGAATCCTGCTCGACTCCCGCCGCCTCCACTCTGAGCCGACTGGCTCAATCATACGAATACGGCAGAGCCAGGCCACAGACCTCACTTCGTGTTTTCCTTTTGTGAAGCGGGCTCATCATCCTCCTCCTCGGACCTCCGGATCAGGTTTCCTTCCTCCCAGGAGGTTGGGTACGGACAGGACCGGATCACCTGCAGATGCAAGTGGTGCCTGCGCGGGCGAAGACTTGATCCGTCAGGTGAGCAGCGACCTCCGCAATGCGGTGGGACGTTGCACGAGGGACAGATCCCTCGGCCGTTGCGCTCACCGTGCCCACCTACGCCAGCTATTGCGCCGCCCCGGCACTGGGTCACTGGCTTCAGTCCTGACAAGACGAACGTAATACTCCGACCGGGGTTTTCTGGTCGGTAGCGTTCGCAGTGCGGTCAGGCACCGGAACCTTGCGGCAGGCACCTGGCACGGGTACTGTGATGGAGCTTTCGGGTGGGATCCATGGGCACATCACCGAGCCGAAGGCCGGCAGGCGAAGTTGCCTGGGCGCGGTCGCGCTCGGGTTGCCGCTGGACCGCTCTCCCGCCCACACCTCGCGTAGCGAGCCTCACCATGACGCGGTCCCCTCCACCGGATCCTCGCCCACCACGCTGGGTGGTGGGGATTGGTGCGTCGGCCGGAGGTCTTTCGGCGCTCCGGCAGTTCTTCGGGCAACTGCCCCCTGACACGGGCATGGCGTACGTCGTCATCCTGCACCTCTCCCCGGCGCATGAGAGCCGGATGGGGGAGTTGCTCCAACCGAGGACGACCATGCCGGTCAGGGAGGTGTCCGAGCGGGTGGAGCTGCAGCCGGACCACGTCTACATCGTGCCATCGGACCGCAACTTGTTGTGCCAGGACGGAGGTCTGGAGCTCATGGAGCGCCCGCCCGCTGGGCAGAACCTGGCCCCCATCGACGTGTTCTTCCGGAGCCTTGCGGACACCCACGGAGCGGGGAGCGCGGCCGTGATCCTTTCGGGGACCGGGACGGACGGGGCGGACGGCCTGCGTCGCGTCAAGGAGGCCGGCGGGCTTACCATGGTTCAGAGTCCCGATGACGCGGAGCACGGCGGCATGCCGAGAGCCGCCATCGGGACCGGCCTGGTGGATCGAGTGTTGCCGGCTGCGGCGCTCGGACCCGAACTCGTGCGACTCACCAACGCCCCAGCGGAGGCCGATCCCGCCCGGGTGGAAGCGGGTTCCCCGCGGGAAGGAGATGCGCCCCTGACTTCAATCCTGTCGGAGATCCGAGGGCGTACGGGCCACGACTTCAGCCGCTACAAGCGTCCCACGGTGCTTCGGCGCCTGGCCCGGCGGATGCAGCTTGCCCGAGTCGGGACCATGGATGAGTACCTCCGCATCCTCCGACAGGACCCGGCCGAGATCGAAGCCCTCGACCAGGATCTGCTGATCGCCGTCACCGGCTTCTTTCGGGACCCTGACTCGTTCGCGGCGCTGGAAGAAGAAGTTCTACCTTCGCTCTTCGAGGGCCGGGACGCGGGAGAGGCCATCCGGGTGTGGGTGCCCGGCTGCGCCACCGGCGAGGAGGCCTACTCCCTCGCCATCCTGCTCCAAGAGCGTGCCCAAGACCTCGATCCTCCTCGTTCAATCCAGGTCTTCGCTACCGACCTGAGCGAGCGAGCATGCCACCTCGGGCGGCAGGGCTGGTATCCCGAAGGGATCGCGGCGGACCTTTCGGAGGAGCGGATGGATCGCCATTTCGTCCGGGAATCGGATGGGTTTCGCGTCCGAGACCACCTGAAGAAGAGTGTGCTCTTCGCCGTGCACGACCTGCTCCACGATGCTCCCTTTCCGAACCTCGATCTGGTCTCGTGCCGGAATGTGCTGATCTACCTCGAGCCTGACGCCCAGCGGGTGGTGCTCGAGCTTCTCCACTACGCCCTTCGTCCGGACGGCTACCTCTTCCTGGGAAACTCCGAGTCCGTCGACTCCGCTCGGGAGCGGTTCATACCGGTGGACAAAGAGCACCGCATCTACCGGGCTCGATCCCTCACCGTCGGACGAGCGCTCCCGGCGAGACTTTCGCCTCCCCCGATGCTGCCCTTGCCGTCGGTCCCGGGCGGCCGAGGACACGCCGGAAGGCCCGCGGATCCGGTGGGGGTTCTCCACCACCGGCTCGTGGAACTCTACGCACCGCCCAGCCTCGTGGTGAACAAGGAGCGGGAAGTGGTGCACCTCTCGGAGCAGGTGGGTCGATACCTGAGCCTGGCCGGCGGGAAGCCGCACACGAAGGTCCTGGACATGGTGCCCGGTGAGCTGCGGCTCGAGCTTCGCCCCCTCCTGCACCGGGCCTTCGAGACTGGGAAGGAGCTGACGGGCGCTCCGGTATCCGTCGAGGTGGACGGGCGGGAACGGACGATCCGCACCTCGGTCCGTCCACTCCTGCTCGAGGACGCAGCGTACGCGCTGGTCGTGTTCCACGAGGAGCCGGCCGCGGGAGCCGTCGGCCTGGAAGGCGAGTCCCCGGATCCTGCCGAGGCCTCCAGGATCGATCGACTCGAGGATGAGCTCGCCCGGCGGAAGGAGCAACTCCAGGGCATGGGAGAGGAATACGAGAGGATGCTCCAGGAGCATCAGATGGCCAATGAGCAGCTTCAGGCCACCATCGAAGAGCAGCATAGCATCGCCGAGGAACTGGAGGCCAGCAGAGAGGAGCTCCAGTCGATGAACGAGGAGCTCCGAGCCGTCAACGACGAGCATCAGGCTACGATCGAGGAGCTGGCCGAGGTCAACGCCGACCTGAACAACCTGATGGACTCGACGGACATCGCCACCATCTTCCTGGACCGCACGCTGGCGATCCGCCGGTTCACTCCCGGGACCGGTGACATTTTCAAGATTCAGGACACGGGCATCGGGCGCCCACTCGGCGACGTGACCCATAATCTCGACTACCCCGAGCTGGTGAAGGACCTGCAGGGCGTGCTCGCGACCCTCGAGAGGGTGGAGCGGGAGGTGCAGTGCTGCGGCTCCAGTGCCGCCCGCCATTTCACCGTGCGGATCGCTCCGTACCGGACCTCCGACGACCGGATCGGAGGGGTGGTGATCACGCTCGTCGACACCACGGACCGGCACCGGGCCGAGATCGAGCGGGAGCGGGCGCTGGAACAAGCACGGCAGGCCAGCGAGGCCAAGTCGAACCTCCTGGGGGTGGTCTACCACGAGCTTCGCACGCCCCTGACTGCCGTGGTCGGGTATGCGGAACGGCTCGAGAAGAAGCTTCGGGGCGCGTTGGACGAGGGGAGTCGCCGCGATCTGCGGGTGCTCACGCAGGCGGCCTTCCAACTGGAGGGAATGGTGGACCAGATCCTCACCTATGCTCGCCTGGAGAAGCGAAGCGAAGTGCTCCGGGTCGCCAGAGTGGATCCAGTCCGGTTGGCGGAGGATTCTGTTTCCCTCATCGAAGAGCAGGCTCGACTCAAGAATCTGGAGGTGCGTCTGGAGCTCGGTCCGGATCTCCCGGAGTTGTTGACGGACGAATCGAAGTTGAAACGCATCGTCCTGAACCTCCTGGCCAATGCGGTGAAGTACACCGAGGAGGGCTATGTCGTCCTGCGGGTCATTGGGCGGAATGACGGGATCGTCTTCGAGGTGGAGGACACGGGAGTCGGCATCGCGTCCGAAGATCAGGAGCGGGTCTTCGATCCCTTCGAACAGGCCCACTCGTCAAAGGCCTGGCTGAGAGGGGGCACGGGTCTTGGACTCGCCCTGGTCCGCAAGCTGAGCCTCAGCCTGGGCGGCCAGGTGTCCCTGGAAAGCGAGCCGGGGCAGGGAAGCCGGTTCACGGTCTGGGTGCCCTCGGTCGCACCGTCCGGGCCAAGCGAGGACCGGCGAAAGGTGGGTCACCCGTTGCTGCTCGAAGACGTGGAATGAATGTGTGACTCCTTGTCCAGCATCCATGGGTCCCGGTCCTGCAGGTAACGCCCTGGATCCATGGGGGCTCGCTCACGGTTCATGAGGGCCGCGTGGAAGGCAGGCGGCGAGGCGGGGCTGCCGCACGAGCGTCCCCGGCTCTCGGGGCCGGCCATCCCGGAAGAAGAGGGTCGCGGCAAGCTCATCCTGTAAGAGCACCTCGGCATGGCGGGCCAGAGGGTTTTCTGGAGGGGGTCAGGCGAAACCCCTGCTCCGCAGAGGGAGCCCGAGGACCTCTGGAACGAGGAGCCGTGCGGTCGGAAGCAGACATGTGGGTTCTCCTTGGTGGGGTCCGGTTGGCTCCGAGGTCGACTTTCAGCGCGGCAGGCCGCTCAGGCCCCGCTGCATCTCGTGCTCCAAGCGGTCCCGTCCCGCAGGGCCGGGCGCCGGGATCAGGGGGGTGGACAATCAATCCCACCCGAGGGACGAACCGACTCACACACGTGTCCCGTCCTCATTGAGGCGCGGCCGCAGCCCTTGTTCCAGTCAGACCGTCAGGGAGGCACGGAAGGTGCACGATGCGACCGCCGGAGGCGGCAGGGTGCCCCGGGGCCGCCAGGGTGCCCGCCAAGCCCCGTCGCCCGGTGGTTCGTGACTCGGACCCCACGACACCACCGGAGTCCATACCCCATGACCACTATCTTCGCTGATCGCCACGACGCCGGCCGCGCGCTGGCCGAGGCCCTCTCGCTCCGAGGCGACCTCACGGATCCTGTCGTGCTCGCGCTCCCGCGGGGCGGCCTTCCCGTGGGTCGGGAGGTCGCCCGGGCGCTCGGTGCCCCTCTGGACATCATGGTGGTAAGGAAGTTGGGCTTGCCTCAGCAGCCGGAGCTGGCCATGGGCGCCGTCGCTTCAGGAGGGATCCGGGTTCTCAACCCCGAGGTGGTCCGAGAGGCGGCCGTACCGGACTCCGTCCTGGACGATGTGGCCCAGGCAGAGTCCCGGGAGGTGGAACGGAGGGAGCGGGTCTACCGCGGAACCCGGGCACCGCCTGAACTCGAAGGTCGTACGGTCATCCTGGTGGACGACGGGATCGCTACCGGATCCACGGCCCGTGCGGCCATTCAGGCGGCACGGGCCCGGGGGGCTCGAGGAGTGATCGTCGCCGCTCCGGTGGCCCCTCCGGAGACCGTGCGGCTCCTGGGGCAGGAAGCGGACGACGTGGTCTGCCTCGCGACGCCCGAACCCTTTCTCGCCATCAGCTTGCACTACCGGAGTTTTCCTCAGGTGGACGACCGGGAGGTGAAGCGCATCCTGGACGATGCGTCCCGGGCCGGATCGGAGGAGCGATGAATGGGGGGCCGGAAGGCGGGGTCCCGGGAGCCGCACCGCCGGAGCAGGCCCGGGACAAATGATCTCCTCATGGTTCGAATCATGGCGCGAGGCCAGGGCGGTCCGCCATGCCCACCGCCCGGGCCGCCGAGAGGAGGCGCCGGTGGGCACGGGGCGCGGCGGCCAGCACTCCCGCAGTTCGCGGAGGAGCGCGGTTGAAGCGAAGGGGAGCCCCGAGGGCATCGGTCACCACGCCACCGGCCTCCTCCACCAGGATCGACCCCGCGCAGACGTCCCACTCCCTCTTCGGGCCTCTGGACAGCGTGCCCGCCCCCTGTCCCGCCGAGACGAGGGCCATCTTGTAGGCGATGCTTCCGCACCGACGGACGGTCCAGCCCTCCTGGAACGGCTCGAACTCCCCTTCGTCCGCCTCGGTGCGCGATGCCAACAGGACCCGGCTCTCCCGCACCCGGAGCCTGGTCCCGTTCCGGAAGGTCCCTGTCCCGCGGCAGGACCAGAAGGTTTCGTTGGTGGCGGGGTTGTGGATCAGACCCAGGATCGGCCGTCCGTCCTCTACCAGTGCGATGGAGACGGCGTACTCCGGAAGTCCGCGGATGAACTCCTTTGTGCCGTCCAGCGGGTCCACGACCCAGACGCGGGAGCACTCGAGGCGGGAGCGGTCGTCGGCGCTCTCCTCGGAGAGCCAGCCCGCAGGGGCAAAGGCCTGGAGGCGCCGGCGAAGGTGGGCGTCGGCTTCCCTGTCCGCCAGGGTCACCGGTTCGGCCCCCTCCTTCAACGTGGTGTGCAGTCCTTCGCGGTAGGCGGCCTGAATGATGTCTCCCGCCTCGGCGGCGATCCGGATCACCTCCTGGATCACGGGCCCTCCGGGTGCGGGTTCGGCTCGGTCGCCAGGGCCGGAGGCCGGGGCCGGGCAGGGTCGCCGGGGACGGAACCGAACGGATGAGGCCCCCCCCGTCGGAGGCATTGCCGGAGCCGTGGGAGTGCTCCCTCGCCGACAAGGTACGCTTCCTGTCGTCGCCCCGCTCCTACGCTGACGGGAGAGACCGGATCGAGGTGGTGGAAACCCACATGGCCTTCGTGTTTCTCACCGCTCGTTTTGCCTACAAGATGAAGAAGCCGGTGCGTTTCCCCTTCCTGGACTTCAGCAGCCTGGAGGCTCGACGGCGGGACTGCCTGGACGAGCTGCGGCTGAACCGGCGGTTGGCGCCGGAGGTCTACCTCGACGTAGTGCCGCTCACGCTGGAACATCCGATGCGCCTGGCCCTTGCCGGGAGCGGGGAGCCGGTGGAATGGCTGGTGTGGATGAAGCGGCTCCCTCGCCGAGGGATGCTGGACCACGCGATCGAGCGGGGCGTGCTGGATGAAGCGACCCTGGGACCGGTGGCCGAGCTGCTTGCCGACTTCTACCGGGACGCTCCCTCCCGGACCCCTCCCGTCGTCCCCTACCAGGATCTCTTTCGCCGAGAGATCCAGGAGAGCGCTTGCGAGCTGGCCAGCCCGGACTTCGGGCTCCCCGAGCCCCTGGTCCGGGAGCTCGCCGAAGGCCAGACGGCCTTCCTGGACCGCCGGGGGTCCCTTCTGGACGACCGGGCCGAGAAAGGCCGCGTCGTGGAAGGCCACGGGGACCTCCGTGCGGAGCATGTCCATCTCGGTCCGCCCCCGTCCGTCATCGACTGCCTGGAATTCGACCGGGACCTCCGTACCCTCGATGCGGTCGACGACCTGGCCTTTCTCTGGCTCGACTGCGACCGCCTGGGTGCGGCCGCCGTGGGTGAGTACGTGCTGGACGTATACCGCAGGGCGACCGGCGACCGGCCTCCGGATGAGCTTCTCCGCTTCTACCGGAGCCACCGCGCCCTCATCCGGGCCAGGATCGCGGTCCGCCATCTCCTGGACGAGGACCCTGGAGATCCTGCACGCTGGAGGGGCGCCGCTCTGACCTGGCTGACCCTGTCCCGGAGGCACCTCCCGTCCTGAGCGAACCGGAGCTGCGGGTCCATTCGGCATTCCGGACGCACCTCACCCCGCCGCGAGGTCCACGAGCGATCCGCCCTCGTGGATCCGCCGAATGGCTTCGGCCAGGAGAGGCGTCGCATCCACGACCTCCACCTTCTCCCGCACCAGTCCGGAAGGCAGGCGGAACGGCGGAACGGTGTTCGTCACCACGACCCGGGTGATGGCCGGGTCTGCGAGCATCTCGGCTGCGCCGTCCAGAAAGAGCCCGTGGGTCGCCGCAGCCAGGATCTCGGTGGCGCCGGCATCGGCGCATGCCCGGGCGGCCCGTCGGATCGTGGTGCCGGTCCCGATGACGTCGTCCACCAGGAGAACGGTGCTGTCGTCCACCTCACCCACGAGCCGCTCTCCGGAGACGACGCCGGCACTGCGCTTCTTCTCCATGAACGCACCGTCCACCGAGCGACCAAGGCGGCGCTCCAGCGCCTCGCGAAATCCCTCGGCCCGCTTGATTCCACCTACGTCGGGAGAGACCACCACGACTCGGTCGCAAAGCGACCGGTTCGCGAAAGACTGGAGGAGGAGGGTGTCGCCCACGAGGTGATCTGCGCCGCAGCGAAAGGCGTTCTCGAACGCTGCCGGGTTATGGACTTCCAGCGTCAACACCCTGTCGACGCCGACAGCCTCGAAGAGGGCGGCCACGTAGCGGGTGGTGACGGGGTCCCGAGCCTTCGTCCGCTTGTCCTTGCGGGCATAGCAGAGGTAGGGGGCGACCGCCGTGACCCGGTCTGCTGCTCCGGTTCGGACGGCTCCCAGAAAGAAGAGGAACCGGCAGAGCTTGTCGTTCACACTGGCACCCGGTTCCCCGTAGAGGGAGTGGACGACGAAGACGTCCCGCCCCCGCACGTTCACGAGCGGGCGTGCCTTGTGTTCCCCGTCGTCAAACTCCCGCTCCTCGTGGTCGGCCAGGTCGATGCCCAGAGACCGGGCGATGGATTCCCCAAGGGGTTTGCTCGCTCCGAGAGCGAAGAGTCGAACGTCGTCGTTCATCGGGGATGGTCCGCGTTTGTGGTGAGATGAAGTCTGGTCCCGGGAGGTCAATGAACCCGGAAGGGAGGGGCGTCTGAAGAAGTGCAAGCGGCGTGCCCGGCCAACGCTGTGCTCGGCTGCGGTGAGCCCTGGAGGCGGGAGATGATTTCCCGGCCGCCCCCGGGTTCCCCGGCGAGTCGTTTGGTCCCTGCAGCGAGCCGAAACGACTCCCCCGCGTTCGTTCTGCCTGCAGCGCTTCCCACCGAAGATCCGCAACCCTGAGGGACGATCCCGGTGCATGGGGCACTCCCGGGGGCGGGCACGGTTCTCGCGGTCCGGATGGGTCCGGTCGAGGCACCCGGCCTCGGCTGGAGCGACCCCCACCCTTACGGAGGATGCCACCATGCAGATCCTACCCACACTTCGCCGCCGCGACGCCGGCCTCTTCCCCTGGCGCGACCTCGACCTCATGGAGGACCGGATGCAGCGCATGTTCGAGTCCATGCCGCTGTGGGAGACCACCTCCCAGGGCTTCACCTGGGCGCCCCGGATCGACCTGGCGGACGAGAACGGACATTTCGTCCTCACCGCAGAACTCCCGGGCGTCGAGCCTGAGGACGTGGACATCGAGGTGGAAGGAAATGTGCTGACCATCAGAGGGGAGAAAAAGCTCGAACGCGAGCACAAGGATGAGCGGGTGCACGTGGCCGAGCGGCGTTACGGGTCGTTCGAGCGGACGTTCACCCTGCCCTCGAGTGCGGACCCCGAGAAGGTCGATGCGGGCTTCCACCAGGGAGTCCTGAAGCTCCAGATCGCGAAGCGCCCCGAGGCGCGCGGGCGCAAGATCCGGGTGCAGGCGAAGTAGCCCGCCCCGACGGCGGTCGTTCCCCGGCCATCCGCCGCGGCCAGGACCGCAAGACCCCTTTGAGGTGGTTCCCCCACTTCTTCAACAGCCTTCCAATCCTACGGGTTGCTGAACCCAAGGGCACACCCTCCCGAGGAGCCGTTATGCCACCCCTGTCGTCACTCAGGTTTGCCGTCGGATGCGCCCTCTTCCTGCTCCTGTTTTCGGCGTGCGATGGGCCCCCGCCAGATCCCGTCGACGAGGCGGTGGACCGAAGGGCGGCCGATGCCGTACGTCTCGCCGACGAACGTTTCGACCCTGCGGCGTTCGAGGCCCTGGACCCGCTGAGCTCCCAGACGGTGCAGCAGCGCGGGCGGACCGTGTACGAGGTGAGTTGTGCCAAGTGTCACGGAGCCGAGGGGCACGGTGACGGCGGATTCGTCTTCCAGGGGGATACCCTGCGACCGAGGTCCTTCAACGACCCCGACTGGGAAGAGGTGCGAAACCCCATGGAGCTCCGTCGAATGATCTACGTGGGCACGGCAGAGGGAATGCCCCACTGGGGCATCCGGGGGATGCGCGTCCGGGACGTGGACGCCGTGGCTTCCTACGTCGAGGAGGAGCTGATCGGTCGCTGATCCTGGGTGGGAAGGGTTGGCGGAAGAACAGCCGCGCAAGGGCCGTTTCGACTCGCTGCAGGGGCTTAAAAGGCTGTTGAAGAAGTACAGGGCGCCACCGTTGGGAGCGCCAGGGAGCCGAACCCAGCCACGAAATCCCAGCTTGCACCTTCCGTGCCTCCCGACGGTGGCCGGTTCTTGACCGGGGCCGCAAGACCCCGGTGCGCGGCCGGCGCCCCCGACCTTTCGTCTGGCCAGACTGTCAAGCCGGGGGAGATGAGGTCGGTGCTCCGGGACGGATTGTCTGCGCGGACTCGAAGGGTGGAGACGGAAAATCCCGCCGGACCGGGCGGGCCGCTCCCGTCCCCCGGCCACCCGGGGGCGTCTCGATCTGGCACGTTCCTTCCTGCTGTAGTCAGCTGCCTGCTGGCGTCAACCGACCACTTCGATCGCGTGGCCCCGCTGGTGAGCCGTGGACCGTTCCGGTGCACCGCAATTCAAGGTCCACACAGAGAGGAGGAGATCCACCATGCCGCACAAGCAGATGCTGTTTCATTCCGAGGCCCGTGCGAAGGTGGCCGGAGGCACCCGTGCCCTGGCGGATGCGGTGCGGGGGACCCTCGGTCCTCGTGCCCGTTCGGTGCTCATTGAGCGCCGCTGGGGTCGACCCCTCGTATGCGACGACGGGGTGACCATCGTGAAGGAGTTCGAACTGGAGGATCCCGTGGAGAACCTTGGAGCCCAGGTTCTGAAGGAGGCGGCGGAGCGCACGGGGGACGCGGTGGGTGACGGGACGACCACCGCCACGCTGCTCGCCTAGGCCATCTTCTCCGAAGGGGTCCGGAACATCACTGCGGGAGCCGTGGCCGTGGACCTGAAGCGCGGGATGGAGCGGGCTGTTCGCCGCGTGGTGGAGGCCTTGGCGCAGCTCTCGAATCCGGTGAAGGGGAAGAGCGAGATGGTGCAGGTGGCGAGCATTTCCGCCCATGGCGACGCCTTCATCGGCGAGACGGTCGCCGATGCGCTGGAGAAGGTGGGGACGGAAGGGGGCATCACCGTGGAGGAGGCCAAGGGCATGGAGACCGTGCTGGAGGTCGTCGAGGGGATGCGCTTCGACCAGGGGTATCTCTCGCCCTACTTCGTGACCGACTCCGAGAAGATGGAGGCGGCCTACGACGATCCCCTGATCCTTCTCTGCCAGAAGAAGATTGCGGCGATGAAGGACCTGCTTCCCCTCCTCGAACAGGTCGCCCATGAGGGTCGGCCCCTTCTCATCGTCGCAGAGGACGTGGAGGGGGAGGCTCTGGCCACGTTGGTGGTCAACAAGCTTCGGGGAGTCCTTCCCGCCCTCGCGGTGAAGGCGCCGGGGTTCGGCGATCGTCGGAAGGCCATGCTCGAGGATCTGGGGGTCGTCAGCGGGGCCCGCCCGGTGAGCGACGAGGTGGGACTACGCCTCGAGAACCTGACGCTGAACGACCTGGGCTCCGCCAAACGGGTGGTGGCGACCCGGGACACCACGACGATCGTTGGCGGGGCGGGATCGCCGACCGCCATCGAGGGTCGCTGCCGCCAGCTCCGGAATCAGATCGAGATCGCCACCTCCGACTACGATCGGGAAAAGCTCCAGGAACGGCTTGCCAAACTCTCCGCCGGGGTGGCCGTCATCCGGGTCGGCGCCCCCTCCGAGGCCGAGATGAAGACCCGGAAGGAGGCGTTCGAAGACGCGATCAGTGCAACGAAGGCCGCCGTGGAGGAAGGTATCGTCCCAGGCGGCGGGCTCGCGCTGCTCCGGGCCATCCGGGCGGTGGAGGCCGAGGCCGAACAGGCGGAAGGGGATGAGCGGACGGGAGTCCTCATTCTCCGCAGGGCGCTTGAGGTCCCGGCCCGCCAGATCGCGGAGAACTCCGCGGTGGACGGGGGCGTCGTTGTGGACCGGATGCGCTCCGGCACGGACAACATGGGCTTCGACGCCGCCCGTGGCGAATACGTGGACCTGCTCGAGTCCGGAATCATCGATCCCACGAAGGTGATTCGGGTGGCCTTGGAGAACGCCGTGTCGGTAGCCGGCACCCTGCTTCTGGCTGAGGCCACCATGACCGAGGTACGCGAGTCGGAGCCCGAGCGCCCGGTGCCAACGGAGATGTACTGATCGATTGCCCCCGGGATTGCCGAGCCAGGACTCTGGCACGGGGGTTGGTCGGTTGCCTTGTGGAGGAGCCCGCCGGGGATCGCCGTTCCCGACGTCACGTTAGACATAATGCCCCATGAGGCCCTTTCTGAGCATGGGGACCAGAGTGATCTCGGTCGTCGAGGCGACCCCGTCAGGAGTGAGGTCAGGCGCTCCACTGGTCAGCGTCCTTCCGGGCGTTGCTGTGGGATCGGATGCGGGTCGAGGCCCAGCCTCTGCAGCTTCCCGATCAACTCCTCCGGGTCCACTCAGTCCGGAGCGCAGTGAACGCCGAGCTTCTCGCCCGCATCCTCGAAAGGGTGGAGAGCCCCTCCCACGGGACTGTTCGCTCCTTTCGGGGGGCAGGCGTGTATAAGGAACCTATGGGCGCCGGCTTCCCGAGGCCCGCGCCTCATGATGAACCCGAAGAAGGAACGGTCCAACCCGTTGGAGATGAATCGCTCGAGTGCACCTGTTGCTCTGGGACTCCTGTCGCTGCTGGTCCTGGTCTCGTCGTCCTGTGCGCTTCGGACCGCGGGGGACGGCGATTTCGAGTTCGCCGTCCAGCCGGACGTGTCCGCGACACTCCTCGGCTCTGCCGACACCCCCGCCGTCCACATGGTGGGCCCAGAGGGAAGGGATGAGTCCCACCTGACTCCCTGGCGGGATGCGGTGGGTGCGCCTGTGAAGGTCCGCTACCCAGAGGCACCCGTTACCCCGGTGGACTCGCTTCTGGTGGTCACCTGGAACGTGCACGTTGGCGGCGGGGACATCCTCCGCTTCGTCACCGACCTGCGGTCGGGCCGGATCACAGGTGAGCCCGTGGACGACTTTCTCCTGCTCCTGCAGGAGGTTCACCGTGCAGGGATGGACATCCCCACCACCAGCGACGGGGATGGGGTGCCGGCTCGCATCGGCTCAGTTCCTCCGAGCGGGGAGCGAATCGATATTGTGGAGGTCAGCCGTCGCCTCGAGCTGAATCTGGTATACGTGCCCTCCATGCGGAACGGGCTCGCCAACGGCGGTCTCCCCGAGGACCGGGGCAACGCGATCCTCTCGACCCTGCCGCTGAAGGATCCGGCAGCTATTGAGCTCCCCTTCGAATCCCAGCGCCGGGTAAGCACGGTCGCCCGGGTAGAGGGAGTGGACAGCCTGGGATCGCCCTGGCGGTTCAAGGCGGTTAGCGTCCACCTGGATACCCGTGCCCGCTGGAGTCGACTCCTGGACAGCCTGGGGCCGGCCCGTCTTCGGCAGGCTCGGGGACTCGTGGAGGCCCTCACCTTGCAGGAGCCCACGGTCCTGGGAGGGGATCTGAACACCTGGTCTCTCCCCCCGCTGGAGGGGGCGCTTCCGTATCTGTTGAAGCGGTTCCCCGAGACCCCGCGGACCCAGAGCGATCCCACCTTCCAGGCGGCCAGGATCATTCGACTGCAGCTGGATCATCTCCTCTATCGGCTTCCTGACCCGTACCGGGCGGGAAGGGTGGAGCGGGCAGACTCCCGCTACGGCTCGGACCACTTCCCGGTCGTGGGGTGGCTCCATCTCCGGGCCGACGCCCCTCAAACGGATCGGCGGGCTGCTCCGTCATCCTGAGCGATCCCCTCCAAGTCACGGAGGGCCCGAAGGGAGAGGTATCGGTCGTGCAGGGTGACGATGAGGGTGAGAAGCCCCAGGAGGAAGACGGCACTCCCCATGTGGAAATCCACCTCCAGCCGACGGACCACTCGGTAGTAAGCCAGCAGCAGAGTCCCATTCACCAGGCACATGAGGGCGAACTCGGTGGCGGCACCCTGCCAGCGGATGCTCCGTCGTCCCAGCCAGACGCTGACTCCGGCATTCAGCAGAATGACCACGCCCACCGCGGTCACCACCTGGAGAGGTGAGGCCACCCACCCCGGTAGCACTTCCCCAAAGATGATCACCACCAGAGACACGAGGGCCACTCGCTCCACCAGGACCTGCCGGGAAGGACGACGAAGATGGCGACGACGGCCCACCAATCCTCTGGCGAAACTTCTCCCGCTGAAGGCATCGGCGTGGAAGGTCAGGGGCCGGTCGGGAGATGGGAGCCGACGGAAGATGAGGGTGGCGCCCAGGAAGAGGAGGCCGGAGAGGAGGCCTGCCGCTCCCAGCACCCAGGGGTAGTGCACGGACACCTGGATCCAGGGCATCTCCAGAGGTGCTCCAATCAGATTCACCTTGATGAAGTCCGTCGTATCGCCCTGGGCCACATGCACCCAGTATTCCTGGGGGATCTTGACGAAGACCCAGATCACCGCAGCCGCCACCAACAGGTGCTTTGGCTTCAACCGTCTGGGATCCCATCGGGTCTTCACCACCTCGTAGAAGACGAAGAAGTACTCGAATACGTTGGGGAAGACCACCAGGAGCCATCGAATGCCCGTGACTTCGAAAAGGGCGACCCCCACGAGGCGATAGTACCAGAGGTAGCGGGCCACCTGGAGGGCCGTGCGATTGGTCCAGTTTCGAAGGGTGGCCACGTAGGCCAGGGTGAGGTAGTAGATGTCCAACGCCTTATCGTACGACTGGTACATCTCCACGTCGATTTCCACGAACTGCGCGTATACCGCCCGGTCCGACGCATCCAGGAAGAAGGCACAGAGGATACCCGGGAGTGGGTACACGGGGATCATGAGCGGGACGAGGAACCGTCCCAGGATCACGGCGGCGAAAACGAGCTCGTAGGGCTCCACGGTCGGAGCTTCAGTACCGGGACCGAAGAGTGTGTGCGGGCTCCTGGAGACGCCCACACCGGCCCGGCGGCGGGTGGTCCTATGAGCCCTGTCGCCGGCTCCGGCGGACCGCGCCGGCCACGACCGTTGCGACCAGGAGCCCCCCGCCAACCAAGGCGATGCGTCCCGCGTTCCGTCGGACGCAGAGGGCTGCGGACGCGGCGGCGCCGGTCAGACCGGTGGTGCGGAGGACTCGCTCCCCTCGGGAGAGGGCTCGGGCCGCATCCCGACCCTGATCCCGTACGGACAGGCCGACGGCGTGGGCCCCGTCGGCCACGGAGGCCAGAGACCGAGACAGGACCGCCAGCGCATCGGCGCTGAGCTCTGCTGTGGCCTTTCCGCCGCCGGTGCTGTTGTGTCGAATGCCAGTGGCCCGCTCCCGCATCCGGTGTGCACCCTCCGTCAGCCGATTCGCGGCAGAGGTGAGCTCCTCGTCAGGGGAGGTGGTACTGCGGCTTCTTCGCTTATCCATGGGTTCCTCCTGGTCGGGTGCGGGTCCGGCCCGTCCTCCGGACGTTCCGGCTCGGAGGGGGCACCGCCGAGAAGATGCCAGAGGCATGCCAGACTGGGCCGGGAAGGCAAGGGAGGAACGGAGTGAAAGACGACTTCGGGGGCCAGTAGACCCTCACGTCGGTCTTACCGCTCTCGTCCCGGTGACATTCCATCCCGAACCTCCCTGAAAGGCGGGGCGAAGCGACCCGGCCGGTTCCCCGTCGCCTCCCTGCTTCCTGAGTCGGCCCGGGGCGGATGGGGTGGCACGACGGAGGCCTTCGATGGCTGACTGGGCCGTGTCCCGCCGGGCGACGGGGCCATCGACTGTAAGCGGCTCCTCCTCCAACTGGACCGCACGGCCTACCGGGGCGTCCTCATCCTGGAAATCGCCGGCTCGGATAACCCCGGAACCGTGCTGGAGGCGGCGCATCGGGGGCGCCGTCACCTCCGGGACACTGCTTCGGGCGTCTGACGGTTGACAGCTGCGGAGCCCCCGGATCCGGGCCCGAGTCGCGTCGAAGAGCCCAACCTGGCACGCTCCCTGCCTGTTCCACTCCTGTCACCCGGAGCACGCCATCGTCGCGTTCCGGGGTGACCGGGGAGGGGAGCGCAGGCCGCCCGGCCCCCCTACGCTTTCCCCCGCGAAGGGGTGGACGCCCGTTGCCCACACGGGTGAGAGTACGGTTCCGCCAGCTTACTCGGACCTGAGTGGAACCCTGACAGGAGCGGTTGCCTGCAGGAGGCACCATGAAATCGCATGCCTCGTGGGCGTGGTCCGAATCACTGGGCGCTGTCAGGGCGGAGCCCGCGGGATCGGAGGCTGGACCCTGAGGGCCAGCCGAGCCTGAGACACCACCTGGGAGGTACCGATGCCTGTATGCGAAACGTGCGGAAACGACTACCATGCGTCCTTCGAGGTGCGGATGACAGATGGAAGGTACGTCTTCGATTCCTTCGAATGCGCCATCCAGAAGCTGGCGCCCCGCTGTGGAAACTGCGACGTTCGGGTTGTGGGCCACGGGGTGGAGGCGGAGGGCGCCATCTATTGCTGCGCTCACTGCGCCCGCACGGACGGCGCGAAGGGGATCGTGGATCACGCCTGAGGTCGGTCGGTGATCCGTCTCGTCGTCGAGGTGGTCCGGCCCCTCAGATCGCTCGTCCGCCCGGACGTAACGTGGGTTCCACAGTCGGGGCAAGATGCTGCTGAAACCAGTCCCGGGCTAGCCCCGCCACCCGTTCCAGGGCGCCGGGTTCCTCGAAGAGATAGCCGGCTCCAGGGATCACCTCGAGTCTTCGCGCCCGCGCCGCCCCGAGTCGCTCCAGGGAGCTGCGATTGAGTCGAAGCACCGGGATGTCACGGGATCCCACCACCAGGAGCGTCGCAGCTCGCACCCGGTCGAGGACGGGATCCGCCAGGTCCGTGCGACCTCCCCTCGACACCACTGCGCCGACCCGATCCGGACACGTCGCAGCGACCCTGAGGGCGGCGGCGGCCCCCGTGCTCGAGCCGAAGAGACCCATCGGCCGCTCCCCGATGGAGTCCATGGTCACCAGCCAGTCCAGGATCGCCGCGGTTCGTTCCGTGAGGAGGTCGATGTCGAAGCGAACCTGGCGCGTGAGGGAGTCGATCCGTTCCTCTTCGGCGGTGAGGAGATCCGCGAGCAGAGTGCCGACCCCCCCGGTCCTCAGAACCTCCGCGACGAACCGGTTCCGCGGACTGAAGCGGCTGCTCCCGCTACCGTGAACGAAAACCACGATGCCCGGCGCGTGTCTCGGAACCGCCAGGGTCCCTTCCAGGCTCACCTGGCCCACCGGAATGGTGACCTCGGATGTTCCGGCGCGCGATGGAGCAGGTTCTCTACCGAGGCGAGAATGATCTGAGCGTTGCATGGCGTCCTCCTTGGTTCGTCACGCGTCAAGCAGACTGTCCAAACGGTTGCTTCGTAGCGTCGGTGGCGATGGGAGATCAGGCGCTCGGCGCGTCGGTCCACCCCTCGGGAGTTTCCGGCTCAGGATCGCCCGGCTGCGGCCGTTCGGGCTCTCCGGGTTCAGGTGGTACAGGGTCGCCTGGAGGACCCCGCTCCGGGTCGCCCGGCTTGGGGCGCTCGGGTTCATCCGGCTCCGGCAGCTCCGGATCCCGGGGTTGCTCGCCGGGGCCCTGGCCCCTCCCCAGGCGATGCACGCCGATGAACCGGGCGCATGCCTCCGGGATTCGCAGGTGTCTACCGTCCAGGTGGGCCACGACGAAGCCCTCGGGGTCGGAAGCCACGTGGCGGAGCACGTCCCCTACCCGGATCCTAAGATCCGAACAGGAGAAGGGGACGAACTCGAAGGCAACGACACGCACACGAAACAGGTCGCCCGGCGCCGTCTGCTCCAGGTACCTGCCGGAGGTTCCGGGAACGATGCTGGCCATCGGAGTGCTCCTTCTTTGATCGTGTTCGGGAGCCCATGTGGCTCCGGGATGGTGGTGCAACGGGGGGAGATCGGCCGGGGCGGATCTACGGCCATCCGTTCCGGTGGAACGTCGCCCGCACCTCCCCGACCGCCCCGTTACCTGACGAATCTACCGGGTCTTCACTTCGATCTTCTTCCCCCGGGCTTCCGGGCGCTAGGGAGTGTACAGAGAGCGTCTAGGGATTGTCAAGGGTGCAGGGTGAAGCTCCGTTCGAAGGCGCCGTAGCGCCGCTCGGCGACCTGCACGCGCTCATCCTTGTGCTCGCGCCGGAGCTTCTTCTCGCCTTTGATCGTGATGACGTTCCCTTCGACCTCGATGTCCACCTCGTTGGGTTCGATGCCGGGAAGTTCCGCCGTGAGGGCGAAACTGCCGTTCTCGTCCGAGAAGTCCACCCGGGGGGCCCAGAGAAAGGGATCCGAGGTGGGCTCCCACGCGGGCATGCTTCCCAGAAGACGCTGCATCTGGTCTTCCAGGCGATCCCAGTCGCGAAGAAGGGATCGTCCGCCGTCGGGGCGACGGAGGGTAGGTAGGAGTTGCATGGGGACCTCCAACTGCTTGGGTGAGCTGACCCGCCAGTTCACCGCCGGAGCGTACTCCGAGGGGGGCGGACCCATAGCGATATGCCAGGGCCGTGCCAGGGACCAACTGCTTGTGAAAAGGAGAGGCGCGCTGAGGCAGAACGGGGAGATCGGCGGCCTCGCAGCCGAGCCCCGCCGCCGTCCTCCAGTGACGTTCCGCCCCGATCGTGTCGAATAGGTGGGGCGAAGCGACCCGGCGGCCCTCTCCTCTTCGTGACCCGGCGCTGGGTCCGGTCCCACGGTCGAAGGGCCCATCAGGACTCCTGGCCAGGTCCCGGGGGGGCGCTGGTTAAGTTCGGGCACGCCTGTTGCATTCGGTTGGGCAGTGGGACGAGGT
>PWLA01000171.1 GCA_003559555.1 Gemmatimonadota bacterium | reverse complement strand
GTGGGGATGTTTGCCCCTGCGATCGGGCCGGCGAGGAGTTTGAGCACGACCAGGAGCTGTGTGTTCGCCAGGGCGCCGGTCTGTTCCGGAATCCGGACGAACCCGGCGACCCGGTCGCCGGCGTTTCGATCCCTGACCGTGGTCGTGATCTCTTCGTGTGTGTTCCCTTCGACCACGTCGCAGACGTCGACATCGCATTCGCTGGCCTCCACCGCGGAAGCCAGCGCCCCCTCCTCAATCCGAAACCGGACCGGGACGGTACGGTTGACCCCCACTTCCTGGCTGCTGTTCGCGCGCCGTGCGTTCCCCCCGGCCTCGAAGACCACATCGATGCTCCCGAGGGTCACGAGCCTGAGGGACACCTGGATCCGGTACGGCACCCCGACCTTGGCGTCAGATGCTCCCGCATCCCACTCCACCTTGTAATGCTCGTCCTCCGTCAGGATATCGCTGCCCGAAAAGGTCTTCACCTGTGTGCATTCGTCGTTTCCGACCTCACAGATGTCGACCCGGGGGCTCCAGTCCATGGCGGCGACGCCGCCATAGGCGGGGTTCGGAACCAGGGGAGGGAGGAAGTAGAATCCGGCCAAGCCGCCTGCGCTGGCGTCCTGCAGCGAGAACGCCGGACCAAGGTCCGTCGGGACGATGTGGGGGGCGGACGTGGGATCGTCGCAGGACGCGACGACGAGGGCGACCAACAGGATACATGGGACGAGCCGCGAACGATACATGGGACCTCCAACCGGATGGCCATGAGTGTTCCCGGGGCCCGCTAGGGCCGGGGGCTGGGAATACGCGACGGGTGTGGCGGTCGCGACACTGGCCGTGCTGCAATAACTGGGCCCCTGATACCACCGATAAGTTAGGCATGCCAAACTACTTAAGAAACATGTTGTGCCACCAGAGATCGGAGACGGGGGCCCGGGGGAGTGCCATCTTCGGCTGTGGCCTGGCTGCGGCGGTCTGTTGCGTGAACCTGATGCGCCGGCGCCTCTGCAACGGCATGACGTGGAGCCTCAACCCATCACTGATTCCCGGTTGAAACACCCCCCGGATCCCCTACCAGCGACCGGAAGTCGGGATGGTCCTGCAGGCCCCGCCACCACCAATGGGAGCTCCATCTCCAGCCGCCCCGGTGGGAGGGGCTGGCGGTCAGGTACCGGCGGACCAGGTCCATGGCCTGTTCGGTGTCGCCCATCTGGAGGCGGAAGACCGCTTCGAGCCCCAGGAGCTCGCCCGATGGATCCACGTCCGGGGTGGGACGGGCTGCGCGCAACGTCGCGTTCGCGCTGTCCGGCATGCCGGCCCGGGCCAGGACGCCGGCTGCCACGATCCGGGCACGACGGTCGCCGAAGCTGCCCGGTTCGACGCCTGCCAGCTCGGTGTAGCGGTCGTAGACCTCCCACGCACGCTCAACGTCGGGCTGTCGGGCCCGGGATGCCAGGAGCCAGAGCTCGCACTCCGCGAACCGGTGGTGGTCCGGAAAGCGCCGCGCTCCCTCCTCGCAGAAGTAGATGGCGTCGCCGAACTGCTCCAGGTCGTACGAGGTTGCGTAGAGGCTCCAGAGAAGGTGGTCGGCCGCACGCATGTAGGCGTCCTCGTCATACGCCCTCCGCGCGGCGATCTTGGCGTTCACCGGGTCGGACTTCTCGGCGTAGATGATGCTGAGCACGTTCCAGGCGGTGGCGAGGCTCGAATCGATCCGCACGGCGGCCTGCAGGTCCTCCTCGGCGTCCTGGATGAGCCGCGCCGCCGCCCCTGCCTGGGGCTCCAAGCTGTAGCGCCAACGGAGATACCTGAGCAGCCCCCGGGTCTCCAGGGCGAGGGCGGAGCGCTGGTCCCTCTGAAGGGCGGTTCGCACGTGCTCGAGACCCTGGTCGATGTAGCCCGCGGCCTCCATGGGATCTCCGAAGGAGAGCTGGGCCTGCCGGAGCTGGATCTGTCCCCGCATCGTGGGGGGGCGGGCCCAGCTCGGATCCCGGGCCGCGGCTTCGGCCAGGAGGGTGTCGGCTTCCATGAGGGCGGCCACGAACCCCGCCATGTCCTGCCCATCGAGCCGATCCTCCGCCGCCTTCCGTGCGCGTTCGCCTCTCTGCATGAGCGCCCATGCGCCCGTGTCGGACGTTTCGTGAGCCCTTCTGCGAACCTCCACCTCTTCGCCCAACCACTCCCGGAGAAGGCCCGATACCTCCTCGGCTACACTCGCGGTCAGTTCCAGGAGGTCGTCTTCCGGATACTCCAGGCTGCCCCGGCGAAATACCACGCCGCTCCCCCCGTCGGCGACGGCGAGAGTGACCCGGATGTTCCCTCCGGCGGGCTCGACGCTGCCCGACACCACGGTCCCCACATCCAGATGTCGGGCGATCTCGTCCCTGGGGAGCTCCGAGCCCTTGAAGGGGAGGGTGCCGTTCCGGCTGATCACATCCAGCGAGCCCACGCCCGAGAGGGCGGAGATGAGAGACTCGGTGAGTCCGTCGGCAACGTGGGCCAGGCTGCCCCCTCGGCTCACGTCATCGAAGTAGAGAACGGCAATTCGGCGCGGGTCGAGCTCTGAGGTGAAGTCGGCCTGGGCCGTCATCCGCTCGGCCTGCAGGTGGTTCCGTGCGACCAGGGCGCCGAAGCTGAGGGTGATGACGCTGATGACGGCGAGAAGAGCAATCTCGGGGAGAGTGACCTTCTGGCTTCCCTTCTCTCCGTGATACCAGCCCAAAATCAGCGCGGCCCCGATGCCTCCTATGAAGAGCACGAGCGCCAGGCGATACACCAGCTCGGGCAGGACTCCCCGATCCACGAGCTGGTCCACCCCCGCCAGCACGATCCAGCCGGCGGCCAGGTAGCCGATCACAATCTGCGTGATACGGCGTTCCTTCAGTTCATCCCAGATTTTCATTTTTGCCCGGAAGCCCATGGTCCGAAACGGACCGGTCTGCGTTCCGTTCGCCCCTACCCCCAGGAGCAGGATACTGGCCGCTGCCGACTTCCCGGAGGAAACGATGGTTGAGCGACACCGTTATCCCCTACGCCTGGCGGTTGTATACCCCGGCCCGCTGGCGTTTGAGCCCGATCACGGATAGGCAATTAACATGCCCTTCGGCAAGAGAGGGCAAAGTATGGCGGGTGTCTTGGGAGGGCAAGCGAGGCGAGGCCGGAAGGCACATGGAGGGACCTGGGGTCGCCTCGACCGAAGCCAGGCCCCCGCTACGCCGCCGGCTCCGCGGCCGCCCGCCCCAGGTCGGCCAGGATTTCCCGGGCCACCCGTTCGCCGGTCTCGCATCCTCCCTCCATGAAGCCCTGGGCGTCCAGCGACGTGTGTTCGCCCGCGAAGTGAAGGCGCCGCACCCGCTCCCCCTCGGCCCCGCAGATCCCCGTCCACTGGCCGGGCAGGTACGATGCGTAGCTCCCCCGGGTCCACGCGTGCGACGGCCAGTGGAAGCGCACGGCCTGGCCCGGCAGGTGCGTCCCCTCGATCCCCGGGAAAATGCGCTCGAGGTCGGCCACGGCCCGGCGGGCCTGCTCCGCCGCGGTGCCTTCCCCCAGAGCGGTGCCGTGGTCGCCCCCGGTGAAGTTGGTCAGGATCCCGTGCCGCCCCTCCTGTTCCCGGCTGGTCTCCCAGGTGAGCTGGAAGGGGAGGTCGGTGAGTACGCTTCCGGAGGACCCGTGCCGGCTGCGCCAGACGCGGTCGTCGAACCCCATCATGAGCTTGGCGTTCGTGCCGTAGCCCAGCTCCTGGATGGCGCGGCGTTTGACGGACGGGAGCTCCATGTCCATCTGGACCTGGCGGAGCAGGGTGAAGGGGAGCGCGAGCACGAGGCTGGGCGCCACGAGGGTCTCGCTTGCCGCCCCCCTCACCACGGAGAGCTCGAAGCTCCCGTCTGCCCGTTCGCGAAGGGCCTCCAGGCGCACGCCGGTCTCGATCTCGGCCTCGAGCCGGTCCGCGAGGGCGCGGGGGATGCGATCGTTGCCTCCGCGCACGTGGTAGCGCTCGTCGCTCTCCCCGTAGATGACGAACTCGTCGGGATCGGGGTCGATCATGAAGTGCAGGTTGAGCGCGGACTGCGCCGGGGTCTCCAGACCGAACTCCGTGGTGAAGCCCACATCGAGGAGACGCCGGAACCATGACTCCATGGGGGTTGCGGCGAGCCACTCGGCGAGAGTCGTGCGGTCCAGCGCCTCGGCCCCGTTTGGCGTCCGGTACGTCACCCAGGGCCAGTCGTCCAGCGAGTGCAGGGTGTCCAGATCGGCCTGGATGCGGGCGGCGACGGGACCCCACGCCTCGACCAGGGCGGCCTCGGAGATGCGGCGCCCCTCGAAGTACCAGAGCTCGCTCTCCATGGTCTCGCCCTCCAGGAGATCATTGAGCTCCAGTTCGAGCTCCAGCGCAAGGGCGCGGATGTGGGTGTGCCCGGTGTCGATCAGCTCTCCGCCCAGCTCAGCCACCTGCCCGTCGGCGAAGTGATTCCGGAGGCTGAACATGCGTCCGCCGATCCGGTCCTGCGCTTCCAGGATGCGGACGGCCACCCCGGCCTGCTTGAGCCGCCAGCCGGCGGTGAGCCCCGCGATGCCGGCCCCCACGATGACCACCTGCGGGTCGCCGCCGGCGCCACCACCCGGAGGCGCGCCGCCCCGCCCACCCCTCAGACCGCACCCCGCCAGACCGAGCCCGGCAGCGGCGGCTCCGGAGGTGCGCAGGAACTCCCTGCGGGTGAAGGTTCGCCGCGCCTCCAGCTCCTGGACGAGCTCCGAGGGGGAGCGGCCGGTGGTGGCGGCGAGGCGCGCCAGGCGAAGGGACCGTCGCAGTGTGCGAAAAAGCGGGGTACGGGCCATGGTGAACCTCCAGTGAGATGGTAAGCCTCAGAACCCTCGTGGGGGCTGCTGAAGAAGTACAGAGCCCGCCTGAAAGCGGAGACGGCCGGCCGGTCGGAAGGACCAGTCAGAACGATCGAGCCGGAGTCATCCCCAGAGGGAGGGCCGCGGGCCGGCCTGACCGGGCGCGGCCTCCGCGAACTTCGAGATCTTTCCGGCAATCAGCGTCTTTTCTGCGAGGCCGCTGCTGTAGGCGCGGGTCAGCGGGACCTCCGATCCGTCCCGGAGCACGAGCGCCACGCGGTAGGTGCCGCTCTTCTTGCCATCCCCGTCGAAGAACTCCTGCACGACGGCTCCCTCGAGCCGATCAAGGGGATGCTCGTCCCGCTTCTTCGTGCCCAAGAGACTTCGGCGCGTCGTGTATACCCGGTTCTCCGGAACGCTGCAGACCACTGTGGTGATGCCGCCGACGGCGAGGAGCAACAGGAGTCCTGGCCCGAACATGGCCGCACCCACGAAGATCGCCCGTCCGCGCGATCCCTCCGCAGCGCTCACCCTGGTTTGCCCGTGGTCGCGCAGGAACTCGTTGATCCGGTTCCGGGCCATGTCCCGGCCAAAGCGGCCCGAGCTCCATCCCTCGACGAAGGGGATCACCCGCCCCTCCACGGTCAGCAGCTCGAGCCGATAGGTGACCTGGCGATTGCCATCGCTGTCTCTGCCGACGCGCTCCATGACCCGGGCCGAATCCAGCTCCTCGATCGGAATGCTCGTCTCGCCGGAGCTCAGGAGGCGCCGGGTCTCCAGGATGCAGCCCGAGTCTGGAGCGGGCGTGCGAGCGCACTCGAAGGTCGTGGTTTCCCAGAGCGCGCTGAATACGAGAACGCCGATGGCCATGAAGAAGCCGCCTCCGAGCCACACGACGACCGGGATGCTCCGGATCTCGAGCCGACCCGGTTCGTCGTCTCGGATGCGGAGCCCGAAGGGGGGCTTCTGCTGGGAGTCCGGTGAGGTTCGGTCAGCGCCGGCTCTTGCCACCGGGGGTGCGACCTCCGTTTCGCCCCGCTTGGCCTGGGCACTCCGTACGAACGCACGGATCGTCTCCGCGATCCGCTGCTGGCCGTTGAAGCCGGAGCGGTAGGGGTGCACGAGGGGGACCTCCGCTCCGTTGCGAAGGACAAAGGCGACGCGGTAGTTGGTTGATTTTCCGCCCTTCGACACCTGCACGAGGGCGTCGACGATGTCGTGCAGAGGATGCTCGCGGGTCTTCACGCCGAAGAGGCCGCGGCTGCTGAGACGGACGCGGTCCTCTGGAACGCTGAGCTCGACGCTGACGATCCGCCCGAACCCCAGGCCCACGAACATGCCCGCGCCAACGAAGATCAGGCCGAAGAGGAGGGCGATTCCCCGCAAGCTCACCGTCACCTCGAGGCTCGCCTGCTGCGGGTCTCCGACAAAGGCGTTGATCTCCTGCCGGGCCGCTTCGCTGGTGGACAGATCGTTCGTCCAGGTCGTGGTGAGCGGGATCCAGCCTCGCCCGGTCGAGAGCTCGACCCGGTAGATCTCCCTCCCCTCGCTGTCCGTCCCCATGGCCACCACGGCGGAATCCAGCTCGTTCAAGCGAATGTGGGTACTGTCCGAGCCCCGCAGGCCTTCGGTCAGGAGAGCGCAGCCGGGCTCGGGAGCCGGGGGGCGGAGACAGGTGAGAGTGGTGGCCTCCCACGTCACGACGAAGATGACGACGCCGACGGCAGCGAAGGCCGCACCGAAGACCCACGTGCCCCACGGTACTTCGCGGGCTTCGAGTCGCTGCGGGGTTTCCTTGCGTATCCGCATTACGGGCGGCACCCGAGAGGGAGAACGGAGCAGCGGGAAGGGGAGCGAATGTAGAGCGGGCGTCTCGGGGCGGCAAGTAGGCGGTGACGGAGGAGGCACAACGGCGCTCGAGCACCACCCGGAACACCTTACGGCGCCTGAGTTCGGGAGACGGGGGCCTCATCGGCGACCCACCTGGATCAGTCGATCCGCCACCGCCAGGAAGCTCTCGGTGGCGAGAAGGAGACCGAAGACGAGGAGGCCGGCTCCCGCGGTGTTCCCGCTTGTCCGGCTCCCGCGATAGGCGCCGTCGTCCGCAGCCCCCGCCCGGCGGAAAAGGAAGAGCACCTCGTACGTCGTGGCCACCATGTAGACCGCGATCCACGTAGACGCCGGCCACGTGAACGACTCGGCGCCGGACGAGCTCCCTCCAGAAAATCTCCAGGCGGTCGAAGACGTCGGCGCGACCGCACACCGGCACGCCCCCGTTTCAGGCTACGGGGCACCCGC
>PWLA01000025.1 GCA_003559555.1 Gemmatimonadota bacterium | reverse complement strand
GGGCAGGGGCCGGAGCGACTTGGCCAGGAGGTTCCAGAAGCTCGCCTCGACGGTGATCTCTCCGGTTCGGGTGCGAAAAAGGCGCCCTTCAACCCCCAACCAGTCCCCCAGGTCCAGGAGATCCAGGTCCTCGAAAGACTCCGGGCCCAGGACGTTGAGCCGAAAATAGAGCTGGATGCGGCCGCCGGCGTCCTCAATGTGGGCGAAAGCGCTCTTGCCGTGGCTGCGCCAACTGAGGATCCGGCCCGCCACCCGCACCTCGTCCCCCTTCCCCTTCTCGTCGAGACCGTCGGCCTCCTCCATCTCGATGAATCGAGCGCAGGCCTCATCGCTTCGGTGGGTCCGCTCGAAGCCGTAGGCGAAGGGCTGGATTCCCTTCTCCTTCAACGCCTGGAGTTTTTCTCTCCGGGCCTGAAGGAGGTGGCTGTCGGGCTGGTCTGACGCGCTGAGGGTCTCCGACGCCTCCGGTTGCTCGGCATCGGGCTCACGGGCGGTCTCGGTCGGGTTGGTGCTGGGCTTCCGGGTCATACGGCGCTCTGGGCTCCGAACTTCTTGAGATAGGCTTCGATGAAGGGATCCAGGTGCCCGTCCATGACCGCGTCCACGTCTCCGATCTTGAGCTCGGTGCGATGGTCATTGACCATGGTGTAGGGCTGAAAGACATAGGAGCGGATCTGGTTCCCCCACCCGATCTCCGTCTTGGTGGCCTCCACGGCCTCCCGTTCCTTCTCACGCTCTTCCAACGCTCGGTCGTAGAGGGCGGCCTTGAGCATCTTCATGGCCGTCGCCCGGTTCTTGTGCTGTGAGCGTTCCTGCTGGCAGGAGACCACGATTCCCGTGGGTTCGTGGGTGATCCGGATGGCCGAGTCCGTCTTGTTCACGTGCTGCCCGCCGGCTCCGGAGGCCCGGAACGTATCCACGCGCAGGTCGCCCTCGTCGATCTCGATTTCGATGTCGTCATCCACCTCCGGGTACACGAAGACCGATGCGAAGGAGGTGTGGCGCCGGGACTGGGAGTCGAAGGGCGAGATCCGAACCAGCCGGTGCACCCCCTTCTCCGCCTTCAGGAATCCGTAGGCCGCCTCTCCAGTGACTTCGAGGGTGGCCCCCTTGATCCCGGCCTCCTCCCCGGGCTGGATGTCCAGCAACTCCACCTCGAAGTCGTGGTCCTCGGCCCAGCGGCGATACATGCGCAAAAGCATCTCGGCCCAGTCCTGCGACTCTGTACCTCCGGCGCCGGCGTGAATGGTGAGAAGGGCGTTGCGGTGGTCGTTCTCTCCCTGGAGCATGGTTCGGAGCTCCAGGCCCTCCAGCTTACCGCTGAGACGGGAGACCTCCCGGTCCCATTCCTCCTCCAGCTCCTGGTCCGCCTCCTCCGCCAGGAGATCCGCCAGCTCCGAGAGTTCGGTGGCTCGCTCATGGAGCTCCTTCCACGGCTCGACCCAGCCCTTCAGCCGGTTCGATTCCTCCATGACCTCCCGGGCCTGGTCCGGGTTGTCCCAGAACCCGGGCTCCGTCATCCGGGCCTGCAGCTCCTCGATCCGTCGCTCGCGGTGAGCGAGGTCAAAGATACCCCCTGAGCTCGTCGATTCGCTCCTGTATACCGCGGATCTTCGCCTTGTCGTCGCTGTTCATCTATCCGGTCCGTCCTGGTATGCGTGAATGCGGGCCATGTACACCCTTCCCACCGGGCCGCCAGCGCACGGGGCGCTCCGGCGTTACAGGCCGTCGTCCACCGCTTCGAGGCGCCGCGACCGGGGCGGGGCACGAAAAACGGGGCCGCCCGTCGGGGGGCGGCCCCGTCCGCGGCCGAACCCGCGGTCAACCCGGCGGAGTTGTAGAACCCCGCAGGAGCCAAATATATCCCTCCCGGCGAAGGCCTTCAACTCATGCTCGCGGAGGGCCTGCAACGGACGAGCGAAAGGGTCGGGTCAGTAGATCTCCCGCCCTCGTGCCAGCACTTCGTTCAGGGCCGTCCTGAAATAATCGGTGGACTCGGCGATGTCGCTTCCAACCTGGTCCACGAACTCCTTCCACGACTTCTGAACCTCCTCCTCGAAGGTCTCTTTGACCCTCCCCTGCTCCACGGCTTGCGCGTGCTTCTCCGGGTAGTAGGCGATGATGTCCGAGACCAGAACGCGGGCCAGGCGCCGCGCCCGCTCGTGGGGATCCCGACGCCCGAACCGAGCCGCCCCCAGGGAGAGGCTGGCGCGCTCTCCGGGGGAGGGCTCCGGCTCCTCCGACAGGGCCTCGTCGGTGAGCGAGCTCAGGTCCTGGAGCTCCGCCGGGTCCGGGGGAGGTTCGGCGGTGATCCCCGGTCCCGCCTCGGCGGCGGTCGGCGTAACCTCGCTGGGGGGTGCGGGCTCCCGGTCCGGTTCCCTGGTTGGGTCCGGCGGCGGTTTCGGGGCCGGTGTCCGGGTGGGCTCGGGAGGCGGTGGCTTCGGGGGCGGCTCCCCGAGTGGATCGGCCACGTGCGGTGCATCGATCTCCGCAGGTGCCGCAGGTGCCTCGGGTCCCGCAGATGCCGCAGGAGCCTCGGGCTCAGGAGGCGCATCGATCTCCGCAGGCGCATCAGCCACCCGAGGTGCATCAGCCGCCGGCCGGCGAGGCCGGGCCGCAGGCGTCGTCAGCTCCTCCTCGGTGGTCCGCGCCCGAGCCAACTCCTCGGGCAGGGACACCGGAAAGGTCCGCATGCACGTAGAGCAGATGGCCGGGACGCCTCCAGTGGGAATCCGCTGAGGATCCACCGGAAACAGCGTATGGCATGAAGGACAGCTGACCTCGAAAGGGGCGAGGGTGGAAGATGTCACGGTTCGCTCCTGGAGTCTTCCGGATTCGTGTCGGTGGTCGCGACGGCGGGATCGAGCCCGGTCGTAGATGGATGGCGACGGTCCACCACGTAGACCGAGCCCGGAATCGATTTGGCAAAGCTCTTCATCTCGGCTGCCCGTTCTCCCAACTGCGCGGTGTGTGCAAAATCACCCAGGCGGTTCGTCACGACTCCGATGCTGAGCGTCATGAGCGGCACCCGGTGGATCGTCCCCCGACGATCCTTGCCCAGAAAGTAACCGGCAACCCGGTCCTCAGGCGTATACTGGAAGGGGATCAACTCGTCGAACAAGGGGAGGATCTCTCCACAGACCCGATCCAGCTTGGCCAGCGGGAGGGTGAAGATGAAGTCGTCCCCCCCGATATGGCCGACAAACCCCTCGGGCGCCAGCGCTCGCACCATATCCCGGAGGATCATGGCGGTCAGGAGGATGACCCGATCCCCGCGGGTATAGCTGTACCGGTCGTTGAACTCCTTGAAGTGGTCCAGGTCGGCGTAGCATACCGCGAACGGAGTACCCTCCTCCAATCGGCGGCCCAGCTCCCTCTCGATCTGCACCGTACCCGGCAGCCGGGTGGTGGGATGGACCGAGACGTCCCGGGCAGCTCGGCGCAGAAGGAGCTCGAGCCGTAGGCGCCGCTCTCGGTCCGATATCCCGTCACGGAGCACCTCGTCGGCGCCGGACTCGAGCCCACGGGAAGGAAGCCCCTGGGGGCTGGCCGGCACGAAGATCGCCACCGGGACAATGGAGGAGAAGGGATCTCCCTTGAGCCGGGCGCAAAGCCGGAGTGCCGCGTCCGGGTCCGGTCCGGCGTCCATGACCAGACAGGCGGGAAACGACCTGTTCGTTCGCTCGATGACGTCATCGGGCTGGGTCAGCGGAACGACCGTCAGCCCGTGCTCGCCGGCAAAGCGGATCAGCACAGGCGACGGTTCGTTCCGACCACCGTCAAAGTATAGGACGGTCTTGTCTGCGGGCATCTCGGAGCCTGTCAGGGGACCGGGCGAAATCTGGAGAAGGGTACACTTCCGCCCGGCGCGTCGTCAATGAGGCCACAGCGGGAGCGGTCACCAGCCTCGTACGCCATCGGAGGGGGACGGCTTCGAGTCCGGTGCCCGCCGCATACGTCCGAACCCGGACCATCAGCTGGGCGCTTCGTGCTGCAGGAGTCTGAAGTCGATCTTTCGCTCCTCCTTGTTGGCTCGAACGACCTGAACCTGCACCCGGTCTCCGAGTTGATAGCGCTTTCCGCTCCGCTCACCGGCAAGGGCGTAGGCATCCTCCACGAACTGGTAGTAGTCATCGTCCAGCGTGCTTACGTGGACGAGCCCTTCCACGAAGAACCGATCCAGGAGTACGAAGAATCCGAACGAGGTAACTCCGGCAATGCTGCCCGCGAAGTCGTCTCCCAGATGGCGTTGCATGAACTCGATCTTTTTCATCTCCACCGAATCCCGCTCCGCCTGCTGGGCTTTCCGCTCCTGCTCGCTGCTCTGCTCGGCGATGCGGTCCAGGTCCTCGCCGGCCCATCTCTCCGGCAACTCCTCCTGGTCGATCAGAGCGCGGGCCAGCACCCGATGTACCACCAGGTCGGGGTAGCGGCGAATGGGAGATGTGAAGTGTGCGTAGGCCGGGGAGGCGAGGCCGAAGTGACCCTGATTCTCGGGGTCGTAGCGTGCCTTCTGCATGGACCGGAGGATCACCGTGGAGATGAGGGCCTGCTCGGGACGCCCCTCCACCCGGTCCAGGACCGACTGGAGCACCTTTCCGCTCAGGGGGCCCTTGGGGAGAGTCTGGCCCACCGACGCCAGGAAGGATCGAAGTTCGTCAGCCCGATCGTCCACTGGCGGCTCGTGGACGCGGAAGGGGATGGGGAGTTTGCGGTCCTCTGCCGTCCGGGCCACGATCTCGTTGGCAAGGAGCATGAAATCTTCTATGAGGTGATGTGACTCAAGTTGCACCACCCGTTGAATATCCATGGGGGCCCCCTCTGAATCCAGGACCACCCTCGCCTCGGGAAGATCAAAGTCCAGCGATCCTCGCTCCCGTCGTCGCCGCCTCAAAACCCGAGCCAGCCGCTGGAGTTGCTGAAGGGCCTCATCCGTCTCGTCATCCACACTGCCGTCCCCGTCCAGCACTTCCTGCACTTGCTCGTAATTCAGACCGTGCCGGCATCGGATTCGGGTCTTTTCGAAGCGGTGCTCGCCCACCCGTCCGTCTCCGTCCAGGGTTACGAAAAGGCTGAAGGCCAGGCGATCCACGCCCTCTCGGAGGGAGCAGAGGTCGGATGACAAGGCGTGGGGCAGCATTGGCACCACCTGGTCGACCAGGTAGACGGAGGTCCCCCGCCGGAAGGCCTCCAGGTCCAGCTCCTCCCCTTCCTCTACGAAGTGAGCCACATCGGCGATATGAATCCCCACTTCCCAGACGCCGTCCCGCTCCAGAGGCCGAATCGACAAGGCATCGTCGTGATCACGGGCATCGGCCGGATCGATGGTGAAGACGTGGAGGTCCCGGCGATCCTGGCGGGGGCCCGGTGCGTCCATCAGAGCAGCGGCCTTCTGGGCAGCGTCCTCGACCTCCGGCGGGAACTCCTGGGGTAACCCGTGCCCGTGGAGGATCGACAGGACGTCCACGCCCGGGGCCTCCATGGGCCCGAGGACCTTTTCCACCGTCCCCACGGCGTTCTGCTTGGGACTTCCGAACTGGGAGATGCGGACCACGACCACTTCGCCTTCGGACGCGCCCCCTTCCTGGCCCCTGGGCACGAGAATGTCTCGAGCCACCCGGTGATCCAGGGGCGCGACGAAACCGAAGTTCGGATTCTGGCGGTAGGTGCCCACCACCGTCGGCCGCGCTCGATCCAGCACCTTCAGGATGCGGCCGGTGGGCCCCTTCCCTTTCGGACGCCCCTCGATCCGGGCCGCCACCCGATCCCCGTCCATGGCCGAACCATGATGATGGGCCGGGACGAACACGTCCTCTCCCCCGGCCTCGGGGCGAACGAAGCCCGCTCCCGAACGGATCACGCTCAGCCGGCCCACAGTGAGGTTGATCTTCTCCGGTACAGCGTAACGGTTTCCCCTCACCCGATAGAGCACGCCGTCACCCTCCAGATCCCGGAGTTGGGACTTGAAATCCCGGTAGAGGGCCCGGGGCACATCGAGCTCCCGCGCCAACTCCTTCGGCTTGAGGGGGCCACGGCTTGACCGGGCGAGAGCGGATCGGATCTCGGATGTATCGGGAAGTTCGGGTTTGGTCATGGTCTACGGAAAAAAGAAGAAAGAAGAAGTGCCAGAAGCACAATCGCGGAACGAAAGCGACTCAGTCGGGGCCTTGGCTGCCGCCAGGAGGAGGGTGCGCGGAAGTGCCCGGGACCCCCTGGTTTTCTGGCGGGAGACGGGTCAGAGGGCGAGTCCCAGGGTCACGTGTACGCGTTCGCTACCCGAGCTGGGACCGCCCCGGGCCAGGGACCGGGCAATACCGAACTCGAAGCGCTCGTATCGCACGCCGAAGCCCACTCCGGCTCCATCGGTCTGGTTCCGTTCCCCGAAGATGTAGCCTCCCCTCACGAAGACCTGGTCCGTGGCTCCCGCCAGGAACTGGGCACCCACCAGGAGGGACATGGATCCCGGATCCTGGATCCGATCCTCCACCTCGGCGATGAGGTGGAGTCCGATGTCCTCCTCCACGAACCGATCGAGAATCTCGTAGGCGGCTGCGATCCGCATCCGGCTGGGAAGGGGATCGGCCTGGTCCGCATCGTCCACCTTGAAGTCCGGACCCAGATGGGCCAGCATGACCCCCACCGAAAGCGGATGGTCTCCCAGTGGCCGGAACTGGGCACCCAGATCCACTGCATAGGTGGACGCGGACACGTTCCCGTCCAGGCACGGGCCGCGGCAGGTGACCCGAAACTGAAGGGTTTTCAGGTTCGCACCCACGCGGACCCGGGTACCGATGCGGGCCGCTCCCGAGATCAGGGCCTGGTGGCTTCGGATCGTGATCGACCCCAGGGTTTCTCCCTGACCGTCCGTCAGCTCCTGGGTGCCGGCATCCAGAAGTTGGTAGGAGATTCCCGCGGCCCCACGACCCGGCCGGACGAAGACGCCGGAGAATCCCAGCGCCTCACCGGCCACATGCTCGCCTCGCATCACCAGGAGGCGATGGCCATCCAGGTTGGCCAGGCCTGCCGGGTTCCAGAACGCCGATTCCGACGACGAAAGTGCCGTCATGGCTCGACCCAGGGCTACCCCCTGTGCACCGTTGGGCAAGAGGAGAAAAAGTGCCCCCTCCTCGGAGC
>PWLA01000059.1 GCA_003559555.1 Gemmatimonadota bacterium | reverse complement strand
GCTTCCTCCTGCGCCGGCGCCCTCCCGAGGGGCTCCTGGGGGGAATGTGGGAGTTCCCCGGCGTGGAGGTGGATGCCCCGGAGACGCCGGAGTCGGCGGCGATGGGCCTGGCCCAGCAGCTCGTGACCCGGGCCGCTGCGCCCCCTCCGGGGCGGGACGATCTTCCCGCACCTCGACCCCTCCCGGTGGTGAATCATGCCTTCTCCCACCTGAAGGTGACCTATCGCCCTTTTCTCTTCTCGGGCCTCTTTCCGGGTCTCTTCTCCGGCGTCGCGTCGGCGGGTCGGGGTGGAGAGGGGTCTTCGGGCGGAGGTGGGGACGATGCCGACCCCCAGGCCGGCCAGCTCCGATGGCTCGAGGAGGCGGAGCTCCAGGCTCTGCCGGTGCCCGTGGCCCAGCGCCGGATCTTCCGCCAGGTGGAGGCGCACCTGGCGGACCGCTTCCCAGGGAGAAGAGGTGCCCCGAATGCGAGACAAGATGACCCGTAGCGTGCCCCTCTCTGGTTCGGGCCACCGCCCTCCGGGGGTCTCCAGGGGGTGCCTGCGGCCGCCCCATGTCCGGGAGATCGTTCGAACCCGGCCCGAACGGGACCCGGCGGGTGAACTTTGGTCCGGGTCCTGCATATCCTGAAGCTGGCAATTCGGCGGCGGCGACCCTGCTCATCACAAATTCTTCGGTCACAGGCATTCAAATGTACCCATCCCTTCTGGTTCCCCTGGACGGCTCCTCCTTTTCCGAAGACGCTATGCCCCTCGCACGTCTCCTGGCCCGGAACCTGGAGGCGGAGGTCCACCTGGTCCATGTGATCCGTCCGGCCCCGGACGCTGACCTGAAGATGCCCCAGGACGACCTGGATTGGACGCAGAAGGTCCGGGAGGGGGCCGAAGTGTACCTCGAGGAGGAAGCCGAGGCCCTGCGGGAAGAGGGGGTGACGGTGAGCACGGCGATCCTGGAGGGCCGGGTGGTTGCCGCGTTGGGCGAGTACCTGGAGGAGCACCGGATCCCCCTGGTGGTCATGACCACCCACGGCGCCGGGGGACTGAAACGCTGGTGGCTGGGAAGCGTGGCCGATGGGCTCCTCCGCCGTGGCGGCGCCGATATTCTGCTGGCGCGCCCGTGGGACGAGACCGAGGAACGACCCGAGGGGGAACCCCGTTTTTCCCGGATCGTCGTGCCCCTGGACGGCTCGGTCGAAGGGGAGGCCGCCCTGCCTCCGGCCCGGGCGCTCGCCCGGACCTTTGAGGCGGAGGGGACACTCCTGCGCGTGGTTCCGGCTCCGGTTGAGCTCACCTCCATCTACGGGATGGCAGGCGTTCGGATGGAGGGTGAAGGCCATCGGACTCGAAAGGCGGAGGCCCAGGAGTACCTGGACGAGGTGGCGAGTCGGGAAGCCGAGGACGCCTGGTCGGCCCAGGTAGTGGAGGATCGGGGCGCCGCCGAGGGGGTCATCAAGGCGGCCCGGGCCCTGGATGCGGATCTGATGGTCCTGTCGACCCATGGCCGGGGTGGGCTGGCCAGGGTCGTTCTGGGAAGTGTGGCCGACAAGATCGTCCGGGGGACCACCCGGCCGGTGCTGGTGGTCCGACCCGACGACTCCGAAGGGGAGTAGAGCCGGGGCGGGGTGATTCCGAGAGAGAAGGGCACGAGCGGCATCTTTTCCATTCTGATCTGGAGGCAGTTGTGTTTGAGCGGATCATGGTTCCACTGGGCGGTTCCCACTTTGCCGAGCGAGCAATCCCCCAGGCCCTGGCTCTGGCGTCCAGGTGGGGTGCCTCCATCGAGCTGGCCACGGTGGCCGAAGTGGCCTCGGGAGGTGGCGTGGCCCGAAGCGGAAAGGGTGGCGATGCCCGGGAACGGGGACAGGAGCAGGCCCGGGAGTACCTGGCGGGAGTGGAGGACCGGATCCGCGCTGCGGGTTTCGCCGGCGAAGTGGAGGCGAGCGTGCTCTCTACCGGAAACATCGCGCAGACCCTGGTCCATCGGATCTTCGAGGGCGAGACCGACTTCGTCGTCATGACGACTCACGGACGGGGCGCGGTGGAGCGGGCCTGGCTCGGGAGCACCGCCGACGGCGTCATCCGGCGGAGTCCCTGCCCCGTGCTTCTCCTTCGCCCCTCGACCGACGACGGGCCCGAGCCGCCGGCCGAGCCGGTTCCCTTCAGCCGGGCTTCAGCGGCATTCAAGCGAGTGGTGGTGCCCCTGGACGGCTCCAGCGAATCGGAGAGCATTCTCCCCCAGGTGGTCCCCCTCCTGGGCGAGGGTGCACAGGTCACTCTCCTGCAGGCCGTCCCGCCCCTGAGCGCCGGGGGTTATCCGTACCTTCCGCACTCGGTCCGTGAAGAGCAGGACCAGGCCGAGATCAAGGATGCCACTCGGGAGTACCTGGAGGAGATGGCCGCCAGGATCGGCGGAGAGTCCCGGAGTTTTCAGGCGGCGGTGCCGGTGACCAACCAGGCCGGAGCGGCCATTCTGAAGACGGCTCGGGAACAAGATGCCGATCTCATCGCCATGAGCACGGCGGGACGGGGCGGGGTGGCCCGGCTGCTCCTGGGAAGCGTTGCCGACAAGGTGGTCCGGGGGAGCGAGATTCCGGTGCTGGTCTACAGGGAGCCGGAGGAGGGCTGATGGCCGGGGCCGGGCCCCCGCTCAGGGCGGCCCGGTCCGTACCTCCCGCCCTCGGACCGGGAGAGCCGGCGCTCGGCCACGAGGGCCTCCAGCACAAGCTCACAGGCCGCGGCCCTGACCCCGGGCGAGGCATCGGCCGGGGCCAGTCCGGTGGCGTCTACCAGCTCCAGGAGCCCGGAGACCTGCTCGAATCCCAGGACGCACGCCCTGGCGCCGGCGTCGGCGGACACCTGGAGGGCGCCACCGCTCTCGAAATACGAGACGATCTCCTCCACGTCGGCTCCTCCGGTCCGCTCACGGAAAACGGTTTGGCCGGCGCCGGCGATGAGCTCCCTGGCGATGGCATCGGCGCCCTGCAGCTCTCCCTCGTATTCCAGCTCCAGCTTGCCGGTAATGGCCGGGAGGGCGGCGAAGGTGTCGCCCACCCGGGGCACGGCCATCTCCTCCTCCAGCCGGATGGCCCGCCGTTCGGCGTTGGAGACCGCCGCCTCCAGGAGGGTGATGGGCATGCGCTGGCTCACCCCGGAGCGCTGGTCGACCCGCTTGTCCTCCCGGGCCAGGAAGGCCACCCGCTCGATGACCTCGGCCACGAAGTCGGGGACCTCCACCGGAAGTCCGTCTCGCTCCACCCAGGCCTCCTGCCGGGTGATCTCCATCCCGATCTCCACCGTTTCCGGATAATGGGTGCGGATCTCGGCCCCGATCCGGTCCTTGAGGGGGGTGATGATCTTTCCCCGGGCGGTGTAGTCCTCCGGATTGGCGGTGAAGACCAGGAGCATGTCCAGGGGAAAGCGAATGGGATATCCCTTGATCTGGATGTCCCCTTCCTGGAGGATGTTGAAGAGCCCCACCTGGATCTTGCCCGAGAGGTCCGGCAACTCGTTGATGGCGAAGATCCCCCGATTGGCCCGGGGCAGGAGCCCGTAGTGAATGGTCAATTCGTCGGAGAGGAGATGGCCTCCCCGGGCCGCCTTGATGGGGTCTACGTCGCCGATGATATCGGCCACCGTCACGTCGGGGGTGGCCAGCTTCTCCACGTAGCGGGCTTCCCGGGTCACCCAGGTCACCGGAGCTTCGTCGCCGGCCTCCTCCACCAGGAGTCGCCCCTCGCGGGAGATGGGCCGGAGAGGGTCGTCGTTCACCTCCGACCCCTCCAGCACTGGAATCTCGTCGTCCAGAAAGCGAGTGAGCTGGCGGAGGATCCGGCTCTTGGCCTTTCCCCGGAGGCCCAGCAGGACAAAGTCCTGACGCGCCAGGATGGCGTTCACCACCCGGGGCGTGACGGTCTCGTCGTAGCCCAGGATTCCGGGAAAGAGCTCCTCGTCGTCCTGGAGCTTGCGGATCAGATTGCTCCGAAGCTCATCCTTCACCGATCTGGGCTCGTACCCCGATTCCTTGAGTTCTCCGAGTGTGCTGGGGCGTTTGGACGCCATGCGTGGACCTCCAGGAGTACGTATTGTTCAGTCAGCGAACCGGAGACCTGCGGGGTGACGCACCTTTCCGGATTTACTAACGTTCAATGGCTTCCTCCATACAAACCCCTGATCCAGTCTCGGTTTCCCTGCCCCACCTTCGACAGAGAGCGACGGAATGGCCGACTCCACTCCCCTTGACGGTGTGATTCATCCTCACCGGGCTCAGCCCGCCCTTCCCCGTGATCGCTTCCTCCTGGAGGAGGCCCCCGACGAGGAAGCGGTCCCCATGGACGTGCTCTTCGTGGGGGGAGGGCCTGCCGGCCTGGCAGGAGCCATCGAACTGGCACGCCTGGTTCGCGACGACGCCCAGGAGGGCGGTGAGCTCGGCGACCTGGAGATCGGGGTGCTGGAGAAGGCCGCGGAGCTGGGAGAGCATTGCCTCTCGGGCGCGGTCCTGAACCCGGAGCCGTTCCGGGAACTCTTCCCCGAGCTCTCGGACGAGGACTTCCCCTTCCAGGGGCCGGTGGAGAAGGAGGCGGTCTACCTGATGCGGAAGTCGTCGGCCGTGCGCCTTCCCACCCCGCCCACCATGAAGAACCACGGCAACCGGGTGGCCTCCATCTGTGAGGTGGTGCGCTGGATGGGAGAGCAGGCCGAACAGCTGGGGGTGAACGTCTTTCCCGGGTTTCCGGTGGACTCACTCCTGGTGGACGAGAAGCGGGTGGTGGGCGTGCGAACCACCCCGGCCGGGCTGGACCGGGAGGGCAACCCCGGTGGGGGATATACGCCGCCCATGGACCTCACGGCTCAGGTCACCGTCCTGGCCGAGGGGACCCGGGGCCCCCTGACCCAGAGCTGGCTTGGGTGGCAGGGCGTCCAGGCGGAGAACCCCCAACTCTACGCCCTGGGGGTGAAGGAACTCTGGGAGGTGACCACACCGCTGGACCGGGTCATCCACACCCTGGGCTGGCCCCTTCCCCGGGACGCATTCGGCGGCAGCTGGGTGTATCCCATGGGCCAGAACCTGGTCTCGCTGGGCCTGGTGGTGGGTCTGGACTACCGGGACGCCCGGCTGGACGTGCACGGGCTCCTGCAGCAGTTCAAGGGCCATCCCCTGATCCGCGAGATCGTGGAGGGGGGCGAGATGGTGGAGTGGGGCGCCAAGACCATTCCCGAGGGCGGCTACTACTCGGTGGCCGAGCGGCGCCACGGCGACGGCGTCTGCATCGTGGGTGACGCGGCAGGTTACGTGGACGTGCCCTCTCTCAAGGGCATCCACTACGCGGTCAAGTCGGGCATTCTGGCGGCCCGGACCATCTTTCGGGCCCTGAAGGAGGGCGACACCTCCGAGGCGGGATTGGCCGACTATACCCGGGCGGTGAACGACTCCTACATCATGAAGGACCTGCACCGGACCCGGAACATGCGCCTGGCTTTCAAGTCGGGGTTCTACAAGGGCGGGATGAAGGCCGGCCTCATGACCCTCACCGGAGGGCGGCTTCCAGGCGGAAAGATCGAGGTGGAGGAGGACGCGGCCGAGCCCCGCACCCTGGAGGCGCCCGCTCCGGCCTTCGTCGCCGACGGCGAACTCACGTTCTCCAAGGTGGATGCCGTCTTCAAGTCCGGGAACAAGACCCGGGACGACATCCCCTCGCATCTGGTGGTGGGAGAAGAGATCTCGGCGGAGATGGCCGAGTTCTACACCCACGTCTGCCCGGCGGCGGTCTACGAGCGGGATGGCGACCAACTGGTGGTCAACGCCCCCAACTGCATAGATTGCAAGGCCACCGACATCCTGGGGCCCCGGTGGACGCCCCGGGAAGGGGGAAGCGGGCCCGCCTACCGGCGGATGTAGCGCTGGCGGCGGATGTAGCGCTGGCGAGCATGGGGTGCGGGTGGGAGGCTTCCTGTCCGTTCCCGTGGATTCTTCTCACAGCAGGAGCCGCAGCATGACCCTAGTCGAATTCGTCGTCCTTCTGGTCATCGCAGGCGTGTGCGGGTCCGTCGCACAGGCCCTGGTGGGATTCACCCGGGGCGGATGTCTGGTGTCAGTGGCCCTGGGATTCATCGGTGCCCTGGTGGGGCCCTGGATCGCCAACGGCCTGGGGCTCCCCGAGCTGTTCTCCGTGCGGATCGGCGAACAGGACTTTCCCATCGTGTGGTCCATCATCGGCGCCACGGTGGTGGTTCTGGTCATCGGTCTCCTGACGCCGAAGCGGGGACACTGACCCGACATCGTTTTTGCCCGCGCCCTATTGCTCTTTTTCGATTGCCGGAGCGTGGAGCCGGCGCTTCAACGCCAGCGCCGCCCGGAGCGCCTCAAAGTAGAACCAGGCGAAGACGAGCCCCACCATCTCCAGCGAGAGGCCGTGGCCCTGGACCAGGGGGACCGCGAACGAGGCCAGGGCCCCGGTCATGAGGACGAAGGCCGCCGCCGCCGAGCCCATCCGGGTCAGCCCGCCCAGGATCAGTAGCACCACGGTGATCCACAGCACCACTCCCCAGCCCCGGGGCACCACCGGCGCGCCGATGCCGGCCAGGAGGGCGGGGAGGAGGTAGACGGCTGCGTGGACCGCCGAGGCCACCATTCCACGATGGAGCTTCCGGCGCGCCCGAGCCACCTCCTTGCGCCATTGGGCAGAGGTCTTGGCCGGTCCCGATGCTCGTTTCATGGCGTGTCTTCCCTCCGGATCGCGTGCCCGTGTCCCCACTCTCGTCTGTCGTTTCCATACTACAAGGCTGACATCCGGCTCCGCACCCCCTCTGGCCCGCACGCCTCGGGGAGACCTATGTTGCGGGGCCCAGAACGCCGGGGCTGGTGCGCGCCAACAACCCGTCCCCCGGTGACAGCGAACCCGACAATTCCGGAGTTTCTCCATGACCAGCCGCTCAGTCCTGCGGACCCCTCTTCTCATTGTGTGCACCCTGCTTCTTCCGGTGGCGTTGACGGCCCAGACGGTGCCAGCCCCCGACCGGGGGCCCGATGAGGGCGAAGGGCCCTTCGAACGACTCATCATCCGGGGAGCCATGGTCATCGACGGGACCGGGGCACCTCCCGCAGGTCCCACCGACATCGTCATCGAGGGGAACCGGATCGTGCAGGTGAGCACGGTGGGCTACCCGGGCGTGCCCATCAACGAAGATGCGCGGCCAGGCGACGCCGACCGGGAGATCGACGCCCACGGCATGTACGTGCTGCCGGGCTTCATCGACAACCACGCCCACGCCGGCGGGGCGCCCAAGAACCCGGAGCTCTCCTACGCCTACAAGCTGTGGCTGGCCCACGGCGTGACCACCGTCAGGGGCGTGGGGCTCACCGGCTTCGACCGGGCGCTGGAGGAGCAGGCCCGCAGCGAGACCAACGAGATCGTGGCGCCCCGGATCGTGAACTACCAGCGTCCCAGCAGCGGGTGGGATCGGGGCCGGATCGACTCGCCGGAGATGGGCCGCGAGTGGGTGCGCTGGGCCCACGAGAACGGGGTGGAGGGGATCAAGTTCCACACCCATGGAATGGAGCCGCCCCTCATGGAGGCCATCGTGGATGAGGCCAACAGCCTGGGGATGGGTACCACCGCGCACCTTTCCCAGCCCCGGGTGGCCCACATGAACGCCCTGGACGCCGCCCGTCTGGGGCTCACCGGAATGACCCACTTCTACGGTCTCTTCGAGGCGCTGCTGAAGGACCATCAGATCCAGCCGTACCGCCTTGACTACAACTACCAGAACGAGCAGCACCGTTTTGCCGAGGTGGCCCAGCTCTGGCGCCAGAGCCACGAGCAGGGCAGCGACGCCTGGAACGCCCTGGTGGAGGAGTTCGTCGAGCTGGACTTCTTCATCAACCCCACCATGACCATCTACGAGGCCAACCGCGACGTCATGCGGGCTCGTGAGGCCGAGTGGCACGACACCTACACCCTCCCCTCGATGTGGGACTTCTTCCGTCCCGACCGGCGGGCCCACGGCTCCTACTGGTTCTACTGGGGCACCGAGGAAGAGGCAGAGTGGCGGGCCTTCTACCGGAAGTGGATGGCCTTCCTGCATGACTTCCACCGGGCCGGGGGCCGGCTCACCGCCGGAGCCGACTCGGGCTTCATCTACAAGATCTACGGCTTCGGCTACATCGAGGAGCTGGAGCTGCTCCGGGAGGTGGGCCTGCACCCCATGGAGGTGATCCAGTCCGCCACCCTCTACGGCGCACAGGAGATCTACGAGCCCCGGGGGGAGGAGCCGCCCATGGGCACCATCGAGCCGGGCAAGCTGGCCGACCTGATCATTGTCCCGGAGAACCCCCTGGAAAATCTGAAGGTGCTGTACGGGACCGGTGCGGTGAAGCTGGATGACGAGACCGGTGAAGCCGGCCGGGTGGGCGGCATCCGCTACACCGTCAAGGACGGCATCGTCTACGACGCCCGCCAGCTCCTGGAGGACGTGGCCGAGATGGTCCGTCAGCAGAAGATCGAGCGGGAGATGGATCCGGACGCACCACTGCCCCGCTACTGAGGGCCGATCCCTTCGGGTTCGGCATTCGCACCGGTGCACGCTGACGGGAGGTTGGTGATGGGAGAAGGGAGGCCGGACGGGAGAGGGCGGCGCCCCGGGCCTCGCATGGAGACTCTCGGGCTCGCCGCCTGGCTGGCGGTGATCCTCCTCCTGGTGGGATCGTGGACGACGGCGCCGGCGGCCTCGGCGCAGGTGGCGGTGGATTCGGCAGGCGACCTGCGGGCCCTCTTCGACCCCGGCTACATCCTCCAGGACCGGAACCGGGACGGCCATCCGGACTTCGTTTATGCCCGGGTGATCCTCCCGGACGACGCCGGAAGCGCCCAGGTGGCCGCCGTGTCCAACCTGGCGGCTCGTCTCACCTTCGAGAGCTACGGATCAGGGCTGGATCTCCTGGCCGGCGACGATCCCGGAGTGGTCCGGGAGGGAGTCCCGGTGGTGGTGGTGGATCGGGCCCACCGGATGCTGGCGACCGCCGGGGTGGCCCCCCGGAGGGCGCTGGCCGACCTGGCGCCGGGGGAGGGCGCCGTCCAGTGGCTTCCCCCCACCGACGACCTCCCTGGCGGCGGCGTGTGGGTGGCCGGAGCCGACGATACCGGGCTCCTGGCCGCCGCCGACTATCTGGCCGGACGCTATCCCGCCCTCTGGGTCCCCGACGGAGTGAGCTACCGGACACTGGGCGACACTCTCACCGCGTACCTGGCCGGCCCGGCAGACGCTGCCGAGCCGCCGGTGCGGCTCACCCTGCGGCGGGCGGTGGTGTCGGCGCATCGTTCCGGCGTGGCCCGCGTTCAGGGGGTGGTGGAGGCCGCCACCCCGCAGGAGGTGGAGCGGCTCCGACGCCTCCTCCTCAAGGAGGAGGACGGGGTGGCCGCGCTCGTCCCCGACGGCCTGCACCGCCTGGAGCTCGGTCTCGTGGGGCCGGAAGACATCGACGAGGTGCACCGTTTCGCTCCGGAGCGAAGCTGGCGAGAGGAAGGGATCCAGTCGTGGCAGCCCCGTTCCGTTTCCCCGTTCCAGCTCCACGAGCTCTACACCCTCCAGGGGATCTACAGGGACACGCAGCAGGACCTGATTCCCGACCGGACCGAGGCCCACATCTCGCTGGCCGGAAGCGAGGGAGCTCACGGCGCGGCGCGGATGGCGCAGCGCATCGCCCTGGAGACGGCGGGACTCCGGCTCCCCCTGGTCCGGGCCGCGGGCCGGGACGATCCGACAGAGGAGCTGGGCTTCCCCCTCCTCTACGGCGTGGACCACTTCACCACCACCCGGCTCCGGGAAGAAGGACGGCTGGGCACCCCGGCCGACGACGATGTGGGTCCCGGTCAGGGCTTCGTGGAGATGGTGACCCGGGCGGTGGACGACCGGCCGGCGCTGGTGGTATCGGGGAGTGACGAGGCGGGGCTCGAGGCGGCGGCCGACGTGGTGGCTCGCCGTCTCCCCTACCTCCGGGACGACGACCCGGCGCCGGCCAGGGGCAGCTTCGAGCTGGCGGAGGTGGCCACCGAGGTGCGCCGGTTCTTTCAGGCCCGGAGCAGTGTGGGCCAGGTGGCGCTGGCGGTGCGGAAGGTGGAGGAGTGGCTGGACCGCCTGGAGGCTGGAGAGCGTCCTGGCATTCTCCCTTCCGATGCGCCGTGGCCTCCGGGGCCGCCACGGGCGGAGGCGGATGACGCAGCCGGAGACGGCGCGATTCCGCCCCTGGCCCAGCTCCGCCTGGAGGTGGCCGCCGACTCCATCCCCCCGGGCCTCGCCCCATACCTGGAGGAACTCCTGGCCCGGAGACTTCCAGATGTCCCCTCCCAGGTGGCGCTTGAGGCCACCGGCTTCGGGGTGGGCGACACGATCCTGGACCGCTCCATGGAGTTCGAGTGGGAGGTGGATCGAGCCCGGGAGCTTCTGGCCGAGGAAGGCTACGCCCTCCTGGAGGGTGCCCGGAGCGGACGCGTCGAGCTGCGCGTGAGCGAGCCGCCCGAGGTGCGCCGAGAGCTGGCCACGGAGATCCGTGAGGAGCTGGCGGCCCGGGGGCTGGACCCGGAGGGCATCGATGTGGTGGTCCTGAACGCCTACAAGCAGGGATTCAGCTGGATCGAAGACGTGGTCCTCCCCCGGCTTCGGGAGGCGTTGGCCGGCCAGGAGCCCGGAGAGATCCGGATTCGCTACCATCACCTGGAGGAGTCGGACGAGCTCCCCTGGCAGGTCATCGGCTCGGACACTCGCTGGCTGCAGGAGCTCTTCCCCGTCGATGCGGTTCTGGCCCGGGAGCTGGGGATCTCCGACTCGCTGGTGGTTTTCGAGGCCACCCGGGAGGCCGAGCCCACCTACCGGGTCCTGGTCACCGATTCCGACGGCCAGGTGATCCTGGAGGACACCTTCTCGCCGGCGTACGTGGTGGAGCCGTACTTCCACCTCTACCCCGACTACGAACGGGTCCGGATCAGCACGGGACAGCTCGTGGTGGAGGCCGACGGCGAGGAGCGGCTGACCCGCCGGATTCGCACCGACCTGGAGCGATTCTGGACGGCGTGGCAGACCCAGGTCCTTCCGCTGGTTCGGGACTATATCATGGACCTCCACCGAGGGGAGGTGTCACCGGGCAACGCCCCCTTCTTCGACGAGCTCCGGATCGACGTCCGCCTGAGTGAGCCGAATCACCGCATCGGCATCGACGAGGAGGTCGTCTCGTCGCTGGAGTCGGTTCACAACGATCTCTACTTCCATACCCTGGCCTTCCTGGGGCACCTGGGGCAGCACTACGGGGTGGGAGCGCTGAACTACGCCGGCCGGATCCTTCCCCACATCGATCCGGACGGGGTCGGGGAAGGAGGGAGCGCCCGGGTCCGGCTCACCGGTCGTTCCCGGGCCGCCCCGGAGCTGGTGCTGCGGGCCCGGACCGACGCGGCCGGACCCAGGGGCCCCGGCGAGGGGCGGTGGCGGTACCCCCTCTCTCCCCTCCCCACTCCGGAGCCCGCCCTCCGGGGCATTCGGGTGCGGGCCGGACAGGAGGGCGTGGACCGGCTCCTCTTCCAGGTGGCAGCCCGGGACTCGGTGGATCGCTTTCAGGAGTACCGGGGACGGGCGTCGGAATCGGCCATCGATCGCAACCTTCTCCCGATCTCCCTCCTGGAGGGGATGGTGGAGAGCACTCGCCGGCTCCATGGCGCCGGGGTTCTGGGTCCGGCGTTGGCCTTCGAGGACGTGGGGGAGCTGGCCTTCCACTTCGTGCTGGAGGATGACGACGAGGAGGAGGTCCGGGCCCGAACGGTGCTCCCGGTATCCAACACGCCCTTCCCCACCACGAACCCGGTTCTGTATGCCGAGGGATGGGAGTGGGACGGGGAGCCCATGGTCCAGTGGGAGACCCCCATCCCTCCGGCGGAAAGCGACTCGGTCATGGCCCGCCTGGCTACCTTTCCCGAGGCCCGGGTCCATCTCACGGGCCGGTCCCTGCTGGGTCGGGAGATCCATGCCGCCGACTTCCTGCCCGCCATGGAGGCGCCCTTCTTGTCGCAGGCCAGGCTGAACGCCCTCAGGCCCACGGTCTTCCTCTCCGGGCGCCAGCACGCCAACGAGGTGTCCAGCACCAGCCACCTCCTCCGGCTGGGTGAGCTCCTGGCCACCGACCCGGAGTACCGGGAGTTGCTGCGGAAGGTGAACGTGGTCCTGCACCCGGTGGCCAACCCCGACGGCGCCCAGTTGGCGTGGGAAATGCAGAAACAAAATCCTGATTTTACTTTGCACGCCGGGTACCTGGGGGCGCTGGGGGTGGACATGACCGCCGGTTCCGGGAGCGACGATCCCATCTATCCCGAGGCCAACGTGCGGCCCCGGATCATGGAGATGTGGCTGCCCGACATCTATCTGAACCTCCACGGCTACCCGTCTCACGAGTGGGTGCAGCACTTTTCCGGGTACGCGGCGTGGGTGCGGGGCAGGACGGTGACTTCCCGGACCTGGTGGGCTCCCCGGGGATGGTTCATTCCCGGCTTCACCTGGGTGGATGACCCGGACCACCCCGAGATCACCCAGGCGCAGTTCGCCATTCTGGATACCATGGCCGCCGCCATCACCGGCGAGCCCGAGGTGCAGGCCATGAGCGAGCGGCAGTACGCCCGCTACGCCAAGTACGGGCGTCAGGACGTGGAGAACTTCCGGGAGCACTTCCACGAGGGGATGCTCACCTACCTTTCCCTGCGGGGACGCAGCGTCAGTGGCTCGGGGCCCTCCAACCCCCGGATCAACACCTTCTCGGCCACCACCGAGGCGCCGGATGAGACGGCCCGGGGCGACTGGCTGGAGCTGGTGTCCACCGCCGGGCTGGCCCACACCGGCGCGATGATCCGCTACCTGGCCATTGGCGAGTTCGAGGTGGAACGTCCGGTAGAGGCCTTCCAGGGCGCGGTGGAAAGAAAGGTGTACCGGGTCCGGCCGGTGCTCCCCCCGGATGAGGAACCTGGCGGGGAGTCGAAGGAAGGGTCCGAGGGAGCCGACGGAGGCCCTGGCCGGTAGGGTCCCGGCTGCCCGGGCCTCCCGCTACCTCGCCAGCGACGAGGAGGGCGCCCCGCCGGCCAGCGAGCTGCGGGCCACCGCAGCCTGGTACGAGAGCCCGGCGCAGGCCTCGAACTGTCCGCACCCGTAGAGAGCCGTGTAGATCCGGGTGTACTGCTGCACCACCTTCACGTAGTGGCGGGTCTCCTGAAAGGGGATGTGCTCCAGAAAGACCTGGGTGTCCCGATACTCGGGCCGGGTCCGCCACTGGTTGATCCGCGTCGGACCTGCATTGTAGGCCGAAAGGGCGTCCTCGGCCCGGCCGTCGAAGCGCTGGACCATGGCGGCCAGGAAGGCGGTCCCCAGCCTCAGGTTGGTCACCGGGTCTCCCAGCGCACCGGGGGAGTACCGGATTCCCTCGGCCCGGGCCACGTACCGGGCGGTTCCCGGAAGGAGCTGCATCAGTCCCACCGCCCCGGCCACGCTCCGGATGGTGGGGTGGAACATGGACTCCTGGCGAATGAGCCCGGCTACGAAGAAGGGATCCAGCCCCTGGGCCCGGGCCTCCCGCACGATGTGCTCCCGGTAGGGGAAGGGGTGCACGATCCGGAGGAGCCTCAGGTTCCACTCCCCCTCCGCGCGGTGGATGGTTCGGCCCAGGACGATGCCCTGAATGGGGAGGCCCCCCTCGATGAGGGCCTCGGCGAAGTCGTACGCCGCATCGCCCCTGGCCAGGAAGTGGCCCTCCAGTCGGGACAGCTCGTGGTCGAAGGAGCCGGCGGTGGGAACCCGTTGATGGATCCGGAGGCGAATCAGGGCGTTGGCGATCTCATGGCTCATGCCCGGAACGGCGGAGGGTCCCGGGGGCACATCCGCAGGCAGGACGGGGGCCTCCAGCCGCTCGCCGGCGAAGGTCCCGTAGAAGGAGAGGGGATTTTCCCGGTGCACCTGGTGGAGGAACTCCCGGGTCCGTTCCCGGTTCCCCTGGCGGTCGTGGGCCAGGGCGGCCCAGTAGGCGGCCTGCTGCCGGGTCGCTCCTCGCCGGCTTCCGTCCAGGTAGCGTTCGAAGATCGTCGCCGCCTCCCCGTAGTCTCCGGCCAGGTACCTCTCGGTGCCGAAACGGACGGCGGCCAGCTCGCCGGAGGTGGAACCCACCCCCACCTGGAAGAGGGCGTCCATGGCCCGGTCCCGGGAGGCGGCGGCGGAGGCACCCGTCCTGCCATCGGACGAGATATCGTCCAGGACCCTGAGCAGCCCCTCCTCGGCCAACGAAGAGCCGGGGGCCTCCCGGGCGATCTGGACGAAGATCCGGGTGGCCTGGTCCCTCTCGCCCCGGGCCAGGACGGCCCGGCCGGTCCAGTAGAGAGCCCGGGCCGCCAGCTCCGGGGGCAGCCGGACGTCGGCCAGCGGCGCCAGCGTCTGCTCCGCCTCCCGGGTCCGGTTCAGCTCTACCAGCGCCTGGCCAAGCCCGATCCGAAGCTCCCAGTGCTCCTGCTCATCCAGCCGGGCCGACTCCAGGAGGAGCACCGGGGCCAGGTGACGATGGGCCCGCGCCCACTCTCTCCCGGCCAGGAGGGCTCGGCCCATGGCCTCCGGGTCCGCCAGATCGGCAGGCTCCACCAGGTCGTCCAGGAGGCGGGCGGCGGAGCGGGCGGAGGAGCTCCCGGGTCCCCCGGCGCCGATGGCCCGCTCCAGTCGCTCCACCGCGGCAACGGTGTCGGCTTCCGCCAGGGCCAGCCGACCGCTCCGCAGCCAGCCCGCCCCACCGCTGTCAGGGGTGGCCCGGTCCCGGGCGGCGGCCTCCGCCACCTGTCGGGCGCCCGTCGTGTCACCGGCCGCCTCGTAGGCGTCCACCAGGAACGCCCATCCCCAGCGGCCCTGGAAGCCGGTGCCCGGGTCCAGCTCCGCCAGGGCGCTCCGGACCCCGGCCGAGTCCCCGGTGGGAGCCAGGAGCTCGGCTCGGATCAGGGGCCGCCAGTCGGCGGCGGCGGGTAGGCGGGCCAAAGCGGCGTCCACCGCGCGGGCCCCTTCGGCCTCGTCCCCGTCGCGCCACAGGTCCAGCCCTTCATCCAGGGCCTCGAAGGCCTCCTCCACCTGGGACGAATCGGGGACTGAAAGGGCCAGGAGGCCAGGGAGGGGATCCGGATCCCGGACCGTTTCCGGCTGTCCCATGTCCCTCGCCTCGGCAAAGCCGGCTCCATCCACGCCGGAAGCGTCAACGGGCAGGGGCCCTATACCTCCCAACGGGCCGGGTACCCAGGCCCGGGCATCTTCGCACACCGCCAGGGTGGCAGCCAAGGCGCCGGCCAGTAGCACGGCCATCACTCCTCGGTTCATGGCTTCGGGTCCTGGGATGGTGATGAAGGTTCGGGGTCCGGGAGGACGATTCCTACCCCTTCAGGGGTGGGAACGAGCCGGGGGAGCAGCCGGGGGATGGCCCGGGATCGATAGCTGCGCAGGAGCTCCGGCGGAGAGCTGAAGTCGGCCAGCTCCTCCAGGGTCCGGATGGTGGGAAAGATCATGGGGAGATCCCCCTGGCGGTGGCGCTCCAGCGCCCGGGCCGGAGTGATCCAGAGAGCGTGGCTGATCTCACTCTCCTGCACCGATACCGGGAGGCCCGGGGCAACCTGGAGGGCGAAGAAGCGGGTGTCGTAGCGCCGGGGCTCCGCTTCCGGGGTCACCCAGTGGGCGATGTAGGCGGCCCGAGCTCCGTCCACCCTGGCGTCCAGGGCCTCCAGGACCTGGTGGAAGGGCACCTGGTCCTCCACCAGCTTCCGGCGAAGGGTCCGGGCTCGGGTGGAGCTCAGCTCGGCCGCCGGGAGGCCGGGCAGGATGCCCGTCTCCTCGAAGGTCTCTCGGAACGCGGCGACCAGGAAGGCGAAGGCGGGGGGCTGCTCCTCCTCGCTCTCGGTCATCCCCATCCTCGTTGCCAGCTTCTCCGGGTCCACCCCCTCGAGCTGGTGCCGTGCCTCTGGACTCCCGTCGGCGGGATCCACCCGGCCTCCGGGGAAGACGTAGGCTCCGGGGACGAAGCCGGCGGACCGGGCCCTCCGCAGGAGGAGGACCTCCATTCCTTCTTCCCCTTCCCCCTCCCGGAGGAGAACCACGGTGGCGGCGGGTCGGGGGATCGCCGGCTCGGACACCGCTTCCTCCAGGCGCTGGGCGAAGCCCGACGGGAGCCGGTGGGCCGGAATCACGTGAGCTGGTTCGGAGGGAGTCATGAATTCAGCTTACTCGGCCAGGGTCATCCGGTCCAGCCACCGGGTCAGGTCGGTCGCCGATACGATCCCGATGAGCTCCCAGTCCCGGGCCACCAGGACCCGGCTCGCCTCCTGCTTCCGCATCCGGTCCAGGACATCCATCATGCTGGTCTCGGGCTCCACTACGACCACCCTCTCCAGGGGGGTCATGAGATCGGCGACTCGCTTCCCCTCCCACTCGGTCCGGGGCACCGCCTTCACCTGGCTGAGGGTCACCAGCCCCACCGGGATGCCGTCTTCGGTCACCGGGAACGAGTTGTAGGGTCGCTGCAGGAAGTAGTCGGATACCAGCTCTCCCACCGGAAGATCGGGGGAGACGGTCTCCGGCTTGGCGGTCATGGCCTGTCGGGCTGTCATGGGGGCCAGCATCTCCTGCAGGAGGACCTGCTGATACGACGAGCGGGCGGCGTGGCCCAGGAACCAGCCGATGAAGATCAGCCAGAGGCCGCCGATGAGCCCGCCCCCCACCAGAAGGGCGAAGAGCCCCAGTCCGATGAGCCCCCATCCCAATGCCCGTCCCGCTCCGGCGGCGATCTGGGTGGCCCGGCGCATGGAGCCGGTGACCTTCCAGATGATGGCCCGGAGCAGGCGGCCCCCGTCCAGGGGAAAGCCGGGGAAGAGGTTGAAGATGGCCAGAATCAGGTTCAGGAAGCCCAGATACTCCGCCACCACGGTCAACGCCAGGGGCGCTCCGGTGAGATTGCCCACCGCTGCCAGCCCGTAGAAGAGAGCGGCCAGGGCGAAGGAGGCCACCGGACCCATCCCGGCGATGACGAACTCGTCTCCGGGCGAGGTGGTGTCGCGCTCCATCCGGGCCATGCCCCCGAAAATGAAGAGGGTGATCCCCTCCACCCCGATCCCCTTCCGGATGGCGGTGAAGGCGTGGGCCAGTTCGTGGATCAGCAGCGAGATGAAGAAGAGGGCCGCCCCGACGAAGCCCATGGCAAGGTAGCCAAGGCGGTCCACGTCCGGGACGTGGGCCGGAAAGACCACCCCGGCGAAGGTCCCCAGGATCAGGAAGAAGATGATGAACCAGGAGTAGTCCAGGGAGATGTCGACCCCCCCGATGGACCCGACCCGGATCCCGGCAAAGACACCGGTGGAGGTTCGCCGGGATGGGGACCGGGACGATGCCGGGGGAGAGGAGGGGGCCTTGGACATGGACTCTCGTCGGTGGTGGAGGGTATGAGGTGATGGCCGGTGTCGGGATTCCGTGAGCCGCCTGGAACCGGACGGGGGGATCGGGCCATTTTGACAGGACACCGGCCGGAGCGGCACGTTCCAGTCCCCTTTGAGCTGGCAGGCTTCGTGCATGGCAAGAGAGCCCGGCCCCCGGGCACGGGCAACCCACAATCACGGTGACGGCGGTACGCACGACGTGCCGCAGTGACCCGAACCAAGCTAGCGAGGCGACATGGCCGAGCGATTCAGCCTTCCAGTACTTCCTCTTCGCGATACGGTGGTCTACCCCGGAGTAGCCGTTCCCATCTCCGCCGGGAGGCCCGGGACGGTGGAAGCCGTCCAGGCTGCCCTGGACGGCGATCGCCGTCTCTTCGCAGTCGCTCAGAAAGAGAACGTGGACGATGCCACCCCGGAGATCCTCTACACAGTGGGGACGGTGGTCCGGATCATCCAGACCCACCGGGTCCGGGGCGGGGTCCAGCTCCTGGTGCAGGGCGACGATCGGGCCGAGGCGGTCCACTACGAGGCCGCCGGCGAGGGAATGCTCGAGGCCACGGCCATCCCCCTTCAGCGCTTCCCACCCCGAAACCCGGAGGATCCCGGTTTCCAGGCGCTGGACAAGGAGCTCCGGGACCGGGCCGCCGAGCTGGGTACCCGTCGCGGTGTTCCCGCCGAGGCCATGAATCAACTCCTCCAGGGCGTGGAGGAGCCGGGCTCCTTTGCCGACCTGGTGGCCTTCTACCTGGATCTTCCCACCGCAGACAAGCAGAAGCTCCTGGAGGTTCTGGACGACGAGGAGCGGATGCGCCGGGCGCTGGTGGCGGTGGAGCGGGAGCTGGCCCGTCTCGACGCCCAGGAGGACATCCAGGCCAAGGTCCAGGAGGAGCTGGGCGAGCGCCAGCGGGAGATGCTCCTCCGGGAGCAGATGAAGCAGATCCAGCGGGAGCTGGGCGACGAGGACGAGAAGAAGGAGATCGAGGACCTCCGCCGCCGGATCGAGGCGCTGGAGCTGGAGGAGGACGCCCGCACCGAGGTGGACCGGGAGCTGAAGCGCCTGGAGCGTACCAGTCCCCAGTCCGCCGAGTACCAGGTCATCCGCACCTACCTGGAGTGGATCACCGAGCTGCCCTGGAACGAGCGGACCGAAGACAAGATCGACCTGGCGGTGGCCGAGAAGATCCTCCACGAGGATCACTACGGGCTGGAGGACGTGAAGGACCGGATCCTGGAGTTCCTGGCGGTCCGCAAGCTGCAGGCCGAGCGGAGTCCGCCTCCGAAAAAGAAGAAGGACTCGTCACCCTCGTCGGCTCCCGTGCCGGTGGGCGGGGACCTGGACGAGGACGGTGGCGAGATCATCGCTGCGCCCCAGGCAGGCGAGGTGTCTGAAGGCGGTCCGGCTAACGGCAATGGGCGCGCTGCGGCGGCCCTGAGCGTCGCCCGGAACGTGCCGGTGACCGACGCCCCGTCCGAGCCGGACCCGGCGCCGGACACCTCCGAGGACGATCCCGATCCCGACACCGAGCCTCAGGAGGAGGAGGTCGTGGGCCGGGGACCCATCCTTCTCTTCACCGGACCGCCAGGGGTGGGGAAGACCTCCATCGCCCAGTCCATCGCCCGGTCCCTTGGGCGGAAGTACGTCCGGATCTCCCTGGGGGGCGCTCGGGACGAGGCCGACATCCGGGGGCATCGCCGCACCTACGTGGGGGCCATGCCGGGACGAATCATCCAGGGGATGCGCCAGGTCAAGACCAAGAACCCGGTCTTTCTGCTGGACGAGGTGGACAAGCTGGGGGCCTCCTTCCAGGGCGACCCATCCGCGGCGTTGCTCGAGGTGCTGGACCCGGCCCAGAACTCCGAGTTCACCGACCATTACCTGGGGATTCCCTTCGACCTCTCCGAGGTCCTCTTCATCGCCACGGCCAACTACGTGGACCGGATTCCGGCCCCCCTCCTGGACCGGATGGAGCGGGTGGACTTCTCAGGCTACACCGAGCAGGAGAAGCTGGAGATCGCCCGTCGCTACCTTCTGCCCCGTCAGAAGAAGGAGGCGGGGTTGAAGGAAGGTGAGTTGGTGATGGATGACGAAGCCATCCGGGCGGTGACCAGCCAGTATACCCGTGAGGCCGGGGTGCGTCAGCTCGAACGGGCCCTGGGGAAGGTGGCCCGGAAGGTGGCCCGCAAGATCGCCGCCGACGAGGTGGGCTCGCTGACAGTGAACGAAGAGGAGATCCGGGAGCTTCTGGGCCGTCCCCGGGTGCACCCCGAAAAGATGCGCACCGAGGATGCGGTGGGGGTCTCCACCGGGATGTTCTACACGCCCATGGGCGGTGACATCATGTTCGTGGAGGCCAGCGTCATGCCTGGGGAGGGCAGCCTGGTCCTGACCGGACAGCTGGGTGATGTCATGAAGGAGTCGGGTCGGGCGGCCTGGACCTACGCCAAGTCCCGGCGCAAGGAATTCGGGATCCCGGAGGAGCTCATGAAGGGCACGGAGGTCCACATCCACGTGCCGGCAGGGGCCATCCCCAAGGACGGGCCATCGGCGGGGATCACCATGGCCACCTCACTGGTGTCGGCCCTCTCCGGTCGGAAGGTTCGTCGGGACGTGGCCATGACCGGCGAGCTCACCCTCACCGGACGGGTTCTCCCCATCGGTGGGATCAAGGAGAAGGTCCTGGGGGCGGTCCGGGCCGGGATCAACGAGATCATCCTGCCGGCAGAGAACGAGGCCGACCTGGAGGACATTCCCGAGGCGGTCCGGGAGACGCTCACCATCCACGTGGTGGAGACACTGGACGATGTCCTGGAACACGCTCTGGTGCCGGGACCGGCCGATCCGCCCCGGATACGCGAGGCCACCGAGACCGGCGCCACCGAGGTGGCGGTGGACTGATACCCCTGGGCTACGACCCGGGCGGGTCGAACGCCCCCTCGGGCACCTCCGTCTCGACTCTCAGATGCGGAAAGAAGATCCGGGGCTCGCCGCCCACCATTCGGTTCTCGGGGAGCTGAATCGGTCCCACCTGTCGCCAGTCGGCCCAGTCCGCGGGCGAGGGGTCGGCGTCGGGATTGGAGAGGAAGTGCCACCGCTCCATCCGGCCCGTATCGGGATTGATGAAGGCCCGGTACATGTTCTGGGGCGTGAGCCCGGTGCCCGCGTCGAAGGTGAGCTCCACCACCTCCCACTCCATGCCCTCGTCGTCGGTCTCGTAGCCGGCGTAGCGGGCTTCCACCCCGGGATCGGTCCACTTGTACGGCATGAGAAGCCAGTAGGCGTCGTTCACGTGGGCTCGATGGGCTGAGTTCAACCGCTCGGTCGCCGCCTCGCCCGAGAGCTCTTCTCCTGCCAGCCAGACCCGGCCTTCCTCCGGGTTGTCCGTGGGGAAGATGGCCACCATGCGACCGTCATCGGTGGGGGCATCGACCCGGGCCTGTCCCTCCCAGCGGTCCCAGCTGTGTTCCCGGATGAGGGGCTCGTCGTCCCGGGCCACCGCCCAGTGGAACTCCAGGTAGCGAGCTCGCTCCCAGCCGTCGTCCGGGGCGATGGTCTCCATCATCCGGGTCCAGATTCTGGCAACCTCCGGGTCCTCGAAGGTCTGGGCCCGCTCCTCCAGCGTGGGAGGTGGGTCGGGGTCCGGGGCCGGCTCGTCGCAGGCGGCCAGGGCCAGCACGGAAACCAACAGGGCGATTCGTGTACGCATTACCGTCTCCTTCGTTGGCGGGGTGGGATTCCCGACCGGAATCCATCGTCGACCGAGGACCCTCATGAACTGAAGGCCGACGGTGAATGTAGGTCACCGGACGCCATCCGGGAAACCAGTGGACACGCCGTGAGCGCACCAGCCCCTTCCGCCCGTTCCGAATTCACCCGCGAGGTGGACCAGGCCGACGACCAGGTGAACCTGGCGCGGGCTGCCCTCCTGGTGGCTCGGGAGGAGTACGGGCAGCTCCCTGTGGAGCCGTACCTGGCCCGCCTGGATCAGCTGGCCGAGGAGGTGAAGGACCGGCTGGACGACGAAACCGCCCCGGTGGTCATCCTGAGGGAGATGGTGCGGACCGTCTACGAGCGAAACGCCTTCCAGGGCAACCGGGAGGCCTACTACGACCCGCGCAACTCCTTCCTTTCCGAGGTGCTGGACCGGAAGAAGGGGATTCCCCTCACCCTGGGCATCGTCCTCCTGGAGGTGGGCTGGCGGCTCGGCCTTCCCCTGGAGGGAGTCAACTTTCCGGGCCACTTCCTGGTGCGCTTCCGCGGAGAGAGCCTCTCTCTCCTCCTGGATCCCTTCGACGAGGGCCGGATCCGCTTCGAGGATCAGGCTCAGGAGCTTCTGGATCGGGTCTACGGCGGCATGATCCGGGTTCAGCCCGCGTTTCTGAAGGAGGCGGGGCGCCGCGACATGCTGGTCCGGCTCCTCACCAACCTGAAGGGCGTCTACCTGAACGTGGAGGATCACCAGCGAGCCCTGGCGGCGGTGGAGCGGATCCTGGTGATCCACCCCACGGCCCCGGCCGAGATCCGCGATCGGGGCACGCTGCTGGCCCGGATGGGTCGGACCCGGGAGGCCCTGGAGCAGCTGGAGTGGTACCTGGACTACGCACCGGAGGCCGCCGACGCCGGTCGGATTCGCGAGCTGGTGGAGGAGCTGAAGGGAAGCGGTGGCCGAGGTGGCTGAGCCCCATTCCAAACGCATGACCGCGAGTCGAGGAGGAGCATGACTGAAGTGAAGTCCGCAGCAGGATGGGAACGGCTCCAGGCGCTGCACAGGGAGGAAGGGGCCCTCATGGGCGAAGTGGACGGGGTGCCCGTTCCCCGACACTACGGCGACCCCACCGCCGAGTACGGAGCAGCCACCGGTGAGGGCGCGGTGCTGGACCGATCCCACCGGGCCCTTCTTCCGGTGCAGGGGCGGGCGCCGGCCCAGATGCTCACCGGAATCGTGTCGGGCCGAATGCCCCCGGACCCCACCGAGGTGGAGCCCGGAGTGTGGCGCGGACGGGCCCACTACTCCACCGTCCTGACGCCCAAGGGCAAGGTGGTCACCGACCTGCGCCTCTTTCGACTGGAGGCTGGCGACGAGGGCGGACACCTCCTGGACGTGCCCCGGAGTGGGCTCGGCGGACTCCTGGAGCACCTGAAGCGCTACCTGCCCCCGCGGATGGCAAAGCTGGTGGAGCCCACCGATCCCCTGGGGCTCATCACCGTGGTGGGCAGCCGGGCCGCCTCCCTCCTCTCGAGAGAGGCGCTGGGTCTCCGGGTGGATGTCCCGGAGCTGGAGGAGATGGAGGAGGGAGAGGAGCGGGTCCTGGCCGACGGATCCCTCACCGGAATCCGGGTCGTGCGCAACGGGGAGGTGGCACCTGCCGCCTTCGACGTGCTGGCGGCGGCCGGGACCCTTCGATCGCTCTGGCTCCGGCTGCGGGAGCTGGGATTGTCGCCTGCGGGTTCCGGGGTCTGGGACACGCTCCGGATCGAGCACGGCCGGCCCGCCTATGGCCACGAGCTGGACCGGGACACTCTTCTCCCGGAAGCAGGCATCGTGAGCCGGGCCGTGGATCATGAGAAGGGATGCTATACCGGGCAGGAGGTCATCGTCCGGATCCGGGATCGGGGCCGGGTGAACCGCCATCTTCGAGGGTTTTTCCTGGGCGATCACCCGACCCCGTCGCCGGGGACGCCACTCTTCATCGGAGGCCGGGATCGGGCCGCCGGCGAGATCCGGAGTACCGCCCAGTCTCCTCGATTCGGGCAGGGGATCGCCCTGGGCTACCTCCGCCGTGAGGCCGAGCCCCCTACGACGGCTCGCCTGGGTGCCGAGGACGGGCCCGAAGTGGGGGTGCGTGCCCTTTCCGGTGACGGATGGGAGCTGGTGGAGGGCGATCCAGGCGCCTGAGGTCCCCTCAGTCCGCGTTGGCCGCGTTGGCCTCCACACGGCTGCGAATGGTCTCCACGATGGCTCCACCGTGCCACCGGCCATTCTCGATGAAGATCCGGTTGGCGTCGTGCCCCGCGGCCAGCACCCCTGCGATGAAGACCCCGGGCACCGGCGTCTCCATGGTCTCGGGGTCGTGGGTCGGCACGCCGGTCTCCGGGTCCACAGGGACGTCCAGCTGGTGGAGGAGGATGGGTTCGGCCTTCCACCCGGTGAGGGCCAGCACCCAGTCGTTTGCCAGTTCCCGGGTTTCTCCGGTCTCGTCCGAGCGGAGATGAATGGAGGTGGGCTCGATTCGGGCCACCCGGTGACCCCAGTGCACCTCGATCTCCCCGGCTTCGATGCGATTCTGGATGTCCGGCAGGATCCAGGGTTTCACCCCCGGATCGAAGTCGTGGTTGAAGTGGACCAGCGTGACCCGCGCCCCGGTCCGGAAGAGTTCGAGGGCCGCCTCCACCGCCGAGTTTCCCCCGCCCACCACCGTGACGTCCTGTTGCCAGAAGGGATAGGGTTCGTGGTAGTGGTGGAGAACCTTGGGCAGGTCCTCGCCAGGTACGCCCAATAGATTCGGGCCGTGGAAGCCACCGGTGGCCATGACGATCCGCTGGGAGCGCCATACCCGCCGGCGCCCGGCCATGTCCCGGGTTTCCAGGCGGAACTTGCCCTCCTCCCCCGAGATCGCCTCGACACCTTCGTACTGCCGGACTTCCAGGTCGAAGAACTCGGCCACCCGCCGGTAGTAGATGAGGGCCTCGCGACGGGTGGGGTTCTTTTCGGCCGTAACGAAGGGAACGCCCTCCACCTCCAGCTTCTCGGGTGTGGAAAAGAAGGACATGTAGTAGGGGTAGTCGACCAGTGACTTGCAGAGCGGTCCCCTGTCGAAGAGCACGCTCCGGATCCCGGCCTTCTGCGCGGCGGCACCCGCAGCGATCCCGCAGGGACCCGCGCCAATGATTGCCAGGTCCACGGGAGAAGAGTCCAATTCGGCGTTCATGAAGGTATCTCGTTGGGGGTTGGGATCG
>PWLA01000156.1 GCA_003559555.1 Gemmatimonadota bacterium | reverse complement strand
TGTCCTTGACGGTGATCAGGCCGGCCAACGTTCCGTCTTCGTTCACCACCGGGAGCTTTTCAATCCGGTGGCGGTGGAGGATCCGCTCCGCCTCGGTCAGCGTGGTCCCGATGGGTGTGGTGACCAGCTCCTCTGCCGTCATCACCTCGCTCACCGGCTGATCCAGCTCCTCCTCGAACTGGAGGTCCCGGTTCGTGATGATGCCCACCAGTCGTCCCCCGTTCTCCACGATGGGCACGCCCGAGATGGAGAAGCGGGCCATGAGTTCGTGGGCGTCCCGGAGGGTGGCGTCGGGCTGGAGGGTGATGGGATTCTGGATCATCCCGCTCTCGGAGCGCTTCACCCGGTCCACTTCGGCGGCCTGCCGCTCGGCGGGCATGTTCTTGTGGATGATTCCCAGGCCCCCTTCCCGGGCCAGGGCGATGGCCATCTTGGACTCGGTCACCGTGTCCATGGCCGCGCTCAAGAGGGGAATCTCCAGCCGGATGGCATCGGTCAGCCGCGTGGCCACGGAGGTGTCACGGGGGTGGACGGTGGAGTGCCCGGGAATCAGGAGGACGTCATCGAAGGTGAGGCCCTCGCCGACGAAATTCTCTTCGGGATGGCGGGGTTCGGCCATGGGGTCTACCTGGAGGTCTGAATGCGGTGGCAGGTTCGCAAAACAGCGCACGCCCGACGGAGGCGGATCCCCCGGAAAGGGGGTCCTCCGTCGGGCGCGGCTGTGGTGCTCATCCGGCTCGGGGTGGCTCGTTCCATGGCACAGCTTAGGGGCGCCGTGCCGGGGGTGTCAACCCTCGTCCCGGGATGGGGGTGGAGACGTCGACTCCGAGTCGGGAGACCGGTCGGAGGAGGAGGTTCGGTCGGATCCCGGAGAACGCCCCCGCCCGGGCCCTCGATCTCCTTCCGGCGAGGGGGTCCGGGGGACCGAACCCGGCCGGGAACCGGCGCTGGACCCGGGCGAGGCCGGGGGCCGGGGCCGCTCCCCTTCCTCCCACTGCAGCTCATCCACGATCTGGCGCCCGACCTCCTGCACCGAGCTGAGCGCCCGGTCCGCCGCTGCCAGGAGCTGGAAGGCCTCCCTCAGGTTCGAGGGATTCATGGTCCGCTTCCGCAGCCCATCCTCCAGCTTCTCGGCCCAACGCTGGAGGCCGGTGGCATCGGCAGGCTCCTCACTGGTGTACCGGGACTCCAGAAATTCGATATAGTCCAGAACCTGGTAGAGCTGTGCTTCGGGCAGCGTCTCCAGCTTCCGCAGAATCCGACGTCTCAGGGTCTCGTGCACGAACCTGTCTCCCTCTGCTGGAATGGGCCTTCTCGGCGGTTGGGACGAGTCCGGCACCGCCTCCCCGTGGCCGGCCACCCGAATGCATCATGGACGCCGGACCTTCCACCGGGACGGGACGTCCCACATCTTGTAGAAGGCTGTTCAAGAAGTACAGGGACCACCGAGAAGAGGTCTCGCGGAGGACGCGCTCTGAACGCCTTGCGCGACCACGGGGTCAGCCGCTCGGTTGGGGCGTCCTGTACTTCTTCAACATCCTTCTAAGTAAAGGTATCATGGATCCGACGTTTCGGGGGAGCCCGGAGGGGCTCGCCACCGCCAAGGATCCCCAACCCCGCATCTGCATGCCGTACTACCCTCTCCGCGACGTTCCCCTCCCCGAATCCACCCGGGGTGTCTATGATGAATGGCTCGAGGCCGTGGACCACGAGCTCGAGAGGGAGGACTGTGACCGGAACGAACTGTGTCGAAAGATCCTGACCGACATCTTCTACCCGGACCTGGCCACCCGGGACCCGGCCTCACTGCCGCCATCCACCCGGATCGCGCTTCTCCAGATGGATCCGCGGAATGTGACTCTGGAGCCCGAGTACTACCATGAGCTCGACACCGAACGCTACGCCCGGGTCAAGCCCCTCATCTGGCTCTGGGAGATGTTCGACAAGAGCCCGTTGGGCGAGAACGTGCACCTGGGGATTCGCTTTCGTCGGATCCTGGCGCGGCGAATCTTCAAACGGTGCGGCCGCAACTTCAAGGCCTTCCACTTCGTGAAGCTCTCCTTCGGATACAACCTGGAGGTGGGCGACGACGTGGTGGTCCACCGGCACGTGCTCCTGGACGACCGGGGCGGGATCCGCATCGGGAACAAGACCTCGATCTCGGACTTCGCCAACGTCTACTCCCACACCCACGACATCGTGGACCCGAAGATCGTGAAGACTCCGGCTACCGTGCTGGGCGACGGGGTGCGCATCACCTACCACGCCACGATCCTGGCCGGTGTGCACGTGGCCGATGACTCCATGGTGGGCGCAGGCGCCCTGGCAACCCGGGACACCCTGCCCTCGACGGTGCACGTGGGCATCCCCGCCAAGCCGGTCAAGGAGAAGCCGGCGGACCGGAAACGGAAGCCGGGCCCACCGGATCCCCTGGCCGACGAGTAGGGGCAGCGGGCCGGCGTCCTGTCGCTCGGGCCTCGCTCAGGGCTCGCCCTCCTCTTCGTACCGCTGCTTCAGGCGAGCCACCACCTCCGGATCGGCCAGGGTGGTGGTGTCGCCCAGCGCCTTTCCGTCGGCGATGTCCCGGAGGAGCCGCCGCATGATCTTCCCAGAACGGGTCTTGGGCAGATCGGCGGAAAAGAGGATCGCCTCTGGACGGGCGATGGCACCGATCACCTCGGCCACGTGGGCCTTCAGGGCAACGACCAGCTCGTCGGACGGCTCCTTGCCGTCCCGGAGCGTCACGAAGGCCGCAATGGCCTGTCCCTTCACGTCGTGGGTCTTGCCCACCACTGCGGCTTCGGCCACCGCCGGGTGGTCCACCAGCGCGCTCTCCACCTCCATGGTCCCGATCCGGTGGCCCGCCACGTTCAGCACGTCATCCACCCGTCCCAGGATCCAGAGGTTTCCGTTCTCGTCCTGCTTGGCCCCGTCACCGGGGAAGTAGGTCCCCGGCTCATCCCACTTGGACCAGTAGGTCTGGCGGAACCGTTCGTCATCGCCCCAGATGGTACGGAGCATGGACGGCCAGGGACGGGTGATGGCCAGGTAGCCGGCATTGGTCTCCCGGCCGGCCTCGTCAAGGAGGGTGGCCTGGATGCCGGGGAAGGGCCGGGTGGCGCTACCGGGAACGGTCTCGGTGACCCACGGCAGCGGGGTGATCATGATGCCCCCCGTCTCCGTCTGCCACCAGGTGTCCACGATGGGACAACGTTCGCCGCCAATGAAACGGTGGTACCAGACCCAGGCCTCGGGGTTGATGGGCTCCCCCACCGTCCCCAGGAGGCGGAGCTGCGACAGGTCGTGCTTTTCCGGCCACTCCTCGCCCCACTTCATGAAGGCCCGAATGGCGGTGGGCGCCGTGTAGAAGACGGTCACCCCGTACTTGGCACACAGCTCCCAGAACCTCCCCCGATCCGGAAAGTCCGGCGCGCCCTCGTACATCATGACGGTGGCACCGTTGGCCAGGGGTCCGTACACGATGTAGGAGTGCCCGGTGATCCACCCCACGTCGGCAGTGCACCAGTAGACGTCGTCTTCCTTGAGGTCGAAGACCCAGCGGGTGGTGGCGTACGTCTGGGTCAGGTACCCACCGGTGGAGTGCACCACCCCCTTGGGTTGTCCGGTGGTGCCCGAGGTATACAGGATGAAGAGGATGTCCTCCGAGTCCATGGGCTCGGCCGGGCAGTCCGCCGAGGCATCCCGGATCAGGTCGTGGTACCAGAGGTCCCGCTTCGGCTGCATGGTGGTCTGCGTGGTCCGGGAGATGTCCCACCCCCGGGCCACCACCACCACGTGCTCGATGGACGGCGTCTGCTGGAGCGCCTCGTCGGCATTCCGCTTCAGCGGTATCACGTTCCCGCGCCGGTACCCCCCGTCGGCGGTGATGAGGACCCTGGCATCGGCGTCGTTGATCCGATCCGCCAGCGAGCCGGGGGAGAAGCCTCCGAACACCACCGAGTGGATGGCGCCGATGCGGGCGCATGCCAGCATGGCGATGGCCGCCTCCGGGATCATGGGAAGGTAGATGGCGACCCTGTCGCCCTTCTCCACCCCCAACCCCTTCAGGGCGTTTGCGAACTGGGAGACCTCCCGGTGCAGGTCCCAGTAGGTGTAGGTCCGAACGTCACCGGGTTCCCCCTCCCAGATGAGGGCCGCCTTGTTCCGCCGGGGTCCGTGAAGATGCCGGTCCAGGCAGTTGTGGGCCACGTTCAGCTGCCCCCCCACGAACCACTTGGCATGAGGAGGCTGCCAGTCCAGCACCTGGTCCCACAGCTGGAACCAGGCCAGATCCTCGGCCCAGCGGGCCCAGTACCCCAGCATGTCCTCCTCGGCCTCGTCGTAGACCGACTCGTCCGAGACGTGGGCCCTCGCCCGAAAATCTTCGGGAGGAGGGAACCGCCGGTCCTCCCGGAGCAGATCGTCCAGCTTGCTTTCGGTGCCGTCAGGGGGAGTCATGGGAAGTGGGCTCCTGTATGAGGTTCGAGTTGAGGCCGCAGAAGGGCATCCTTCGGGCCATTGATCGGACAGCCATTTGTCGGACAGCCATTTGTCGGACAGCCATTTGTCGGACAGGAGGGAGAGTAGGAAGGCGCCCTGGGGGTCGCAAGTCGCCCTCCTCCTCCCTGCACTCCCCCCTGGGCGGAAGGGCTCCCGCGGCCACGGTCATTCCATCACCGGCCCACCACCGGCCCACCACCGGCTCGGGTCGTTCCATCACCAACTCGGGCCAGTGCATCACCAGCTCGGGTCATTCCACCACCGGCGGGAGCAGTTCCGCCACTTCCGGGCGTTCCAGGAGTCGCTCGAAGGCCGCCACAGCAGCGGTGGAGAGGGCGGAAATCGCCGACCCTCCGGCCTCCACTGCACTCCGCGGGAGCTGGAGCTTGAAGCGGAGCTGGAGCGCTGCGCTGGGGCCCCGCGCATCGGAATCGGGAAGGGAGAGACGCAGGGAGATGGGGGTCCTGTACCCCTCCGGGAGGGTCCCCCGGGCCGCCACCGCCAGCCGGTCCAGCAGCGAAGTCACCCGGCCCATCTCGGAGAGCTTCGGGCCGTCCACCACCAGGGCAAGGTTGCCCCGGAGCCCCTGGCTGGTCTCGTCCAGGAAGACGTCCACCTCCACCGCCTCCGGCAGATCCGGACGGTGAAAGAAGAGGTACGCTGACCGCGTGGATTCGCCGGCCCACTTCCCCTCGAACTCGAGGCTGGTGGTCTTCTGGAGCCCGGACAGGGCCCAGCCGGCAGCTTCCACTCCGTCCTGCACGGCTTCCAGGAGGGGCTCCAGCGTCAGGAGCCCCTCGCCCTCCCCATCGCCTTCCCTACTCGCCATGTCGCACCGCCGGCGTGCCCTGTGGGCGGAGGCCGCCGACCCCGGCGGAAGGCGACTCCGGCCCACAATCCCCCAGGCCGATCGGTTCGCGCTTCCTCCTTGCCGTCTGATCGGGAAGCCAGGTGCGGCCGCGGGGCGCGTCCCCCTTCCCCGTCAGATTGCTGAAGGCAGGCCAACCTCCGATTGTTGACACTCTTTCCGACCTCTCCTTACCTTTATTCAGAATCATTCTTCCTTTGTGTCCTCTTCGGCAGGCTTCGAAATCATCATGCCCCAGCAGGATCAGCCCCCCGAAGCGGTACTCCGTGAGGCGCTCGAAGCCAACGGTCAGCGGTTCACCGAACAACGAGCTGCGGTCTATCGTTTCCTGTCGTCCACCGACAAGCACCCGACCGCCGATGAGGTGTTCCTCGCCGTCCGGTCCCAGGTGCCTGTGATCTCGCTGGCCACCGTCTACAAATCCCTGGAGACCCTGGTGGGCTGCGGCCTCGCCATGAAGCTCACCTACGGAGACGGCTCGGCCCGCTACGATGGCCGGACGGACCCCCATCACCACGCCCGCTGCCTGCAGTGCTCCCGGATCTTCGACGTGGCCGGGCGTCTTCCTTCGGAAGAGATCTCCGAGCTGAAGGAGGGTACCGAGGGATTCCACGTCACCGGCTACAGGCTGGAGCTCACCGGATACTGCACCCACTGCCAGCCTGTCGAACCGGCCTCGGCCTGAGGCGATCCCGGGAGGTGCAGACGTCCGGGCCCCTGCCGCCCCTTCCCCCCGGTTATCGAGGTCGACACGTTCAGCACGCCGAGGCCGCTCGTCTGGCCTCCCGTGTGTCGGGACCTTTTCGCGCCAGCCCGGACGCCTACTTGAGCCCGGCCGATACCGACAGCCTGGCGCACCTGGTGCGGTGGGCCCGGGATCACGAGGTGGCCCTGATCCCCCGGGGAGCCGGAACCGGAATGCCCGGGGGAAACCTGGGATCCGCCGTGGTCGTCTCGCTGGCAGAGGGGTTGGACTGGATCGAGGCCTCGCCCGACGAGGGAACGATTCGAGCCGGTGCCGGGGCGGTGGCGGAGAGGATCGACCAGGTCGCCCGGGACCGGATGGGCCGACATCTTCCCTTCCTTCCGGCCTCAGCGCGTTGGTGCACCATCGGGGGGATGGCGGCCAATAACGCAGCCGGACCCGGCTCATTCGGCCACGGGGCCACCGCAAAGTGGGTGGTGGGACTCCGGGGGATCGACGCCACGGGAGAACCCTTCCACCTCCGTCCCCCCTCTCCCGGCAGTGCGGACGAAGCCTCGACCGCTCCCCGTGGAGGCCGAACCCCAGTCCGCTCGAATGGCGCAGACACAGTCGCCACGGGTGCGCGGACCCCCAACGGGACTTCCCCTCCGGAGCGCTTCTCCCACGTCCAGACCGACCTCCCCACCGGAAAAGACGGACGGCCTGCAGGATGGCCGGAGGTTCGGAAGAACTCGTCCGGGTACGCCCTGGACCGGTTCCTGCCCCACCGGGACCCGATCCAGCTCCTGGTGGGCAGTGAAGGCACGCTGGCCGTCCTCACCGAGGTGGAGCTTCGCACGATCCCCGTCCCCGAGGGTCGGGGGGTCGCCCTCCTCCCGGCTCGTTCCGCCGATGACGTGGTGGCGTTGGCCGTGGGAGCGCAGGAAACGGGGGCTGACGCCTGCGAGCTGCTGGGCCGGCGCTTTCTGGAGATCGCAGGACTGGACACCGACCCTCTCACGGCGTCGCTGGCCGGCGACGCCTTCGCCCTGGTGCTCCTGGAGGTGACCGGAACCCCGGATGAGGTGGCCGAC
>PWLA01000049.1 GCA_003559555.1 Gemmatimonadota bacterium | reverse complement strand
TGCCGGTACCGTGGGATGTGGTCCCACGGAGGACCCAACGCCCAGGGGAGGACTGATGCTGGACATCTGGACGGTGACACTAGGTGTGCTGGCGGTGGTGGTACCCGTCGGGACCTCGGTGCATATCGTCCTGACGAAGCGGGACTCCTCGGCCGCCGTGGCCTGGGTAGGCCTGGTGTGGTTGGCACCCGCTCTGGGCTTTCTGGCCTACCTGCTGTTCGGGATCAACCGGATCCAGCGACGGGCCCGGGCGATCCGCACCGGGGAATTCGACGAGGACCTCATCAGAGAGGTAACCCCCCTCCCGGCAGCCGCCCTGCAGGGGATTCTGGATCCGGAAAATGCGCACCTGGCCTCCATCGCGCGCTTGGCCGGGCGGGTTTCCGGCCGTCCACTTCTGGCGGGGAACCGAGCCGAACTGCTGGTGGACGGGGACGAGGCGTACCCGGCGATGCTGGATGCCATCGAGGCCGCCCGGGAGACCGTTTCGCTCTGCACGTACATCTTCGATCACGACCCGGCGGGCCTCCGGTTCCGGGATGCTCTCAAGAACGCCGTGGAGCGAGGGGTCGAGGTCCGGGTCCTCATCGACGCGGTGGGCGCACGCTACTCCCGGCCCTCCATGGTGAAGGAGCTGGAGCGCTCGGGGGTGCCGGTGGCGCGTTTTCATCCGGGGCCCTTCATCTGGCGCATGCCTTACTTCAACCTCCGCAACCACCGGAAGATTCTGGTGACTGATGGGAAGGTGGGCTTCACCGGAGGAATGAACATCCGCTACGGTCACATGCTGAAGGGTGGGGCTACCCATCCCGTCCGCGACCTCCATATGCGGATGGAAGGGCCGGCCGTGGCTGAGTTCCAGGAGGTGTTTGCAGAGGACTGGTTCGCTACTACCGGCGAAACGCTGTCGGGTCCTGCCTGGTTTCCCCCTCAGAAGGAGGTGGGAGAGGTGGTGGCCCGGGGCATCTCCGACGGGCCCGACGTGGATTACGAGAAGCTCCAGACCGTTCTCCTGGGCGCCCTGGCCACGGCGGAGCGGAGCGTCCGCGTGGTGACGCCGTACTTCGTTCCAGACGTGCGGCTCATCCACGCCCTGGGTGTGGCAGCCATGCGGGGCGTCGATGTGGAGGTCTACCTGCCGGAGCAAGGAAACCTCATTCTGGTCCAGTGGGCGTCCCAGGCCTACTGGCAGCAGGTGATGGAGAAGGACGTGCGGCTCTTTCTGACCCCACCGCCCTTCGACCACTCCAAGGTGATGACCGTGGATGCCGGTTGGGGACTGGTGGGCTCGGCCAACTGGGATCCACGGAGCCTCCAGCTCAACTTCGAGTTCAACGTGGAGTCGTACGACCCCACCTTCGTCGAGCGACTGGACGACTTCCTGGATGAGCGCCGGGCGGTGGCCCGGGAACTCAGCGTGGCCGAGATGCGGGACCGGGCACTCCTGGTCCGGCTCCGCGACGGTATGGCACGGCTCTTTTCGCCCCTGCTCTGACCGTCCGGCACGGCACGGTCCGAAAACGAAAACCCCCGGCAATCAGGTGATTGCCGGGGGTTTTCCGGGAGACCGCTGCGGTTCCCTGTGTCAACTGCGCGGGGTCAGCCGATGGCGCTCTCGATCCGGTCGGCCAGCGCTTCCACTTCTTCGAGAAGCACTTCGGCTTCCGGGTCGATCTCCAGCATCTCCACCATCAGGACTTCCTGGTACTCCTCGATGGACTCCTGGATGTCATCTCGCTCGAGGGCCTGGGCCTGAGCCTGTTGCAGGCGACCGTCCAGGGCCTGGGCCTCAGTCATGAGGGCCTGGAGGCGCTCCATGTCTTCGGCCTGCTGTGCGGCCTGAGCTTCGGCCTCCATGGCCTGGAGCTGCTCGATGATGTCGTCCATCTCGGGCTCGATGGCACGCATGGCCTCTTCGATCTGCTCCTGAATGGCCATCTGCATGCCCTGCAGCTCATCGCTGGCCTGGACCGCCTGGGTCTGGATCTCCTGGAGTGCGGCCTGCTTTTCCTGGAATTCGGCCATCATCTCCTGGACCGAATCCGGCAGCTCCTGCTGCTGTTGGGGCGGGGGTGTCATCTGCTGCGCGGTCAACGGCGCCGCGATGAGCATGAGCCCCAGCACGGACAGCCCGATTCCCCGGATGATGAAACTCGGGGTGATTCCTGAATTCATGAAGTTCTCCTGTGGCACGAACCGGAAGAGCCCGCTCGATCTCGGGCAAGCCAGGGTTCCGGTTTGGATGTGGTCGGCCTGCGTTCGAGGTGCAGGCTCAGCCGAGAACGCTCCCGTGTGTTCAGGTATCGTATTTCGCTCCCGGGTTCACGCTCCGTACAGGGCTCGGGCCGAGGTGTTCCCCGTGGAGGCGTCAGGCGGCTCAGGCGGCCTGGCCCTCGGGCTGGGGTTCGGCGTCCCGGAACCACTTCATGAAGTCTGCAGTTGCCGCTTCCGAGTAGGAGATGGCGATCCCACCCCTCTCCTCGATCCATTCCTTGTCGGTGTCATCGAAAGCTCGGACCAGAACCGGCACCTCCCCGGCCATGGCCAGGAGTGGGGCGCTGTCGTCTCGGTGGCGAATGGTGGAGACTACGATGTGGGCCTGGTCGGCGCCCGCACTCCGGAGGACCTCGATATCCGTGGCGTCGCCACGTACGACCGTGAAGCCCGCCTCCCGGACGCGGCTGACCACCACCGGGTCATCGTCCACCACCCAGATCTCCCGGGGGGTGCCGAAGAGGGTCTCCAGGAGTGCCACTCCGCTGGAGCCGCACCCCACCAGGAGGATGTGATCCCGGGGAGGGTCCGTCTCGCGGCTGGTGGGCCGGAAGGGGTGAAGGGGGAGGAGTGCGCTCGTTACTCGTCCCGTGGCCAGGACCGGAGTGAGCATCATCGTGATCACGGTGACCAGCGCGATGATGGCGAAGGCTCCTTCGGTGATCTGCCCCAGGATCATTCCCTGGAGTCCCACGATGAGGGAGAATTCGCTGGCCTGGGAGAGGAGGAGTCCTGAGCCGATTCCTCCTCGGGCCGAGAACCCCGAGCGCTCCGCCACCAGAGCCACCAGGGGTGGGGTGAGCGCCACGATGAGTCCGGCGAGCACCAGCGCCTGGAGGAACTCCGTGGCCGTGGGCAGCGTCAGGAAGGCGCCAAGGGCGGCGAAGAAGAGAGCGGAGAAGAAGCCTCCCAGCGAGTTGAGCTGGCCCCGGACCAGCGCATTCACGGGGAAGGGCGACAGGGCCACTCCCGCCAGGAAGGCGCCGCCCACCAGCGGAATCTCGAGGAGGTGCGCAAGGCCGAGAAAGAGGAAGAGGGCGGAGAGCACTGTGAGGAGGAGAAGCTCCTCGTCCCGGGCGATCCGGGGGAGGACCCGGGGGGCGACCCACCGCAGGAGGATCCCGGCGAGGGCCATGAGCCCCAGGGTGCCGGCCAGACCGGCTCCCACCGCAGCGAAGCCTTCATCCATCCGGGTCACAACCGGGATCAGGAGGACCACCAGGAGGTCCTGAAGAAGGAGGATCCCCGTGACCATCCGACCCATGGGTGTGTAGAGCTCCCTCCTCTGCTGCAGGACCCGGATCACCACCAGGGTGGAGGAGGCCGCCAGCGCCAGGCCCAGATAGGCCGCGGTCTGCGGGGCGAATCCCAGGAGTGTGGCCGCGCCGAGCCCGGCTCCACCCAGGACGAAGAACTGAAGAACACCCACCCGGAGCGCCGTTCCCAGGTACCGCCCCACCCGGCCAGGATTCAGCTCGATTCCGGCCACGAAGACCACCACCACGACCCCCAGGATCAGGGCGTCTTCCAGGAACTCCTCCGGAATCGGTAGGATCGCTGAGGTGGCCATGCCGAAGGCCATGACCAGGGGAATGGCCGGAATCCGCAACACGTGGGCGATTCCAAAGCCCAGTGCGGCTGCAATCAGGAGAAAGGCGATGGCGCTCATGGCGCGAATACCCCCCGGGCGCTCAGTGATTCGACCATGCGGTCAACCCCGACCCGCTGCGAGTCGATGAGGTGCTCCACTCCCAGCCGGAGGAGGTCTTCGATGCTGGTGGGATCGAAGGCGTGGATGGCGCAGGGGACGCCTGCCTCCTCCGTTCGGTAGGCTAGGAGGCGGTTCACCTCTTCGATCTGGAGGGCCGAGACCAGGAGGCGCGCGCTCTCCATGTGTGCCTCCTCCAGCACGGCGCGGTATTCCACATTTCCCAGGAGCGTCTCACACGGCAGGCCTTCCAGCTTTTCGGGATCGGTGTCCACCGCCAGGACCTGCTCGCCCTCTTCGTGCAGGTGCCGGACGATGTTGCGACCCAGGGAATTCATCCCCACCACCACGACGTGGCCGTCCCGTCGCACCTCCTCCTGCATGCCTCCGGTGCCCTCGGTAGCGCCGAAGAGGCGGAGGATCCCGGTGGGTCGGAGCCACTCGTAGAGCCGGTGGTTGTTCAGGATCATGAAGGCTGAGGCCGCGATGGTCACCAGCCCCACCACGCCGATGAGCGAGAGGATCTCCTCGCCGATGAGTCCGGCTGATAGTCCCATGGCGGCGAAGATGAAGGAAAACTCGGAGATCTGGGCCACCGTCACGCTGGTGAGGAACGAGGTTCGCTCGCCGTAGCCCATGCGGGCGATCAGGAGCATGAAGATGAAGGGGTTGCCCAGGAGGACGAAGAGCGAGAGAAGGACGGCCGGGAGCCAGATCTGCTGGACGGCGCCGAACTCCATCTGGATTCCCAATGAGACGAAGAAGACGGCGATGAAGAAGTTCATGAGGGGGTGAACCCGTCGCCGGAGGTCGTGGTTGTAGGGGAGCTGGGCCAGTGCCAGGCCGGCCAGGAACGCCCCGATCTCCAGCGAAAGCTGGAGCACCTCGGCGCCCAGGACGAAGGCGAAGCACCAGGCCAGGCTCGAGATGAGGAGCGCCTCCTGCGACGAGGCGACTCGCCCCAGGAGCCAGGGGAGGACATAGCGCGCCGCCACCGCCGCCACCACCAGGAGGAGGGCCATCCCACCGAAGGCCACGCCCAGGTTCATCAGCATCTCGGTTGGCGCGACCTCCTCACCCCGCCCGAGCCCAGCCAGGAAGGTGAGGGCCACCACCACAACCAGGTCCTGGACCAGGAAGATTCCCACGGCGATGCGTCCGTAGACCGAGTCCAGCTCGTCCTTCTGGTCCAACAGCTTCACCACGACCACCGTGCTGGAGAAGGTGAGGGCGGTGGCGATGAAGATCCCCTCCATGAGGTCAAAGCCCAGGAGGAGGCAGAAGGCCAGCCCACCGGCGGCGGTGAAGACCACCTGACCGATCCCCGCCACCACCGCCACCTTCCCCACGTCCTTGATCTTCTCCAGCGACAGCTCAAGGCCCACCAGGAAGAGGAGGAGGGCGATCCCCACCTCGGAGATGATCTCCACCGACTCGGTGATTCCCACGATCCCGAGAACGGGCCCCAGGAGGAGGCCCGCCAGGATGTAGGATACGATGGACGGTATCTTCAGGAACTGCGCCACCAGGACCACGCCGGCGGCGCCCAGCACGATAATTCCCAGGTCCTGGAGGATGGCGATGTCGGAGATCATGAGCGCAAGGTTGGTCGTGTGAAGGCTCAGGCTTGCCCTGAGCCGCGTCGTCGTGGCGGCGGGTGACGACCCTCAGCACATGGCCGCACCCCACGTTCCGGCCAGCCTTCTAAGGTCCGACGGCCGCAGGTCCCGTTTCGGTCATCGTCGAGTCGGGAGTCCTCTCCCCATCGTACCACCGGCGGAAAGCCCGCGCTGTGGCTTCGCTATACAGTACGGGCCGCCCGCCCCGTTCCCTGATCCACCGGCCGTCCTCCCGGTTGAAACCCCTCACCAGGACCGGCACGTCTTGCGCCAGGGCCAGCAGCGGGCCGTTGTCCTCTCGCCGTCGAACGGTGGAAATCACGATCCGGGCCTGGTGCGCACCCACCTCGCGCAGGAGCTCAACGTCGGTGATATCGCCTCGGATCGCGGTCAGGCCGGCCTCCTGCAGGTGCTGGACCAGGACCGGATCGTCGTCCACTACCACGAGAGCGTGACGCGTAACGATGAGGTCCTCCAACAAAAGCTGGCCGTGGCGTCCGCATCCCAGGAGCAGGATATGGTCCGTCGGCCGGTCCGCCAGCTCCGGCACCTTCCGAAAGGGGTGCAACTTCATGAGGGCCCAGGTGACCCGGTCCGCGCTCAGAAAGGGGGTGAGGACCATGGTGGCCACGGTGACCATGGTGATCACCGAGAAGACCTCGGGGGCCAGTTGACCGAGTACGACGCCCTGAAGGGCGACGACCAGAGAGAACTCGCTGGTCTGGGCCAGAAGAAGTCCACTGGAAAGGGCCGGGCGGGCCGACAGTCCTGCCCGTTCGCCAACCCAGGCCACCAGGGGCGGGGTGATGATCACCACCAGAAGCGCAAGGAGAACGGCTTCTCCCAACTGGGCCAGGGTAGGGAGGGGAAGAAAGGCGCCCAGTGCGGCGAAGAAGAGGGCGTGGAAGAAGTCGCCCAGGGAGTTTACCTGCCCACGTACGAGGGCAGCAGCCGGGAACCCGGACAGGGTCAGGCCGGCGAGAAAGGCCCCGGTGACGAGGGGGAGTTCCAGGACACGGCTGATCCCCATGAACACGAACAGGATGGAGACCGCAAGCAGCAGGAGCACCTCCTCGTCGTCCCCGAACCTTCGAAGGAGGCCCGGGATCACCCACCGCAACATGACACCGGCCAGAACGAGCAGGCCAAGGGTCGAGGCAACCCCCCCTGCGATGGCGCCCACGCCTTCCGGAAGCCGGACCACCACCGGAATGCACAGGATGATGAGCAGGTCCTGCAGGAGAAGGATGCCGGTGACCAGGCGCCCCACCGGCTCGAAGAGCATGCGGCGTTCCTGGAGCAGCTTCACCACCAGGAGGGTCGATGAGGCGGTGAGGGCCAGGGCGAGGTAAGCCGCCGTTTCCAACTCGAAGCCCAGGAGGACCGCTGCGCCGAAGCCCACCGTGCCCAGCGCCAGGAACTGGAAGGCCCCCACTTTGATAGCCGTTCGTCTCTGCGCCTGCAGTCGATTCGGGTTCAGCTCGATTCCGGCCACGAACACCAGGACCGTGACGCCCAGAGTCAGGACCTCGGCCAGAAAGTCGGTGTCCATGGTGATCAGGGCCGAGGCCCCGATGCCCGTCAGAATCAGGAAGGGGAT
>PWLA01000168.1 GCA_003559555.1 Gemmatimonadota bacterium | reverse complement strand
TCACCATGTGACGTCCTCGGGTGGTGGTGCCCATGGTGTCGATCTGCACCCGGGGGCTGGCCGCAGCTACCCGATCGTAGTAGGCCAGGAGGCTCTCCCAGTCGGCCAGCTCCCGGTCGGCGCCGATCTCGTGACCGAAGTGCTCGACGGGGGTGGGAACCTGGGCCTGAAGGGCCGGAAAGGACCCGAGAAGGAAAACGACCAGGAAGGCGGAAAGACGAAGCATGATCTCCTCAGTTTGAACGGCGGCGCCGGGACACCTCGTCCAGCACCCCCCGCTCCTTATCGGAAAGGGACTGGATCCCGGTCTCCGAGATCTTGTCCAGGATCCGGTCCACCTCGTCCAGGAGCTCCTCGTCGGGCATCCTGGCCTCCCGGGAGCGGCCCGACGGGCGACGGCCTCCCTTCTCCGCCTCCTCCCGGCCATCCTCGTCCCGGGGCACGATGGCCAGCCGCTCCACCCGAGCCGCTTCCTTCAGCTTGCCCAGCCGAGCGCCCAGCGTGCCGTCGGTGCGCAGGTACAGGAGCCCGGCCAGGAGCCCACCCAGGTGAGCAAAGTGGGCCACTCCTCCACCGGGGCCCATGAAGGCCGAGACGAAGGTGAGCACAAAAAAGAAGCCCACCAGCCACTTGGCCTTGATGGGGAAGATCCCCCAGACGTAGATGGGGGCCTCGGGCCAGTACCAGGCAAAGGCGAGCATGAGCCCGTAGATGGCCGCCGACGCCCCGATCACCGACGTGCTGAAGGCGAAGATGAAGGAGAGGGCCGCGCCCCCGAGCCCGCACAGGAGGTAGTACCGGAGGAACCCCTTCCCACCCCAGCGCTCCTCCAGCGGCGGTCCGAAGAAGAAGAGGACCAGCATGTTGATGAGGAGGTGCCAGATGTCCCCGTGCAGGAACATGTAGGTCACCGCACCCCAGGGCTTGAAGAAGGACTCGGCAGGGGTGAAGCCGAACCACTCCCAGAGGAAGAGCTGTCCACCGACGCCCACCACCTGCCGCAGTACGACGGCAAAGAGATGCACCGCCGTATTGGCGATGAGCAGCCGCTTGACCCAGGGGGTCAGGCGGTAGCCGAAGGCGAATCGTGGCGAACCATACGACATGGGGCGCGCGGTACCGACGGAAGGGGTGGATCAGGCGAAGCGCCGGGAATGTTCATCCTACCCCGCGGCGCCTGCCGGTTCAACCCGGCCGGCCGAAGGGTGTTCCCCGGCCCGCTCAGGACGCGGACTCTTCCGCGTCACCCCGGCCCGCCCGTCGCCGGAGGGCCAGCCGCACGATCTCTTCGCAGAGCCGGGGGAAGGCCAGGCCGCCGGCCTCACCGGCCTGGGGAAGGAGCGATGTGGCGGTGAGGCCCGGCAGGGCGTTGGCCTCCAGGCACCAGGCTTCTCCCCCCTCGTCCACGATGAAGTCCACCCTGGAGAAGTCCTCCAGGAACAGGCTCCGATGCACCGCCAGCGCCAGCTCCTGCAGCCGGGTGGCCGTGGAGGGCGGGATGTCGGCGGGGAAGATCTCCTGGGCCATCCCGGGCTGGTACTTGCACTCGTAGTCGAAGAGCTCGTTGACCGGGATGATCTCACCCACCGGCAGGGCCCGGTCCCCCACGACTCCCACCGTGAGCTCCCGGCCCCGGACGTAGCCCTCGAAGAGGATCCGTTCCTCGTAGCGGCGCGCCTCGGCCACGGCCTCCTCCAGCTCGCCCCGGTCGTGGGCCAGGGTGAGCCCCAGCGTGGAGCCCCCCGAGGGCGGCTTCACGATCACCGGGAGCCCCAACTCGGCTTCCACCCGGTCCAGCTCGATGGGCGAGACCCGCCATGGGGGCGTGGGGATGCCGGCGTCCCGGAAGAGCCGCTTGGAGATCTCCTTGTCCATGGCCAGGGTGCATCCCAGACGCCCGCTTCCGGCGTAGGGGAAGCCGGTGAGGTCCAGGAGCGCCTGGAGGGTGCCGTCCTCACCACTTCCGCCGTGGAGGGCGGGAAAGATCACGTCCACCTCCTGGAGTTCGGGCAGCCGGGTGAGGGCGGTGATATCGCCGGTCTCCAACAGGTCGGCGCCCAGCGTCTCAGGCGGCTCGGCCCCCACCCCCTGGGCCAGGATCCGCTCCTCCTCCTCCCGGGCCAGCACCCCTCGAGCCGTGTCCACCGCCACCACATGGTGGCCCAGCGAGCGAAGGGCCCGAGCCACCTGGGTGCCCGAGGCCAGCGAGACATTGCGCTCCCCGGAGACGCCACCCATGAGCACCGCCACTCTCATCGGTCGCTCGGTCACTCGCCCCCCGCCCGGTCCGTGTCCTCGGGCCCTCCGTCCGGAGCGATCCCATGCTCGGCCAGCCAGGCGTCGTCGAACATCTTGCTCAGGTAGTGCTCGCCCCAGTCGCAGAGGATCGCCACCACCAGGGCGTCGGGATCGTCCAGCTCCCGGGCCCGCTCCAGGGCGGCGTGCACGATGAGGCCGGACGATCCGCCTACGAAGAGGCCTTCTTCCCGGGTCAGGCGCCGACCCATCCGGAAGGCCTGGGCGTCGGTGACCGTCACGTAGTCGTCCACCAGGTCCAGGTCCAGGGCACCGGGGATCTTGTCGTTGCCCAGCCCCTCCACCTGGTAGACCTGACCCTCGGGCATCTGGCCGGTGTGAAAGAACGTCGCCAGGACGGAGCCCACCGGATCCACCCCCACGATCTGCACCTGGGGGTTCTGCTCCTTCAGGTAGCGGGCCGTCCCGGTGATGGTCCCTCCGGTGCCGGCGCCGGCAAAGAAGTGGGTGATCCGACCCTGGGTCTGCTCCCAGAGCTCGGGGCCCGTGGACTCGTAGTGGGCCTGGGGATTGGCCGGGTTGTAGAACTGGTCGGCCAGGACCGCGCCGGGGATCTCCTGGGCGATGGCGCTGGCGCGCTTCGTATAGTGGTCCGGGTGGTCCGGGCCCACGTCGCTGGGGACGATGACCACCTCGGCCCCGAAGGCCCGCAGCAGCTTCCGCTTCTCATGGCTCATCTTGTCGGGCATGATGAAGACGCAGCGATACCCCCGGGAGGACGCCGCCATGGCCAGGGCCAGCCCGGTGTTGCCCGAGGTGGCCTCCACGATGGTCCCTCCGGGCCCCAGCCGGCCCTCGGCCTCGGCGGCCTCCACGATGGCCTGGCCGATCCGGTCCTTCACCGAGCCCCCGGGGTTCATGAACTCGCACTTCCCATAGACCGGAGTCCGGATCCCCTGGCTCACCCGGTTCAGGCGGACCAGGGGCGTCCATCCCACCAGCTCGGTCACATTGTCGTACGGCCTGCGATGCCGTTCGCTCATCCGGTCAGTCCTGGTTCACGGGGGTGGGGCGGGTGGAGAACTCCACCGGGAGGGTGGCCCACATACGGATCCGCTTTCCGTCCTTTCGACCGGGTTCGAAGCGGAGGCTCCGGGCCCCGGCCACCGCTGCCGCGTCCAGCCCTTCGTGCCCGGACGACTCGGCGATCTCCACCGAGTCCACCTGACCCCGCTCGTCGACCCGGAGGCGAAGAATGGTGGCGCCCTCGACCCCTTCGTCCCAGAGCTCCAGGGGGTACTCGATGGGGCTGTTCCCGTAGAGGGGCGTGGGCTGCTCCAGTTCGCCCTCGCCCCCGCACGCGGCCAGCGCGACCAGGGTCAGGAACGCCAGGAGGAAGGCGGCGGCGCGGGGGATCGTTCCCCCTGCGGGCCGGCTTCCCTTCTCCCCGGTCTGCTCAATGGTCTGCATCGGATCGGACTCCGTAGGGTTGTGCTGTGGATCGAGGCGCTCGTCAACGGTTCCGGGCGGCCGCCTGAAGCTCGGCCAGGAGATTCAGTGCCTCAAGGGGCGTCGTACCCTCGAGTCGAACCTCCCGCAATCGGGCCACCAGGGGGTCCTCCGCCTGGAAGAGGGAGATCTGATCCCGGGCCGGCGCGGAGGAGGCAGGGGCATGCCGGCCCGAACGACCGAGCCCTTCTCCCCCGCCCGAATGGGTCCCCTCGAGCTGATGGAGGATCTCCCGGGCCCGGGCGATGACCGCATCGGGCAGGCCTGCAAGCCGTCCCACCTGGATCCCATAGGAGCGGTCTGCGCCCCCATCCTCCAGTCGGCGCAGGAAGATGATCTCGTCTCCGGCCTCCTTCACCACCACGTTCATATTCTTGACGCCGTCCAGAAGGTCCCCCAGCTGGGTGAGCTCGTGGTAGTGGGTGGCGAAGATGGTCCGGGCACCCACGTGCTCGTGGAGGTGTTCGGTGACGGCCCAGGCGATGGACACCCCGTCATAGGTGGAGGTTCCCCGACCGATCTCGTCCAGCAGAACCAGACTCCGGGGCGTGGCACCGTGGACGATGGCCGCCGTCTCGTTCATCTCCACCATGAATGTGGACTGCCCCCGGGCCAGGTTGTCGGAAGCGCCCACCCGGGTGAAGATCCGGTCGCAGACCGGGAGCCGGGCCTCGTCGGCGGGGACGAAGGAGCCCATCTGGGCCAGGAGCTGGATCAGCCCCACCTGCCTCAGGATCGTGCTCTTCCCCGCCATGTTCGGCCCTGTCAGGATGACGATCCACCCGTCCTCGTCCAAGGTCAGGTCGTTGGGGATGAACTCCTCCCGGGGCATCATGGTCTCAACCACCGGATGGCGACCGGCCCGGATCTCCAGCTCGAAGTCCTCGTGGAGTCGGGGGCGGGTGTACCTCCGGCGGGTGGCCACCCGGGCCAGCGTGGTGAGCACGTCCAGCCGGGCCACCTGCCGCCCCGCCGCCTGGAGCCGCCGCACCTCCTGGGACACCTGGCTCCTGAGCTCCTGGAAGAGCCGGGTCTCCAGCGTCAGGATCCGGTCCTCGGCGCCGGTCACCTTCTCTTCCCACTCCTTCAGCTCGGGGGTGAAGTACCGCTCGGCATTGGAGAGGGTCTGCTTGCGGACGTAGTCGTCCGGAACCCGGTCCAGGTTCGCTTTCGTCACCTCCAGGTAGTAGCCGAAGACCTTGTTGAAGCCCACCTTGAGGGAGCCGATCCCGGTCCGTTCGCGCTCACGCATCTGGAGGCCCGCAATGAAGTCCCTGGCCCCGTCGCGGGTCTCCCGGAGCTGGTCCAGCTCGGCGGAAAAGCCCTCCCGGATCACCCCTCCGTCCTGGAGGTTGGGCGGCGCCTCGGGGGAGATCCCCTCCTGGACGAGCCCGGCCACGTCGGCCAGGGGGTCCATCTCCACGGTAAGAGTCCTGAGAAGGGAGGCGCGGGCGTCCTCACCCGCTTCCTTCAGCTCCGGGAGCCGAGCCAATGACCGGCCCAGGGAGAGGAGCTCCCGGGGATTGATCCGCCCCGAGCCCACCTTCCCTGCCAGCCGCTCCAGGTCGTGGATGGGCTCCAGCGCCTCCCGGAGCCGGTCCCGGAGCTCGGGCACCTCCACCAGCTCGGCCACCGCGTCCTGTCGTCGTCGGATTTGATCCACCTCCACCAGGGGGCGAAGGATCCACTGCCGGAGGAGCCGAGCGCCCATGGCGGTGACCGTGTCGTCCAGGACGGCCACCAGCGTGCCCCCCTCCTCCCCGGCCCGGAGGGGCTCCACCAGTTCCAGGTTCCGCCGGGTCATCTCGTCCAGGACCATTTCCCGGCCCGGGCGGCGGATGGAGGGAGGCTGGAGGTTCTCGGCCCCGGAGGGCTGGGTCTCGCGGATGTACTGGACCAGGGCCGCCCCAGCGGCCACCAGGGGGGTGTCGCCGGCCTGGAACCCCAGCCCGTCCAGCGAGAGGATCCGGTAGTGGCGGAGGAGCTCGTCCCGGCCCAGCTCGGCGTCGAAGAGCCAGTCGTCGCGGACGGTCCGGGTGGCCCGGAGCGCGGCGCCCTCGGGACCCAGCGCCTGGAGGAGGGGATCGGGCGCGGAGGCTCCGTCGCCGGAGGCCTGACCTGCACCTGCGAACCGGTCATCTCCTCCTGCAGGCCGGTCGTCCCCCCCTCTCAACCGGTCGTCCAACGATCGGGGCAGGAGGAGCTCCGCCGGATCCACCCGGCCCAGCTCCGATCCCAGCCCGTCCAGGGGCACGGCCTGCACGGTGAGCTCGCCGGTGGAGAGGTCCGAGGCGGCCAGCCCCACCACCTCCGTCCCGTCAGCCGCCTGGGCGGGCAGCGAGATCGCCACCAGGAAGTTGTTGCGGCGAGCCTCCAGGAGGTTGTCGTGGAGGACCGTGCCCGGGGTGACCGTCTCCACCACCTCCCGCCGAACGATCCCCTTGGCCTCCGAGGCGTCCTCCACCTGCTCGCAGATGGCGGCCCGCCGGCCCATCTTGACCAGCCGTCCCAGATACTCGTCCAGTGCCTTGGCCGGCACCCCGGCCATGGGGACTTCGGCCGCCGCCCCGTTGTTCCGCGAGGTGAGGGTCAGTCCCAGGAGCCGGGAGCCCTCCTGCGCGTCGCGGTTGAAGAGCTCGTAGAAGTCGCCCACCCGAAAGAAGATCATGGCGTCGGGATGCCGGGACTTGGCCTCCCGCCACTGCTTCATGAGGGGCGTATCTTCGGACGTCGCCATCGCGGGGGTGGATAGGGGCTCAGGAGATGCACGCGCGGTTCGCACGGCCGGGGGCGGGCCCGAGCTCCGGGTCCGGTGACGGTCCGGTGACGGAGGCGCCCGCCTGACGAGAAAGGATACCCCGAAGGGGGGACGGGGATCAACCGGCGGGACCGGTGACCGCTGGAACGACCGAGACGCCCCCGACCCCTTCAAACCCACGGTCGAAGGTGCCGACCCGGCCGTCCGCCACCTTTCGGGCAACGGTCACGACGGCCGCGTCTGCAAAGCTGAGCCCTCGTTCACCCTCGGCTCGAAAGGTTTCGAGACTCGGCAGGAAGACGTCGGAGCAGGGAATAAAGACCAGTTCCGCCGCCTCCATCATCTGGTCCGCCAGCCGGACGGCCGTGGCGTGATCGATCCGCATCTGGATGACCGTGACCAGCTCCAGAAAAACGTATTCCAGCAGGACTCCATCGCCCCACTCGCCGTCCAGAAGACGCGTCATGACCTCGGCGGCGGCCTGGTGGTGCATGTCATGGGGATTCAGGTGAGCCACCAACAAGCTCGTGTCGAGCACGATCACCGGCTTCGCTCCACCCCATAGACCACGGAGTCCACCTCCTCGCTCAAGCGTTCGTCGTCGGCTGGAAACGGAAGGGGCCGCAGGTCTGCCAGCGTACCCGTTTTCGGCCCCTGTCCGGGACGCGACAGATAGACCTGAATGGCCTCATTCACGGTCTGTCCGATGGTGCGACCGGTGAGTGCAGCTCG
>PWLA01000064.1 GCA_003559555.1 Gemmatimonadota bacterium | reverse complement strand
GGCAGGAGACCGCTCCGCCGCCTCCCGCCCAGAGTCCCGCCGCCGGTGGCGCCGCGCCCCCGGAGGCGCAGCTCCAGCCGGAGCAAGCAACGGAACCCGAGACCCTGGCACCTGAGGTAGAGCCGGTGGCGATCCCCGCCGGTGCCCGGATCGTTGGAGTCCTGGAGCATTCCATCTCAACCCGGAGTCACGAGGCCGGCGACCGGTTCGAAGCCCGGGTAGTCGAGGAGGTCCTGGCAGCTGACGGCATGGTCCTGGTTCCCGAAGGGGCCCGGCTGGTGGGCCGCGTCGTGGAGGCCGAGGCCTCCCGCGACTCGGATCGGGACGCCGTCCTGGTGCTGGCCTTCGAGAGCCTGGTCATGAACGGCCAGACCTTCCCCATGAACTCCACCGTGGTGGAGGTCGAGATGGCGGCCGACGCCGGTGATTCGGGGACCCGTTCGGCCGCCAAGGTGGCCACCGGAGCGGCGGCCGGCGCCGTGATCGGAAAGATCCTGGGTCGGGACACCCGCTCCACCGTGCGGGGCGCCGCCGCCGGCGCGGTGGCGGGAGCCGGAGTCGCGGTCACGACCCGGGACGGGCACGCCCAGATCCAGGAAGGGGCCCGGCTGGTGGTGCAGGTGGACCAGCCGGTGATCCTGGCCTCGGGACGCTGACCCGCCGCGTCCCGGCACGCCCGTTGCACCTCTACTCAGGGTGAACCGGCCGGATTCGCCGGCTGGAGCCACCTGAATGGACGTCCCCTACGGACGTTCAGGGAGTGGAGAGACCATGAACGGGAAGCGATTGCATTCCGAGACTGGAATATTTTTCCGGCTTCTGCCGGCCCTCATCCTGGCCAGCCTCCTGGCCACGGGTTGCGGTCCGGACGCTGAGTCCGCCGAAGACGTGGAGGGTGAGGAGGTGGCTCAGGAGTCGGTGACCGCCGAGCGGGCCCCGGCGCCTCGATCCGAGCCGGCCCCCAGAGCCATCCCTGCCGGCACGACCCTGCACTTTGAGGTCGCCGAGGAGGTGTCCACCGCATCGCACCGGGCCGGGGACACCTTCGCCCTGCGCCTTCTGGAGCCGGTCTCCGGGAACGGCGGTCTGGTCCTGCCTGAAGGAACCCAGGCCAGGGGCGTGGTGACCGAGGCGCGGCAGAGCGAGGGAGCCGAGGACGAGGCTCTCCTGGCCGTCCGCCTCGAGTCCATCCAGCTGGACGGGCGCAGTCGGGCGCTGAACGGGACCGTGGTGGCGGCCGACACCGAGGCCGACGCCGCCGACTCCCGGACCCGGAGCGCCGCCAAGGTGGCCACAGGCGCCGCCGCTGGTGCCCTGGTGGGTCAGATCCTGGGCGGCGATACCCGCTCCACCGTCCGAGGCGCCGCCGCCGGTGCGGTGGCGGGACTGGGGGTGGCCCTCACCACCCGGGACGGCCACGCCGTGCTCCCCCGGGGATCGCAGGTGGAGGTTCGCCTCGATGACAGCCTGGTGGTGAACTGAGTCCGGCCGGGCGGTCCACTCCCCGGCCCGGGGCCGTCAGTGCCCCAGGGCCGTGCCCCCCAGTCGAGGGTCGGAGTGGGCCGCCCGGGTGCCATCGGGCAGGATCATGATGGCCTGGACGTCGCCGGAGGTTCCCCCTCGCTCCTGGAGGGTGTGGCCCCGGGCCTCCAGCGCCTCCACCACCGCGCTCCGGAGTCCCGAGTTCTCGAAGTAGATCTGATCCGGGAGGTGCTGGTGGTGCACCCGGGGAGCATTCACCGACTGGCTCACGTTCATCCCGAAGTCCACCACGTTCACGATGGTCTGGAAGGTGGTGGTGATGATGGTTGAGCCGCCGGGGGTGCCGGTGACGAAGAAGAGCTCCCCGTCCGGATCGGCCACCACCGTGGGCGTCATGGCCGAGAGCATCCGCTTGCCCGGCTCGATGGCGTTCTGCTCTCCCTGCACCAGCCCGAACTGATTCGGAAAGCCCGGCTTCGCCGCGAAGTCGTCCATCTCGTTGTTCAGGAGGAAGCCGGCGCCGGCCACCGTCACCTTGCTCCCGTAGCCCGAGTTGATGGTGGTGGTGACGGCCACCGCGTTCCCGTGGCGATCCACGATGGAGTAGTGGGTGGTCTCGGTGGATTCACCCACCTCCAGACCGGGCCCGATGTCGTCGGAGGGGGTGGCCCGATCCGGCGTGATGTCGGCGCCCCGGATCCGGGCGTAGTCCCTGGAGAGCATCTCCTCCAGCGGGATGTCCACGTAATCCGGATCGGCCAGGACCTGGTTCCGGTCCGCGTAGGCCCGCTTCCACGCCTCCACCATGAGGTGGATCATGTCGTCGGAGTGCCAGCCCAGCGCCGCCAGGTCGTGCTTCTCCAGAATGTGTGCCATGAGGGCCATGGTGGCGCCGCCGGAGGAGGACGGGGGCATGGAGGTGATGGTGTATCCCCGGTAGGTGAAGGTGACGGGGTCGCGCCAGGCGGTCTCGTAGTCGGCCAGGTCCTGGTGGCTGATGATCCCTCCGCCCCGCTCCATCTCGGCCACGATGAGGTCGGCGGTTTCGCCCCGGTAGAAGCCGTCGGGCCCCTGGTCCCGGATGCGGGTCAGGGTTCGGGCCAGATCGGGCTGTCGGAAGGTGTCCCCCACCTCCGGCGGCTCCCCGTCCGGGAGGAAGACCTCCCGGGTGGACTCATAGATGGCCAGCGACCGCCGGGAGCTCCTCAGCGATCGGGCCAGCCGGTCCCGGACCTCGAACCCCTCGGCCAGTTCGATGGCCGGCTGCACCAGCTCCTCCCACGAAAGAGTGCCGTAGCGCTGGTGGGCCTCCCACATTCCCATGACGGTGCCCGGGACCCCCGAGGCCAGGTGCCCCAGGATCGAGCGGTCGGTGAGCTCTCCGTCCTCGTCCAGGTACATGTCCCGGTGGGCGGCCGCCGGCGCCTTCTCCCGGTAGTCCAGCGCCGAGGTCTGGCCGTCGGCCAGGCGGGTCACCATGAAGCCTCCGCCTCCGATGTTGCCCGCTGCGGGGTTCACCACCGCCAGGGCGAAGGAGACGGCGATCGCCGCGTCCATGGCCGTGCCGCCGGCTTCCAGGACGTCCAGTCCCACCCGGGTGGCGTAGTAGTCCGTGGTGCTGACCATGCCCTCCGCCGCAGTCACCGGTTCGGCGTCGGCGCTGAAGCGCCAGTCCTCGGGGAAGGGGATATCGGCCCGAGGCGCCGCGTCGGTGGTGACCGGCATCGACTCGCCGGACTCGCAGCCCGCCAGGAGGACGGGGGCCAGCGCCAGCGCCAGGGCGAAGGTCAGCAGGCGTCGCCCTGAGAGAGCGACCCGAGACGAGGAAGGTTCTGCCGCGCTCATGACCGTGCCGCGTCCTTGTTTTGTATACAATGTGGGGGGCATACGGAAAGAATCACAGTCTTCCCCCGCCCCCGCAAGTCCACCGTCCGTCGGCGCTCACACCTCCAGCATTTCGATGGCGGCCCGGGCCAGGAGCGCGGCGCCCAGGGGGAGGACATCCTCGTCGATGTCGAACTCCGGGTGATGATGCGCTCGGGGCTGGGGCAGCGCTGCCCCGAGCCAGAAGAAGACGCCCGGGGCCTCCCTGGCCAGGAAGCCGAAGTCCTCGGCGGCCATGGTGGCAGGAGCCTCCAGGAACCCGTCCGTCCCCACGATCCCGGCCAGGGCGCTCCGGAGCCGCCCGGTGAGCGCCGGATCGTTCACGACCGGAGGGTATCCGTCCTGAAAGTGGACGTGGGCTCGTCCCCCCCATGCCTCCACATGGGCGAAGGAGGCCACGAGGCCCTCCCGGAGTCGCCGCTTCACCGAGGGTTCGAAGTATCGGAGGGTGCCGGTGAGCTCCACCCGGTCGGCCACGATGTTGGGGGCCTGTCCGCCGTGGATGGTGGCCAGGGTGAGGACCCCTCGCTCGTCGGGAGCCAGCCGCCGGGAGACCACCTGCTGGGCCGCCACCACCCCCTGGGCCGCCAGGACCAGGGCGTCGACCCCTTCGTGGGCCCGGGCTGCGTGGGCGCCTCGACCCCGGACCGTGACCCGGGCCTCGTCGGAGCCCGCAAAGAAGGGGCCCGGCTCCAGGTGGATCCGGCCCGAGGGGAGGTGCGAGGCCACGTGCAGCCCGGCCACGCCGTCCACGCCCTCCATGGCCCCTTCCTCGACCATCCGGCGGGCTCCGCTCTTGCCCTCGTCGTCCATCCCCTCCTCGGAGGGCTGGAAGAGGAGTCGGACCCGACCCGGAGGGAGGGCGCCTTCGCCATGGAGATCGGCCAGGATCCGGGCCGCACCCACCAGAATGGAGGTGTGGGCATCGTGGCCGCAGGCGTGCATCAGCCCCGGGACGGTGGACGCCCACGGAAGTCCCGTTTCCTCCTGTATGGGGAGGGCGTCCATGTCGGCCCTGAGGGCCACCGTGGGGCCCACTCCGCTCGCCAGTTCGGCGACGACGCCGGTCCGGGCCACCCCCCGCCGGACCTGGAATCCGGCGGCGCCCACCTCCCGGGCCGCCACCCCCGAGGTGCGGGTTTCCTGGTACCCCAGCTCCGGGTGGCGGTGGAGGTCCCGGCGCAGTTCCACCAGGTGGTCCGAGAGGGTCAGGGCTCGGTTCAGGAGGGGAGGGGTCATGGCTGTGCAGGGGAAGAGGTGTGCGCTGGCCCGGAGGGTACCATGGCGGACGGACGCGCCTGGGGTCGTTGCAGGGGGCGTCCGGCCTCGATTAGCTTCCGGGCACGAGCGAAGATATCACCCGGTGCCGGGAGCACGACACCCCGAGATGCCGGTCCGCACCTCCGGCCTTCCACGGAATTCGAGTCCATGCTGGACGACCGCCTCACCGAACAGCGAAACCCCCGGTCCCGGGAGATCGACCGGCTCCCGGCCTCGGAGGTGGTGCGCCTGATCAACGAAGAGGACCGGACCGTGGCCCAGGCCGTGGGGAAGGAAGCGGAGGCGCTTGCCCGGGGCGTCCAGCTCCTGGTGGAGACCTTCCGAAACGGCGGTCGCCTCTTTTACGTGGGTGCCGGCACCTCGGGCCGGCTCGGCGTGCTGGATGCGGCCGAGATGCCCCCGACCTACGGGACCGATCCCGAGATGGTGCAGGGGATCATCGCCGGGGGGTACGAGGCGCTGGTCCGGGCCCGGGAGGGCGCCGAGGATCACCCGGAGCATGGAGCCGGGGACGTGGAGGAGCGCGGGGTCCGGGCCGGAGACTTCGTCCTGGGGATCGCCACCTCCGGGAGCACGCCCTACGTGCACGGCGCCCTGGCCCGGGCCCGGGAGCTGGGGGCCCGCACCGGGTTCCTCCTCTGCACTCCGCCGTCACCGGAGCTGCGGGCCGCCCACGATCTGGTCATCGCCCCCCTGGTGGGGCCGGAGGTCGTCACCGGCTCCACCCGGATGAAGGCCGGCACCGCCACCAAGCTGGTCCTGAACACCCTCACCACCGGGGCCATGGTCCTGACCGGAAAGGTCTGGGGAAACCTCATGGTGGATCTGGAGGTGACCTGCGCCAAGCTCCAGGATCGGGCCGAACGGATCCTGCAGGTGACCCTGGAGATGGATGCCCCGGGAGCTCGAGCCCTCCTGGAGCGCTCGGGTGGTCGGGTGAAGACCGCCATCGTCATGCACCGGCGGGGTGTGGGGCGGGCCGAGGCCGAGGCCCTCCTGGAGCGGGCCGGGGGACAGGTGGCCCGGGTCCTGGGGGAGGATGACGGATGAAGGTGGCCGGCCTCATGTCCGGTACCTCGCTGGACGGAATCGATGTGGCGGTCCTGGAGGTCATGGGCCAGGAGCCGGCCACCCTCCGGACCCGGTTCCTGGGATTTGCCACTGCCGTGCATCCCGACGAACTTCGGGGCCGGCTCCTGCGGGCGGTGGAGCTGGGCGGCCCCCAGGAGCTGGCCCACCTCCACCGGGAGCTGGGTCGCGCCTTCGGCCGGGCCCTGAACGAGCTCCTGCAGCGGAGCGGCATCCAGGCCGAGGAGCTGGCCGCAGTGGGCTCCCACGGGCAGACGGTCTGGCACGCACCGCCGGAGCCCGGGGCCCCCGGGGCCACCCTCCAGCTCGGGTGCCCCCACACCCTGGCCGAGGAGACCGGGGTGCCGGTGGTAAGCGACTTCCGGTCCCGGGACGTAGCCGCCGGGGGGCACGGGGCCCCCCTGGTGCCGTGGCCCGACTGGGTCCTTCTGCGTCGGCCCGGCCAGGGGCGTGCCCTGCAGAATCTGGGCGGAATGGGGAATGTGACCTGGCTCCCGGCGGAGGGGGGCCCGGAGGGGGTACGGGCCTTCGACACGGGGCCGGGGGTGGCCCTCCTGGACGGAGCGGCCCGGGAGGCCTCCGGAGGCCGCGATCCCTGGGACGTGGACGGTCGTCGGGCCCGGCGGGGATCCGTCCAGGAGTCGCTCCTGGAGGGCCTCCTGGAGCACCCCTTCTTTCAGCTCCCCCCGCCCCGCTCCACCGGTCGCGAGAGCTTCGGCGAGGCCTACCTGGGCCGGATCGTGCAGGAGGTCGATCCGAAGACGGAAGCGGACTGGGACGATCTCCTGGCCACACTCACCGCCCTCACCGCCCGGAGTGTGGCCCGAAGCTACCGGGACCACCTTCCGGTGGACCACATCCACGAGGTGGTCCTCACCGGTGGGGGCGCCCGGAATCCCGCCCTGGTGGACGCCCTCACCCAGGCGCTGGACCCCCTCCCGGTGCATACCGGGAGCCAGGCGCTGGGGATGGATCCCGACGCCCGGGAGGCGGCGGCTTTCGCGCTCCTGGCCTGGGCCCACCTGCAGGGCGTCCCCGGGAACCTGCCGCAGGTCACCGGGGCGGCGGGCCCCCGGGTGCTGGGGAGCTTGACACCGGGGCGAGGGGCGGGGCAGTGAGCCGGCGGCAGCGCGGGACACCCGGGGCCCCGGAGGGAGGCGGTCAGGTCGGAGGGATCCCCGTGCTCTGGCTGGCGGTGGGTGGAGGGATCGTCCTGCTCCAGGCCGCGGTCCTGGCGGTGATCGCCTTCCCGGCTCCCCACACCGGCGGCGACCATACGGGATACCTGGCGCTGGGCCACGCCCTGGCCGAGGGGATGGGGTACGTCGAGCTCTGGGATCCGGAGCGGCCGGCCCACACCAAGTATCCGCCGGGCTTCCCCCTGGTCCTGGCCCTCTTCATGCTGCTGGGGGCCTCCACCTGGTCGGCCTTCAAGCTCGGGTCGGCGGTGGCCGTCTCCGGCGCCACCCTCCTCTGCTTTGCCTGGGCCGCCCGGCGGACCGGACCCCTGGCCGCCGGTGCGCTGGCGGTGCTCCTGGTGCTGGCCGGGGGATGGCAGGACGCCAGCCGCTGGATCCTCTCCGAACCCTGGTTCCTGCTCTGGACCTTCCTGGCCCTCTGGGCCGGCGAGCGGGGGCTGGATGACGGGGAGGAGGCCGGCGGTCGGCCCGAGGGCGAGCTCGTCTGGTTGGCGGTGGCGGGCTTCGCGGCCCTCATGGCCTTCGGCGTGCGCTCTGCCGGGCTCCCCCTGGTCCTGGCCTTCGGCCTGGCGCTCCTCTGGGCCGGCCGCCGACGGGCTGCGGCCATCTTCGGTGGCGCGACGGCGCTTGTGGTGGGAGGCTGGCTCCTCCATTCGGCCCGGGGTGGGGAGGGGGCGTACCAGGACGAATTCTGGCTGGTGGATCCCTACGACCCCGAGCTGGGGACGGTGACGGTCTTCGGCCTGGCGGGTCGGGCCTGGGACAACCTGGTCCTGTACGTGGGACGGGTCCTGCCGGCCGAGTGGTGGTCCGCCGCACCGACCTGGTTCCTGGCCGTCGGGGGAATCGGCCTGACGGGCCTGGCCCTCTGGGGCTGGGTCTCCCGGATCCGGAGGCGTCCGGGGCCCGCCGAGCTCTTTCTGCCCCTCTACGCCGGCATGATCCTCCTGTGGCCCCAGGTCTGGTCCGGCGACCGATTCCTCCTCCCCCTGGTCCCCCTGATTCTCCTCTATGCCGGCACGGTGGTGGCGGGGGTGGCCCGGGAGGTGGAGGAGGGCCTCGAGTGGAAGGGGGCGGCGCTGCCGGGGCTGGCGGTGGCTGCGGGCCTGGTGGCCCTGGCCGGCCCGGCGATCCCGGCCACCGTCGAGAGGGCCGAGGTCGCCGGGGTCTGTCGGACCCAGGTGGAGCTCACCGGCGACGCCTTCTCATGCCACGGTGCGGGCTTTGCCGAATTCAGGGTCGCAGTTGGGTGGATGGCCCAGGGCCTTCCGGCCGATGCCATTCTCCTGAGCCGAAAGCCCCGGATCGCCTACGTCCTGGGCGGCCCCCCCGGCCGCACCTTCCCCTTCGTGCGGGATCCGGACGAGTTCCTGGCCCGGGCCGACGAGATCGGTGCCCGTTACCTCCTGGTGGACCGGGTGGACGCCCTGGCCAACCGGTACCTTCCGGGTGTGTTGGCCGGGCGTCCCCGGGCGTTCTGCTACGTGGCGGGGTGGGGAGGCGGTCCCCAGGAGCCGGGAACCGACCTGGTGGGCATCCTTCCGCCCCGGGACCGGGAGGAAGGGGGAGATCTCGCCGACATCCAGCGCTGCCCGCCGGACTGGACCCGGGAACTGGACGCCGAGCCCGTCCTCGAGGGGCTCCGGATCCCCCTCCTGGTGGGAGGGGGGCGGGTGCCGGAGGGCTACTCCTCGGCCGGGGCACCGTCCTGGCGGCCGTAGAAGAGGCCCAGCGCCACCCCGTAGAGGGCGAAGGCCAGGAAGGGATCGTCCTCGGCGTCGCCGGCTTCCAGGAGGGCACCGACGATGGGCAGCTTCCGGGCCGGTGACAGCTCCTGGAGGCGGGCCAGGGTCCCTCCCCACGGCGCGGTGATGTACTCCACGATTCCCAGGATGGCTCCTCGGACCACCGGCGGACCCGGAAGGAAGGGTTCCAGCACAGCGGCGTAGATCACGCCCCGGCCGGCGCCGGCCAGGACCTCGTCGGTGAACTCCATCTCACCGGGCTGGTCGGTGAGGCGTCGGGCCAGGTAGACCACGCCGGCGGCTCCGGCCCCGGCCGCGGCCCCCCGGACCAGCCGCAGCGTTCCGGGGGTTCGGGATCGGGCGCAACGTTCCAGCGCCGACGCGCCGGCGCTGGAGAGCGCGGCGGCCAGCGCGTTGCCTGGATGGGGCGGAGGGGTCAGCTTCTCCCGGATCCGGGAAGGCTTCGCTACCATGGATGACGCTCCTGCTGAGTTATGAACGGAGGATGGATACGTGAACGATCCGGACTTGCACGATGGAGAGGCCGGCGGCTGGAGGGCCGTGTTTGCCCGGGCCGCGGTGCTGGTCGCCGTCCTGGTCACGGTCCTGCCGTCCCCCGGGGCGGCCCAGCTCCAGCTGGCCAGGCCCGATCTGGCGTACCGGACCTTCGATACACCTCACTTCCGAGTAGTGTACGCCGAAGGACTCCAGGAAGTTGCCCACCGAGCTGCCGGGTACGCCGAAGAGGGGCACGAGATCCTCCGGGAATCCTTCTTTCCGCCACCGGAGCGCCGGATCGAGCTCCTGATCACCGACCACACCGATCTCTCCAACGGCTTTGCCCTGGTGGCCCCCACGCCCCGGATCACCCTCTGGGTGCGCCCTCCCATGGACGGCACCGGGCTCTCCCAGTTCGACGACTGGATCCGCTTGGTCACCCTCCACGAGCTGGCCCACGTCTTTCACCTGGAGCAGACCGGGGCTCTGGGTCGAGTCGCCCGGCGGCTCTTTGGCCGCGCACCCCGGAACTGGCCCTTCTTTACCGGTCACCTGCTTCCCATCTGGGCCGTGGAGGGGGTGGCGGTTCAGCTGGAGTCGGACCACACCGGCGGGGGCCGCATCCACGGCACGGGACTGGAGTCCACGGTCCGGGCCCAGGCGCTGGACCAGGGCGTGGAGTCGCTGGGCCAGGCGCTGGGGCGATCGCCGGTGTGGCCCGGTGGCAATCGCCCCTACGTGTTCGGCTCCCTCTTCTTCCACTGGCTGGACGAGGCCTACGGTCCCGACGCCGTCCGGGTCTTTCTGCAGGCAGCGGCGGAGCAGTGGGTTCCCTTCCGGTTGAACGCTGCGGCCCGGGCGGCCACGGATCGCTCGCTGGAGGAGCTGTGGGAGGAGTGGCGCGCCCACCTCACCGGCCAGGCGCTGGCCGACGCCGAGGCGGCGACGGAGGCCGGGCCGGAGCCCCGGATCGAGCACCTCACCCGGGGTCTGTGGACGGCGGCCCATCCGGCGCCGCGGCCGGGGACTGACGAGGTGGCCTATATTCGGGCTGACGGCCGCAGCGACACCCGCCTGGTCCTGCGGGACGGCCAGGGCAGCGAGACCACGCTGGCGCTCTGGAACGGAACCCAGGGGGCCCCGTCGTGGGCGCCGGACGGGACCCTCCGGGCCACCCAGATCGAGTTCACCGACCGCTGGTCCCTTCGCCAGGACCTTTATCGGGTGGACCCGGATGGCGGTGCCCAGCGGCTGACCCGCGAGGCGCGGATCGTGCATGCCGACGTCCACCCCCGGAGCGGACGGATCGTGGCGGTGCAGGAAGGGGAGGGGACCAGCCGGCTCGTCCTGCTGGACGCTGACGGCGACCTGGAACGGGTACTTCGGGACTTCGATCCGGAGGTGCACTGGGCGTATCCCCGGTGGTCTCCCGACGGCAGCCGGCTGGCGGTGATCCGTTGGCGAAGCGGGGGGTGGACCGGGGTGAAGGTCCTGCAGCCGGAGTCGGCCGGCGAAGGCGCCTCCGGGCGCCTGGATCCCTTCTTCCTCTACGAGGACCGGGCGATGAACACCACGCCCACCTGGTCCCCTGACGGACGGTGGGTGCTCTGGGCCGGAGATCGGGACGGGGCCTTGAACCTCCTGGGCCGGGCGGTGGGGGAGGGAGAGGCCGCCGGCCCCCTCCGGCAGATCACCCGGACCGTGGCCGGAGCCACCCAACCCGCCGTGGACGATGACGGTCGCTGGATCTACTACACGGTGCAGGGAGCCCATGGCTGGGACCTGGTTCGCAGTCCCTTCGAGCCGGAGAGCTGGGGGGAGCCCTCGCCGCCCGAGCCCCGATTCGCGGTTCGGGAGGAGGCGGCGGGCCAGGGGGGAGATGTGGAGGCCCAGGGGGACGACCTGGAGGTCCAGGACCGGCCCTGGTCTCCCGGCCGCTCCCTTCTCCCTCGCTACTGGCTGCCGGAGTGGTTCGAGCCCGAATCGGTGGGGGACGTCCGGGTCCTACCCTGGGTCGTGGGTCTGCAGACCTCGGGCCGGGACCTGGTGGGTCGCCACTCGTGGGCCCTGACCATGGGCATGGGCGTCCCGGATCCGGACCGGCGCACCGAGATCAGGAGCCGGTGGAGGTGGGCCGGACTGGGACAGCCCGCCTTCACCCTGGATGCCCAGCAGAGCTACCGGACCCTGGGGGCGGCCCCCGTTCCCGAGACGGTGGGCGATACCGTCTACCCGGTGGCCCGGGAGCGTCGCCTGGGCCTGGATGCCGACGTGGTGCGGCAGCGAACCCGATCGGTGGCTCAGCTGAGCGTGGGGATCCGCGAAGTCCGGGAACACCGAGAGATCCGGGAGGCCGACGGCGAAACCAGCACACGGCTCCGGTTCGCCCTTCCCCAGCGGCGGTTCACCGAGGTCCAGGGAGGGGCCGTGGTGAGCACCACCCGTCGCTTTCCCTTCTCCATCTCACCCGAGGAGGGGGTGTCGCTCACCGTGCAGGGGCGCCACCGCATGCACCGGGCGCTGGCCGACACCCTGGTGGGGGTCGCCGGGGTGGACGGCTCCTTCACCGAGGGGCTGGCGCTGGCCCGAGCGTTCCGGGCCTTCGAGCCCCCGGCCGGGGCGCCGGACTTCAGTCGTGGCGGGCTGGGGATCCGCCTGGCCGGCGGGATGGCTTCCGGGCCCGGGGTGGGGGCCCGGCACTTCCTGGTGGGGGGAGGGGGTGGGGGCGGAGACGGTTTCGGCCGCTTCGGCGCATTCGAGACGAACCCCCTCTTCTCGGTCCGGGGCTATCCCCGGGGTGAGGTGGGGGGAGACCGGGCGTGGGCGGCCTCGGCGGAGGTGCGCATGCCGGTGGCCAATCTCCACCGGGGATTCGGCGCGCTTCCCCTCCACCTTGATCGGATGGGCGCCGGCCTCTTCGTAGATGCCGCCGGCGCCCGGGGCGCGGGGGGCGACGGGCCTCTCTGGCGGGAGCGGGCGTCGGTGGGCGCCGAGCTCTCCCTCATCCACAGCCTCTTCTTCGGAACGCCGGACCAGATCCGGGTCGGAGTGGCCCTTCCCCTGGTCAACGGCGACGGGCCAGGGGTGTACATACAGAGTGGATGGTCCTTCTGAGGGGCCTTTCGGAGATTTTCGCCCCCAGGGTACTTGACCCACTACATATGGGGTCGTATCATGGGGCCCACACCAAGATTTAGTGGTGTGGCCGTCGAGGTTTCCACAGGGGATTTGGTTCCTGGAAGGGATGTTTCGGCGGTTTTCCACTCGCTGGGGAGCGGTTTCCACCCGTTCTCCACATGGTTCTCCACCCGTTTTCCACACCCGCGTCAGGAGCATCGCCACATGCCGCCCAGCAAGGAAGCCGCCACGCCGCGCGAGCCCTGGATCTACGACGACCAGGTGCCCTCCGACCTCCCCCCCGCCCAGCTGAGCGAGAACGCCCGGCTGGTCCTGGGGCGCCGCTACCTCAAGAAGGACGAGGACGGCAATCCCACCGAGGAGCCCGAGACCATGTTCTGGCGGGTGGCCCGGGTCATCGCCGAGGAGGATCGGCGGTACGGGGCGTCGGACGCCGCGGTGGAGGAGCTGGCCCGGCAGTTCTACGGCCTCATGACCCGGGGCGAGTTCGAGCCCAACAGCCCCACCCTCATGAACGCCGGCCGGCCCCTGGGGCAGCTCTCCGCCTGCTTCGTGCTTCCGGTGGACGACGCCCTCTCCAACGGCAAGAGCGGGATCTACGACACCCTCAAGTCCATGGCCCTGGTGCACCAGTCGGGTGGCGGCACAGGGTTCTCCTTCTCCCGCCTCCGGCCCACCGGCGCCAACGTGCGCTCCACCATGGGCGTGGCGTCGGGGCCCGTCTCCTTCATGAAGCTCTACGACGCCTCCACCGAGGTGGTGAAGCAGGGAGGCACCCGCCGAGGCGCCAACATGGGGATCCTCCGGGTGGACCATCCGGACATCCGGGAGTTCATCACCTGCAAGGACGACACCTCGCAGGTGACCAACTTCAACATCTCGGTGGCCGTCACCGACGCCTTCATGGCGGCGGTCCGCACCGGCGAGGACTACGATCTGCTGAACCCTCGCACCGGCGAGGTGGTGGGCACGGAGAACGCCCGGGAGATCTTCGAGATGGTGGTGAGCGGGGCCTGGAAGACGGGCGAGCCGGGCGTCTTCTTCGTGGATCGGGCCAACGAGTACAACCCGGTGCCGGAGCTGGGGAGCTACGAGGCGACCAATCCGTGCGTGACCGCCGATACCTGGGTGCACACCGCAGAGGGACCCCGGCAGGTCTCCGAGTTGGTGGGGCGGCCGTTCGTGGCCCGGCTGCACGGCCAGGGCCACGCATCGGGCCCGGAGGGCTTCTTTTCCACCGGCCACAAGCCGCTGGTTCGGATCCGGACCGAGGCCGGTCACACCCTCCGGCTCACTGCCGACCACCGGGTGCGGCGGGCCGCTCGTGTCACCCGCTGGCGCGTTTCGAAGGAGTGGTGCGAAGCGGGCGAGCTTGAGGCGGGGGACGTTCTGGTCCTGAACGACCACCGGGCCGCACCCTCCTGGGATGGCTGCCTCGACGAGGACGACGGCTACCTCATGGGACTCCTGGTGGGTGACGGCACGCTCAAGGAGGAGGCTGCCGTCCTGTCGGTGTGGGCCGAGGCCCGGGTGGCCAACGGCGAATCGGTGGGACCGGACCCCGCGGCGGCGGCGGTGATGCACGCCGCCGAGACCGCTGCCCGGAGCATGCCCCACCGAGCCGACTTCGCCGGATGGTCGTCTGTGGCCGGCCGGGGCGAATACCGCCTCAAGTCTGCGGCCATCCGGGATCTGGCCGGAAGACTCGGCATGCGTTCCGGGCCTGGCGGAAAGAAGGTCACGCCGGCTATGGAGTCCGAGTCCTCCAACTTCTACAGAGGATTTCTTCGGGGATTCTTCGACGCGGACGGCTCGGTGCAGGGCTCTCAGGAGAAGGGTGTGAGCGTCAGGCTCGCCCAGTCCGATCTGGGGCGCCTCGAGGCGGTGCAGCGGATGCTTCTCCGTCTAGGGATCGCCTCCAGCATTTACCGCGAGCGGCGGCCCGAGGGGAGCACGGCCCTACCCGACGCCGACGGCAATCCCCGTCGGTACCCCACGCGGGCCCAGCACGAGTTGGTGATTTCGAAGGACAACCTCTTCCGTTTCCGGGAGCTCATCGGCTTTACCCATACCGCAAAGGCGGGGGCGCTGGACCGGGCGCTGGCCGGCTACCGTCGCACCCCGAATCGGGAGCGCTTCCTGGCCCGGGTGGCCGAGGTGGAAGCCGACGGTGAAGCGGAGGTGTTCGACGTGCAGGTGCCGGGGGTGAACGCTTTCGATGCCAATGGCCTGGTGGCCCACAACTGCGGCGAACAGCCGCTCCTGCCCTACGACGTCTGCAACCTGGGAAGCGTGAACGTCGGGAAGTTCGTGAAGCTGGATGCCCCCGACGACGCCGCCCCCGAGGACCGGATCGACTGGGAGGGGCTCAGGCACGTGGTGCACCTGGCCACCCACTTCCTGGACAACGTCATCGACGCCAACCGCTACCCCCTGGACGAGATCACCCAGCTGGCCCAGACCATCCGACGGATCGGCCTTGGGGTCATGGGGTGGGCCGACCTCCTGATCCGGGTGGGCATCCCGTACAACTCCCCCGAGGGGGTGGCGTTGGGTCGGCGCCTCATGGAGTTCGTGAACGAGGAGTCCCGGAACCAGTCCGAGAAGCTGGCTGAGACCCGGGGCGTCTTCCCCGCCTGGGAAAACTCCATCTGGGGACCCGACGCCCACTGCGCCCGGCGGGACGACGGCTCCCGGGTCCGCCCGGAGCGCCGGCTGCGCAACTGCAACCTCACCACCGTGGCCCCCACCGGGACCATCTCCATCATCGCCGGCTGCTCTGGAGGGATCGAGCCCCTCTTCGCCGTGGCCTTCATGCGGAACCAGGCCGGCGCCATGATGCCCGACGTCAACGACGACTTCGTCCGCGTCGCCAAGGAGCAGGGGTGGCATTCGGAGGAGCTCATGGAGCGGATCGCCAGTGAGGGGCACATCCACTTCGACGAGGTTCCCTCCGAGGTCCAGGAGGTCTTCGTCACCTCCCACGACATCGCGCCCGAGTGGCACGTTCGGATGCAGGCCGCCTTCCAGGAGCACACCGACTCGGCCATCTCGAAGACCACCAACTTTGCCAACGAAGCCACCGAGGACGAGGTGCGGGAGATCTACGAGCTGGCCTTCGAGCTGGGGTGCAAGGGCGTCACCGTCTACCGTGACGGCTCTCGGCCCATGCAGGTCCTCTCCACCGGAAAGACCGGAAAGTCCGAGGAGAAGGTGGCCGAGGCCACCGCCGAGCTGGAGCAGCAGCTGGCCGACGCCCGGGAGGAGGCCCATCAGCTCCGGATCCAGGTGGAGGAGATGGAGAACCGTCTCCTCGAGCAGGATGAGGACGCCCGGGCCCGCCGCCACAAGCGCCAGCGCCCCTCCATGCTCAGGGGCCGTACCGTCAAGATGAACTCGCCCCTGGGGGACCTCTACGTGACCATCAACGAGGACGAAACGGGACGTCCCTTCGAGGTCTTCTGCACCCTGGGGAAGGCAGGCGGTGCCGCCATGGCCGACACCGAGGCCATCGGCCGGCTCGCCTCGCTGGCCCTCCGCTCGGGGATCCCCATCACGGCGGTGCGGGATCAGCTCCGGGGCATCTCGTGCGATCGGGCGGTGGGAGTGGGCGCCAACAAGGTCCTCTCGGCGCCCGACGCCATCGCCCAGGCCATCGAACGCTACCTGCAGGAGCGGGAGGGGGTTCAGGAGGAGCTGCTTCCGGTGAGCTCCGGCCGTCCGGCCCCGGCCACCGAGCCCACCCGGCCCAGTGGTGGACCCGGGGGCGCTCAGGCGGCCTTCAAGGCCGATCACATGGAGCAGTCCTTCCTGGGAAGCTGCCCCGATTGCGGAGCCGGCCAGCTGGCCTACGAGGAGGGATGCGTCAAGTGCCACGTGTGCGGCTTCAGTGAGTGTGGCTAGGGTCGCGGCCGTCCAGGCCCGGGCCTTCCCCTTCGACACGGCCGGAGCGGTGGCCGAGGTGGCCCGACTGACCCAGCAGGCCGCTGACGAGGGGGCAGAGCTGGTGCTCTTCCCGGAGGCGTACGTGGGGGGCTATCCGTGGGGGCTGCGCTTCGGTACGGTGGTGGGGGGGCGCAGCGACGCCGGCAAGGAGACCTTCGGCCGCTACTGGGCGTCGGCCATCACCCTGCCGGGGCCCGAGAGCCGGGCGCTGGGCGAGGCGGCCCGGGAGGCGGGGGTGTACCTGGCGGTGGGGGTGGTGGAGAAGGAAGGGGGGCGGGGAGGCACCCTCTACTGCACGCTGGCCCATTTCGGCTCCGACGGCCGTCTCCTGGCCATCCATCGGAAGCTGAAGCCCACGGCCGCCGAGCGGCTCATCTGGGGCGAGGGTGACGGGAGCACGCTGCCGGTCCTGGACACCTCGCTGGGACGGGTCGGCGGGCTCATCTGCTGGGAGAACTACATGCCCCTGGCCCGGATGGCCCTCTACGGGAAGGGCGTGGAGATCTACCTGGCCCCCACCGCCGACGACCGGGACCGCTGGCAGGCCACCCTCCGGCACATCGCGGTGGAGGGCCGGTGCTTCGTCCTGGGGTGCAACCAGTACGTGACCCGGGATCGCTACCCCGACGACCTCCCGGTGGCCGACGAGCTGGAGGGCTGGCCCATGGAGATGTGTCGGGGGGGGAGCGTGATCTACGGGCCCGACGGGACCCTCCTGGCCGGGCCCCTCCACGGAGAGGCGGGCATTCTCCACGCCGACCTCGAGATGTCCCAGATCGCGCGGCACCGCTACGAATTCGACGTGGTGGGCCACTACGCACGTCCCGACGTCTTCCGCCTGGAGGTGGATGAGCGGCCACAGCCGGCGGTGGCCTACCGACGGAAGGCGAAAGAGTCCCAGTCGGAGGGTGGGTTGTACATGTAGTGTACAGGTAGTCTTGACAATCTCCAGGAGTTTGTACAGGTTTGGTCCACGTTAACTGGACCGCCGCCTGGTTTGCATGGCGGACCGCACCTTTGCTCCCTCTGGAGAATCAAATGAACCGTCTGACCCTTTCCGCTCTGGCGCTGGTGGGTGCCACCGCCCTCGCTGCCTGCGCCGATGCTCCTGCCGATGCCGGCCTCCTGACCCCCGTTGAGGCCACCGTGGAGTCCCGGGCGCCGGCACCAGGCGACCTCTCCATTGCCGAGATCGCCATCGCCAACGAGTTCGGCGAGCTGGTGGGGGCCCTCTCCTACGTCGACGCCGAGCTGGGAACCGGCCTGGTGGAGCTCTTCCTGGACGATGTCGATCAGTACACCGTGTTCGCCCCCACCGATGAGGCCTTCCAGGAGCTCTACGGGCTCCTCTCTGCAGTTCTGGGTGCCGACATCGACGGGATCACCGACATCCCGGCGCCGGTGGTGCTGGACGTTCTCCTCTACCATGTGGTGGAAGGTCGCCGGGCCGCCAACAGCGTGGTACCTCCGGCCCGCTCGCCCCGGGACCGGACCCTCGACACGCTGCTGGGCGAGAGCTTCGGCGTGCGGGGCGATGCGACGATCCGTGACGGACTCACCGGCGTCCGGGCGTCCGACGCGGCGATCCAGGTGGGCGCAGGACTCTTCAACATTTCGGCCAGCAACGGGATCATCCACGTCATCGACCAGGTCCTCGTGCCGCCCTCGGTGGTGGAGGCCCTGACCTCCTGACCTCCGGGCATCCACCCGGCAGGACCCGAAGAGGACCAAGAGACGGGGTCCGGCGCCATCGCCGGGCCCCGTTTTCTCGTGACCTCCACCCTCCGCGCCCTCTTGATCCCCGCCCCTCAGGCAGCGACCTTCTCAGCGGACAGCGAATCGGTTCAAGTGGTTCGCTCGCACCGTGTCAGCCCCAAGCCCTTCCCCCATCGCCAAGGAGACGCCATGAGCCCGTCGGCCGCCCCCCGCACGCCAGAGATTCTGTCCGAGGTGGATCGTTGGAGTGCACACAACTACAAGCCGCTCCCGGTGGTGCTGGAGCGGGGCGAGGGGGTGTGGGTCTGGGACGTGGAGGGACGTCGGTACCTGGACATGCTGGCTGCCTACTCGGCCCTCAACCAGGGACATCGGCACCCCAGGATCCTTCAGGCGGTCCACGATCAGATGGAGCGGATCACCCTCACGTCCCGGGCCTTCCACAACGACCAGATGGGCCCCTTCGTGCGGGAGCTCTGCCAGGCCACGGGGTTCGAGAAGGCGCTGCCCATGAACACCGGGGCCGAGGCGGTGGAGACGGCCATCAAGATGGTCCGGAAGTGGGGCTACCAGGTGAAGGGCGTGCCGGCGGACAAGGCCGAGATCATCGTCTGCGACGGCAACTTCCACGGGCGGACCACCACGGTGGTGGGTTTTTCGTCCGAAGAGCAGTACAAGGAGGGATTCGGGCCCTTCGCCCCCGGGTTTCCCCGGGTCCCCTACGGGGACCTGGACGCCTTCCGGGACGCGGTGACCGAGAATACCGTGGGCTTTCTGGTGGAGCCCATTCAGGGCGAGGGCGGGGTGACGGTACCGCCGGACGGCTACCTGGCAGGCGCCCGGGAGATCTGCTCCCAGGAGCAGGTGGCCTTCATGGCCGACGAGATCCAGACCGGCCTGGGTCGGACCGGCCGCCTCTTCTGCTGTGACTGGGAGGACGTGCGCCCGGACGTGCTCATCGTGGGGAAGGCGCTGGGGGGAGGGGTCTACCCGGTGTCCGCCGCCATCGCCGACGCCGAGTACATGAATGTGTTCCGGCCCGGTGACCACGGCTCCACCTTCGGCGGCAATCCCCTGGGCGCTGCGGTGGGGCGGGCCTCACTGGCGGTGATCCAGGACGAGGAGCTGCCCCGGCGCTCCGACGAGTTGGGGACCTGGTTCATGGAGCGGCTCCGGGAGGTGGATTCACCCCACGTGGACCACGTCCGGGGGAAGGGGCTCATGGTGGGGGTGGTCATCAAGGACAGCTCGGGCCCGGCCCGTCCCTTCTGCGAGGCCCTCATGGATCGGGGTATCCTTGCCAAGGAGACCCACCACCAGGTCATCCGCTTCGCGCCACCGCTGACCATCGATCAGGGCACCCTGGCCGAAGCCATGCAGGACATCGCCCCGGTCTTGAAGGGCGAAGGAGTGCTCCTGTCCGCCGATTGACCGGGGCTACCACTCGATGGTGCCCTCCTTGGAGGTGTCCACCTGCTCGGCTTCGCCGTCGCCCAGGAGGACTTCGTCGATCTGTGAGTACAGGAACTTCCGGGACTTGGGCTCCCGGGGATCCAGCCCGTAATGGTTGATCAGCAGCGTCTGATGCTCCAGCCATTCGCCCCAGCAGATCTGACAGATCCGCTTCTGGATCGTCTCTCCCCGCTCGTTTCGGAAGGGAGGCTTGGGCAGGGCCGGTCGCTCATCCTGGCATCGCTGGCATTGTATGGTCTCCATCGGACGTCCCTCCGGACGTGGGGTGCGCGTTCAGATGTGGGGTGCGCTTGAGGGGCACCGTGTAGGGCCAACAGTGGACGAAGGGGCCCGGGTTCGGTAACTTTCCGTGCTGATCGGGATGGTGGTGACCCGGGCCAAAAGGCCCGGACCGGATCCGCCTCCACGAGCCTACCCCCTGGTGAGGGCGCACAATGCTTGAGAAGTCACAGCTGGAGCATATCGAAAAGCGGCTTCAGGAGGAACGGGCAAAGGCCCTTCGCTCCCTCGGCCTCTTCGACCAGATGGCCAAGGCCGATCGGGAGTCGGGTGATTCCACCCTGGCGACCTACACGGATCACATGGCCGACCAGGGGACGGAGGCCATGGAGCGGGAGAAGGCCGCCCTCTTCGCAACCAAGGAAGGGCGGTACCTCTACCGGTTGGAGGAGGCGCTTCGCCGGCTCTACAACGACCCGGAAACCTTCGGGAACTGCCACACCTGCGGCACCCCCGTGGGATTCGAACGCCTGGACGCCCTCCCCCATGCCCGCTACTGCATCGACTGCAAAGTCAAGGAGGAGGACGGCGCCTGAGGTCGGCCCTGAGATAGATGGGAGGGGACGGACCCCTCTCAGCTGGCCTCTTCCAGCTCCTCTTCTTCTTCGGGCTCGTGGAGGGGGCTGGTGTCGCGCCACAGCTCCTCGATCTGGTCCCGAAGGCTCCGGATCTCCTTCTCGATGGGCTGATCCTGCAGGTGGTAGCGGGCCGCGCTCAGCGCCCGGTACGCCCGCCAGAGGGCGGAGGAAGCCGGGGTCTGCTCGTGGCTCCTCCGCTTCTCACCCTGTACCCGGGCCAGGACCCAGTCGGTCATCTCCTCGTCCAGGAGCATGACGTCTCCGTCCGACTTGGACTCCTTCTCCACGAACTTCTGCAGCTTCTTCTTGAAGCTCTTGGGGACGCCCGCCACGACGTAGACGGACAGGTCATCCCGCTGCAGCATCTCCGAAGCCATTCGACCTCCGTATCCAGTTCAGGTGTGTTTCTGGAGGCGGCGACGGTCTGTGGCCGCGCCCCCTGATGGTCCTTCTCAATGGTCCTTCTCAGCTTGCCGTCGATCCCGATGTGATTCCCAGCGCCTCCAGCAGGTCGGGTCCCAGGAGCTGGGCCTGCCAGTTCCGGATTCCGGGCACCCGGCTCACGTCCTCGATGCTCTCGGGTGGCTCCAGTGCCAGCTCCTCCAGGAGGGCGTTGGGCAGCAGGGAGCCCCGGTCGATTCCCAGGTCGGCTGCCCGCTGATTCCGAACCGCCTTCAGCGTTCGCATCCGGTCCTGGGCCTCCGGTGGGGGGCGGCCCCGACCGGAATGATCCCGCGGGGGAAGTCCCTGGACCTCGCCGTCGGGCAGCGCCTCGACAGCTTCGAGCCGCCGGACCAGGCCCTCTCCCTCCTGGCGGGCCAGGCCCCGGTTCATGCCCCGGATGTTGATGAGCTCCTCCACGCTTCCGGGCGGCTGTCGGGCCGCCTGGATGAGCACCGAGTCGTTGGCTACCCGGAAGGGCGCCCGATCCCGTTCCCGGGCGATCTCGTCGCGCCACCGGAGGGCTTCACGGAGCCGGTGCACCTCCCGGTCTGCCATGTCCTGGGCCGCCTTCAGCCGGGCCGCCGGATCCGACTCGTCGGGCTCCTCGTACCGGATCTTCTGCAGCTCCTGGAACTCCTCCCGCGCCCACTGCATCCTGCCGGCTTCCTCCAGCTCCCGGGCCAGGCGGTCCGCCAGGTCCAGAAGGTGGTGGGTGTCCAGCGCTGCATACTTCAGCATCTCCTCGGGGAGGGGGCGCTTGGCCCAGTCGGCCCGCTGGTACTTTTTCGAGAGGCTCACGTCCAGGGTGCGTTCCAGGAGCGACTGCAGCCCGATCCCGTCGATTCCCAGCATGGACGCCGCGATCTGGGTGTCGAAGAGGCCCCTGAGATTGATGTCCAGGTCCCGGTCCAGGAGACGCAGGTCGAAGTCGGCCCCGTGCATGACCACCTCCCGGTCCGGATCCTCCAGGATCGGTCGGAGAAGACCTTCAACGTCGATTGAGAGGGGGTCGAGCAGGTAGGTACGGTCGCCGTAGGTGAGCTGGACCAGGCAGAGGCGGTCGGAGTATCGATGAAATCCGGCGGCCTCACAGTCCAGGGCGATCCGTTCGGCCGACGCCAGGTGTCGCTGGACGTCCTGCAGCTCCTCGGATCGTTCGATCAGTCTGATATCCATCAAGTGCCGGCGGACTCCCGTTTCTTGGCGCGCTCTGGCGGCTCGTGCGGAGGCCCCGGCGCCACCGGGGAGGCCCGGCAGTCCGACGCTGACCCGCGAAAGACCAGGTATACGTTACGAGGCCTCCATTTGTTCCGTCGGCATGAATGGCTGGCCGGGGGCACCTTGCTTCCCCCCCCGGCGAGGCGGCAACTTGCGGGCGGCCCGCAGGGGCCCTGACACTCAAAACTACATTACCAGAACAAGGCTCCTATGCTCCGGACCAAGATCGTATGTACCCTGGGTCCCGCCACCTCCAGCGCCGAGACCATTCAGGCCCTGGTCATGGCCGGAATGAACGTCGCCCGCATCAACATGTCGCACGGAACCCCGGAGGAACACCGTCAACGGATTCAGGCCGTCCGGGAGGCGGGCGAGGCGGTGGAGCGGCCCATCTCCATCCTGGTGGACCTGCAGGGGCCCAAGATCCGGGTGGGGGTCCTGGCCGAACCGGTGCTCCTGGAGGCGGGAGCTCACGTCACCTTCGCCCAGGAAGATGACGTCCGATCCGGCGAGCTGCCCACCACCTACCCCGACCTGGCCCAGGACGTCCGGGAGGGCGATCCGGTGCTCCTGGACGACGGCCTCCTGGAGCTGGAGTGCACGGGCACCGACGGAAACCGGGCCCGGTTTCGGGTGGTCCGGGGGGGCGAGCTGGAGAGCAACAAGGGAATCAACATTCCGTCGGGCGTTCTCTCGGCATCGTCGCTCACCGACAAGGACCTGACGGACTTGCATGTGGCGCTGGACGCCGGGGTCGAGTTCATCGGCCTTTCGTTCGTGCGCCAGGCCTCCGATGTCAGCGAACTGAAGGAGAAGGTGGATGGGCGGGCGCTGGTGGTGGCCAAGATCGAGATGGCCCGGGCGCTCTCGGTCATCGAGGAGATCCTCCAGGAGACCGACATGGTCATGGTGGCCCGGGGAGACCTGGGGGTGGAGCTTCCCTTCGAGAAGGTCCCCCTGGCGCAGAAGAATATCATCCAGCTGGCCAACTACCACGCCCGGCCGGTCATCACCGCCACCCAGATGCTGGAGTCCATGATCCAGCATCCACGTCCCACCCGGGCCGAGGCCTCCGACGTGGCCAACGCGGTCCTGGACGGCACCGACGCCGTGATGCTCTCCGGCGAGACTGCCATCGGCAAGTACCCCCGGGAGGCGGTGGAGGCCCTGGTCCGGATCACCGGCGAGATCGAGGCCAGCGGCATCCTGGAGTCGGGGCCCCGGTACCTGGGCATGACTCACCACGCCCTCCGGTCGGGAGCCACCCCCCGGGAGCACGCCGTGGCCTCGGCCACCGTGGACGCCTCCCGGAACCTGGGGGCGCCGGCCATCCTCACCATCACCCGTTCGGGGTTCTCGGCCCGCCTGGTCTCGTCGCATCGGCCGGCGGTGCCCATCTTTGCCGTGACCACCGATCTGAGCACGTACCGGCAGCTGGCGGCGGTGTGGGGGGTACGGCCCCTCCTGGCCGAGTCCGAGGAGGTCACCTACGAGGCCCTTACGGAGTTCGGCAAGCGGGGCATCGTGGAACAGGGGGTGGGCCAGCCCGGAGACTCGGTCCTGGTCACCGCCGGCTTCCCCTTCCACCAGCCCGGCACCACGAACACCATGCGGGTGGAGCACCTCTAGTGGAGCACCTCTAGAAGTGAAGCTCACGTTCCTGGGCACCGGAACCTCCTTCGGCATCCCCGTGGTGGGGTGCGACTGTCCGGTCTGCACTTCCGACGACCCCCGGGACCGGAGGACCCGGCACGGCGCCCTCCTCTCGCTGGACGACGACCGGCGGATCCTGGTGGACACGCCTCCCGAGCTCCGCCTCCAGCTCGTCCGGGAGGGGGTGACCTCCATCGATGCCGTCTGGTACACCCACATCCACGCTGACCACCTCCACGGCATCGACGATCTCCGGATCTTCTCGGTGCGGATGCGCCGGAGCCTTCCCATCTTCGTGCCCGCCGACGCCCGACAGATCGTGGAGGACCGCTTCAGCTACATCTTCGACCGGGATGTCCGTCCGGAGAAGGGGACCTCCAAGCCGGAGCTGAAGCTGCATCCGGTTCGGCCCTACCAGCCCCAGGTTCTGGCCGGAGCCACCGTGCTGCCCCTCCCGGTGCCCCACGGCAAGATGACGCCCCTGGGGTTCCGGGTGGGGGCCCTGGGCTACATCACCGACGCCAAGCTGCTTCCAGAACGGACCCTCCGGGAGCTTCAGGGGGTTGATGTCCTGGTGCTGAACGCCCTCTGGTTCGGCAACCCCCATCCCACCCACTTCAATGTGGAGGAGGCGGTGGAGGCGGCTCGGACCGTGGGGGCGCGTCGAACCTACCTGACCCACATCACCCATCGGGCGAGCCACCGGGAGCTGGAGGATCGGCTCCCTCCGGAGGTGCGCCCGGCCTGGGACGGCCTCACCATCGAACTGGAGGACCCTGAATGAGCCCGGTCACCCTCGACTACGGAAACCTCCTGGAATCCGGCCTGGGGCCGGAGGCCGGCACGGGTCTGGATCCCGAGCGCCTGGCCCCCGGAGGCGCCCTGGAGGCCCGGTTCCAGTCGGCGCTGGAGCGGGTGCAGGCGGGCCGCCGCTCCGGGGAGCTGGGCTTTCTGGAGCTCCCCGACGACGAACGCCTGGCTCGCCAGGTGCAGGAGGTGGCCGACTCCTTCGGCCAGTGGTTCACCACGCTGGTGGTGGTGGGCATCGGCGGATCCAGCCTGGGGGGCCGGGCCATCGCCGAGGCCCTTCTGGACCGCCACTGGAACGAGTCCTCCGACGAGGCCCGGGATCACTTCCCCCGACTCCACTTTCTGGAAAACGCCGACCCGGACTCCACGGCGGCGCTCCTCCGGCAGGTGGATCTTCGGGGCACCCTCTTCAATGTGGTGAGCAAGTCCGGCGGCACCGCCGAAACCATGGCCCAGTACCTGATCATCGAGGAGCAACTGCGGGAGCTCCTGGG
>PWLA01000331.1 GCA_003559555.1 Gemmatimonadota bacterium | reverse complement strand
TGGGGCTCGGCGCCTGGTTCCACGAGTGGGAGGAGTACGAACACCCGGATCTGGGGACGGTGGAGATCGGCGGGTGGAGCAAGTGGTTCGGGCGCACGACGGTGCCCTTCATGATCCAGGAAATGCTCCACCGGAACGCCATGTTCGCCTTCTTTCACGCCGATGAGATGCCCCTCCTGGAATTCGAGGAGCCCCGGGTGGAGCAGATCGCCGGCAACACCTACCGGGTGACCGCGGAGATCCGCAACCGGCGGGCCATCCCCAGCCGGATCGAGGCGGCGGAGATCAACAATGTGGGCGATCCCGACTACTTCCGGATCTCCGGCAACAACGTGACGGTGCAGGCCGGCGGCTTGACCTCCGGTCAGCTCGGCGACGAGATGGATCCCGTGGACCGCAACCCCCAGGAGATCATGGTGACCCAGGGCGTGCAGGCCCACTCCGGAGTCCAGGTGACCTGGATCGTGAGCGGGAGTGGTCAGGCCACCATCGAGTACAGCAGCATGAAGGGAGGAACGCACCGGACCACGGTGAATCTGCCGTAGGGGCGAGCGAGCCCGCCCGAAATCCCCTGGCATTGCACTGCCAGGGGATTTCGGGCGCGGCCGGGAGGGCCTATTGTGGACGGGCAGTCTTCTCGACCTCGGGCCACGTTCCCCCAAGACGGAGTGAGGGTACCATGAAGCGTCGTACCGCGGGCTCCCCCAGTCTTCCGATCCTCTCCATCGGCCTCCTCATGGCCGCCATGGCGCTGGCGGGGTGCCAACCGGACGCCGGGCAGGAGATGGAGGATGGCTCAGCGGCCTCCCCCGCGGGAGCGGCCGACGCTCCGGACCCGGAAGGCGCTCTCCCGCCGGCGCCCATCGGGTACGCCGACCCGGGCACCGTGGAGGATCACTCGGAGAGGGGCTATGACACGCTGGTGGACGAGCTGGAGGACGGCCGACATCCGGAGGCCCTCTTCTTCTACGGCATCCTCCCGTGCGCCGACTGTCCGGGAATCCGGACGAAGCTGACCCTGGTCCCCGATGACCGCCTCTACGTACTCCGCCGGACCTACCTCGAGGCGGACGAAGGGCGGGACGCCACCTTCACCACCGTAGGAGCCTGGTCCGAGGAGCCCGGTGCACTGGACCAGCGCCCCGATGCCCCGGTCTTCCGTCTCCACGCCGCCGAGGACGCCCCGCCCCACATGATGCTGGCCCGAACCGCCGTGGACACCCTCCGGCTCCTGGATCGGGAGGGCCGATGGATCGACTCGGACCTCCCCTACGAGCTCATTCGGGTGCAGGACTGAGGCTGGCGGGGACCGGGGTTCCTGCCAGGTGCCGTGATGTCCAGTCGCTCACCCTCTGAGCCGCTCCGACCCAAAGGCGGGCGGCGGCGCCGGATCGGGTGGCTCCGCCTGGTCTGTATCGTGGCGGGGGTCGGGACGCTGGCGGGATTTCACTCGGGGTGCGAGCCGGCGGCGGCACCGGGCTCGGATCGGCCGCCCGGGGGGGTGGAGCTGCGGAGCGACGACCGGGCTGCCCTGCTGGCGTCCCTCGGGGCGCTGGGTCCAGGCGAGCTGGACCGGGTGGAGCGGGAGCTGGAGCGGCTTCCCCGGCGGGAGACCGAGCTCCGGGAGCTGATGGCCCGTTGGCGCACGCTCCATCCCACCGCGCCCCTACCCCACATCCGTCTGGTCTCCCACTCCCGCCCCTCCGAGCCTGCCCCGCACCGGGAGGACGAGATCCCGGTCTCCGTGACCGTCCCCGACCTCCCCTCCGAGGTGATTCGGCAGCTGGTGCTTGCTACCCTCCCGGCACCTCGAGTCCTGCCTCTGGGCCTTCCCCTTCCCACCCGGAGTCCCACCCTGCTTGAGGAGGCCCTCCGGGAGGGAACGGCCGACTTCCTGACCCAGATGGTGACCGGCCGCTCGCCGGCGCCCGAGCTCCACCGGTGGGCCGGCCAGCGGGAGGCCGAGCTCTGGGACGACTTCCGGCGGGTGATGGGCCGCAGGGGCGTGGAATGGACCCCGGAGCTGGGCCCGGAAGCCGACACGCCACCCTCGGGCCGCCCGGGTGCGCCAGACCCCGTCCGGTACGTGGGCTTCAGAATCGTCGAATCCTTCTGGAACCGGAGCCCCGACCGGCGACAGGCTCTGGACGAGCTCCTGGAGATGGACGATGCGGAGGACATCCTGGACCGGGCCTCGTACGGAGGCCAGGGCGCAGCGGCGCCGGCCACCACCCGGGGCCTTGGCCTGGACACCTGGCCGGGCTTCGTCTGCGACCGGATGCGGGTGGGAGAGCCGCGACTTCAGCTCTGTGTGGCCGGGGAGGGGCCGATGACGGTGGTGCTGGAGTCCGGCGACGAGCTGAACCACCGGACCTGGGGCGGGATCATCCAGGAGGTCGCCGCCCTCACCCGGGTGGTGGCGTACGACCGGGCCGGAACGGGCGACAGCGAGCCGGGGCCGGAGCCCCGCACCCTCGCCCGAGCCGCCCACGAACGGGCAGGCGCCGCCGAGATGGCTGGGGGCACCGGTCCCTACATCTTCGTGGTCCCCCCGTCCCTGGAGCCGGAGCTCGACGCTTTCGAAGCCCTGTATCCGTGGCGCGTGGGGGCGCGCATCGTCCTTCCGATGGAAGACCCTCGAAGCGACCCCTACCTGCCGGCGTGGCTGGTGGAGGAGGTGACCCGGGAGCTGGCCCGCCTCGCCGGAGCCGGGGGCGACGTCCAGGCGGCACCTCCGTCACCTCCCGTCCGGGGGGAGCCGGTTGGCTGCTGGGCGCCGGCAATCCGGCCTGCTCCTGCAGGGAGAGAGGCCCCACCCCGCCTCCGGCTGGCCCTGACGCCCCGAGGCGGCGACCCCCATACAGGCGACGGGCATGCGGTTCTGGATGTGACTGGCGTCCACAGCCGAGTGGGAACGTGGCACCCGCTGGACGAAGAAACGGTGCAGCTCGAGCTGGAGCTCCGGAGCACGGGATCGGGCAGTGCCCCGGGCGGAACCCTTCAGGCCACTCTGGAGCGCGCCCCCGGCGGCGGGTGGAGGGGACCGGCCCGCTCGCTGGAGTCCGGTCCCACCGGGGCCATGGCACCGGATTGGACGGGTGAGCTGATCCTCACGGGTCGTCCCTGCGAGGTTGGGGAGTGAGGGCCTCCCGGACGAAGCGGGCGTCGGTGGGAGCCAGCTCCACCTGGTCGAGCTCTCCCGGCCGCATCCACGCCACCGCCTGGTGCTCCAGCGCCACCGGCTCCCCTTCCACCTCCACCTCTACGAAGAGGATGAGGTAGCGGGACCCCGGATCCCGGGCGCGGAAGCGGACCCTTCCCACCCACCCCACCCTCACTCCCAGCTCCTCGGCCAGCTCCCGGGCCACCCCTTCGGCCAGCGCTTCCCCAGGCTGTAGCTTTCCCCCGGGAAACTCCCAGAGGCCACCGTGGCGGGCGGCGGTGGCGCGGCGGGCCACGAGATACCGACCGTCACGCTCCACCACGGCGGCGGCTACCTGAATGAGGTCAAAGGAATGCGGGGTGTCCATGAGCTGCAAACTGCACAGGGCACGCCGCCGGGAACAGGGCGGACCCTTCGGTCATCTGGCCGTGATCCGGCGGTGGTCCAGGCGCCGCGGAACGATTTCGGTGCCTCCGAGCTTTGGAAATTGGGTGGTTTGGCCCACTTCGGAGTAGTATTCTGAAATACGGTCGGGCCTGGCTCGGGTCGGCGCCTCCTCCGTGCTCGCCCAGCACACCCTTCGTTACCAGCCCCTCTGACGCTTCGGCATTCATGACGACCTTTCAACGCCACGGTGGCCGCGCCACGGCCCTCCTGATAGGCCTGACCCTGACGCTGGCGGCGTGCAGCGACAGCCCCACCGAGCCCCAGGTCACCTCGGTGCAGATCACCGCGCCCTCGCAGGAGGTGCGGGTAGGTGAGACCCTCCAGCTCACCGGGACGGCGGTGGACGCCCAGGGAAACGAGGTCTCCGGCCGGACCCTCACCTGGAGCTCGTCCAACGAGAATCGGGCCACCGTCTCCGATGAAGGACTGGTGACCGGGATCGCTCCCGGCCAGGTGACCATTTCGGCCCTGACCGGGGACGCCTCGGGCCAGATCGTCCTGGAGGTCCTGGATCCTCCGGTGGCCTCGGTGGAGGTGGTCCCGGGTGAACTGGAGCTCAGGAGGCAGCAGGAGGTCCAGCTCGAGACCATCCTGCGGGACGCCGATGGCAACCAACTTGGGGACCGGGATGTAGCCTGGTCCACCGAGGACCCGTCCGTGGCCACGGTCTCGGCGAGCGGCATGGCCACCGGGCAGGGCGAGGGCACCACCCGGATCATCGCCCAGGTGGACGGGGTCGAAGGACACGCCGAGGTCACGGTGATCGTAGGTGAGATTCCGGTGATCGAGTCCATCTCCCCGGCGGTTCTGGAGCCCGGGGAGGAGTTCACCATCACCGGCGAAAACTTTTCCGAAGAGGAGGGGGAGCTGCAAGTCCGTGTGCACGGAGTGGAGGCCACGATCCTGACCTCGTCGGAGACGAGCATCACCGCCCGCATCCCCGACGATCTCTGCCGACCCGAGGGACCGGCTCCGGTGTTGGTCTTCTCAGCACTGGAACCCAGCGACCCCATGGATCATCCCTACCGGCCCACCGATCTCCTGGAGCTGGCAGCCGGTGATTACCAGCGGATCACATCTCCCAATCCCTTCTGCGTCATCCTCGGTGGGACGGACCAGGAGGCCGAATACATCATGGGAGTCCAGTCCACCAGTGGAACCGCAGCGGCTCGAACCTCCGTGAGCGTAGAAGGAATACCGGGCCAACCCCTTCCGGTGACCGTGGCTGCCGGCTCGACCGCCGCCGGCACTTCCTTCGCCGAGGAGGCGGCCCGACGAAGCCAGGGCTCGGGCGGACCCTCGGGCCACGATCTGCGCTGGGAACGGCACCGGGACGTGAAACCCGAGTTGCGGCAAGCCGAGGCGGCGGCCATGGCCGGCGTCCAGCGGGGGGGAGGACTCCACGCCGCAGCGGCCGGAGCGGCCCGGATATCCGGCGACGCCGAGGCAGGCGACACCGTGTCGGTGAACGTACCGGACATCAACGCCAACATCTGCAACGACTTCTCCACCATTCAGGCGGTCATCCGCCGGGTCGGCGATAGCTCCATCTGGTTGGACGACGTGGAGAACCCCGCCGGGGGCCTCACCGACGGCGACTTCCAGCTACTGGCCGACGAGTTTGACAACGAGATCTACGAGGAGGTGACCTCCTACTTCGGCGAGCCCACCGACCTGGACGACAACGACCGGATCGTCATCGTGAACAGCCGTAAGGTGAACGAGATGTCGGCCAACGTCCTGGGCTTCGTGGTGAGCACCGACTTCTTTCCCGATCAATGCGCCTCGTCCAACGGCGGGGAGTACTACTACTCCCGGGTGGTGGATCCGAACGGGAACATCACCGATCCGGACGGCGAATCCCTCGAGTATTCCCGGAGCGACGCCCTGTCCGACGCGCCCCTCCTCCTGGCCCACGAGGTGACCCACATCATCCAGTTCGGGCGGCGCTTCCAGATGCCCGAGGTGACCGGCCTCCAGGCCATCTGGCTCCTGGAGGGTCAGGCGACCCTCGCCGAGGAGGTGGTGGGCCATCGCTATACCGGAAACACGCCGGGGTCGAACCTCGACGAATTCACGGCCTTCAGCCCGGCGCAACCCACCGAGACCTTCTGGTACCGGAACCCCTTCGTCGACCTCTCCGTCTACTATGGGGTGAGCTTTACGAACGGTGGCACCGCCAAGGTCGACGGGGCGCCCCAGGAGTGTGGATGGCTCAGCGTACAGCAGCCGGCCCCCTGCATCTCCGGGCGGATCGCCTACGGGGTCACCTGGTCGCTCCTTCGGTGGATCTCCGACCACTTCGGATCCGAGTTCTCCGACGGCGAGCGGGAGATCCAACGCCTCATCGTGGACTCCCGGGAGACGGGCTTCTCCACCTTCAGCGACGTGCTGGACCGGGATATCTTCCAGCTCATGGCCCCGTGGGCCGCCACGCTCTACACCGACGGGCGGGTCGATACCGGATCCCCCCTTCTCACCTTCCCGTCGTGGGACCTCAGGAGCATCGAGTCGTGGATCTCGGAGCCGGTCCGATGGGGCCCCCCCGCCCGCCTTCAGGCGAAGGAGCCTCCATTCAACAGCACCTTCCAGTCCAGCTTCGTGGTGGCCGCCGGCTCGTCCACCTATCAGCGGCTTTCATCCGACGACGGCCATCCCCCCTTCGCCCTCCTGGCCGGCGCCGGCGACGGCGGTCCACTCCCGGACTTCATGCAGCTATGGATCGCGAGGATCCGATGACCTCATCGACGAATTCCAGGTTCACGGGCCCCATGGCCCTGGGCCTCCTCCTGGTTCTTTGCTTTGGTCCGGCGCTGGCCGGCTGCGGCAACGACGCTCCCCCTCCAGCCGACCACGTCCCGGAGGACCCGGAGGGGGTCGTCGACGAGGCGCCCCCCCCGGTGGATCCGGAGCTGGCCCCGGAACCGGAAATGGCGCCGGATCTGCCGTCCGACACCTCCGACCTGGAACTGCCGGAGCCTCCCCTGGAGGCACCGCCCATCTTCCCTCCGCCCGATCTGCCCATGGAGACCGCGGACCCTGACGAAGAGTTTCGTGCGGCGGAGGGTGTGCTGGGAGTGACCGGCACCGAGACGACTCCCACCGCCGTCCTTCAACTGGATGACGGCAGCTCGCTGGGTCTCACGGGTGCGCCGGCCCGAGAACTCATGCGCCTCTCGGGAGCACGCGCCCGGGTGGAGGGCCGCCGGGCCGCCACACCGGTGGGGCCGGGAATCGAAGTCTCGGCCTACCAGCTTCTGGAGATCGAGGGCCGCACTCCTCATCTGGGACTGCTCCAGCAGGGTGCGGATGGCCGCTGGATCCTCCTCCGTGAAGATCGGGACGCCCTCCCCCTCACCGGCCTTCCAGGCGACCGGATGCAGGACGGCATGAAGATCTGGGTCATCGGCGAGACCGACGCCACCGGACGGTTCCGGGTTGGGAGCTATGGGATCGTTTCAGTGGGAGGAACGTAGCAGACGGGCCCTTTGACCAGAAACCCGAAAATGGAGCCGATCCCGATCGACACCCTCACCTCGAAGCAGCGCGCCCACCTGCGATCCCTGGGCCACTCCCTCAAGCCCATCCTCCAGGTGGGCACCGATGGGGTCAGTGAAGCCTTTCTCGAGTCGCTGGAGGAGGCATTCAACACCCGTGAGCTCCTGAAGGTGAAGGTCCTGGAGGGCGCTCCAGAGGACGCGGCCGAAGCTGGGCACGCCATGGCCGACGCGCTGGATGGGGTCCACGTGGCCCAGACCATCGGCCGCACCGTAGTCCTCTATCGGCCGGACCC
>PWLA01000052.1 GCA_003559555.1 Gemmatimonadota bacterium | reverse complement strand
TTTGCACCCGCACCTCGGGGTCAGTCCCGAATTCCCATGCCGGAGGCCCGAATTGGCGGCTTCGGAGCCTGCTAAGGAACCACCGCCCCTGTTCCACCCGAGATGGCCCCCGGAGCATCGTGGTGGTGAGGCTTGAGGGCCGGAGGGCGACGGGCGCTCCTACACGACGGGCGCCCCTACCCCATACCATCACCATGGCGGCCCCCCAACCCGGGGAAAATGTCGAATTCTTCCCCCTCCGCAACTTTCTGTTCTACATTTCCCCCGGTTTCCGGGCAAAATGTGGAACGGAATGCCCTCCGAGCGCCAAGCGTTCGACATTTCCCCCGGTTTCCGGGCAAAATGTGGAATTCTTCCCCGGCGGCCGTCTTCCGTTCGACATTTTCCCCGGGGGGGGGAATGCCCGAGCGGGCGGCCGCCCTCCGAGGAAGCACCACCCCCGTTCCTTCCGATACGGCCCGATACGGCCCCTGAGGGACCGGGGTGGTGAGGCTTGCCAGGATCTCGCTCTCGCAATGGGTGAGCCTCCGAAACGTGTGGAGGCGATGCCCACGGCCGTGAAGCGACGGAACCTGGCAATGGGTGTGGGTCGGGATGCCCCCGAAACGCCGTGCTGAAGACGCTCAAGGGCACCCCAGAGGATGTTCGGCTTGTCTTCGGCCTTCTCTCGACCTCCAAGGCTGACCTTTTCGCTCCTTCGCCAACCTCAGGGGTCGCCCAACCCCCTGATCATATTGGATGTAGGAGATTTCGACACTGTAACCGGGAGGGGACGATGGGGTTCGCGGAGAGGGTGGAGTGGGATGTGGGTGGAGCGGGTCTGGGTGAGGAGGACACACGCCCCCCTTTTCCCCGGTGGTGATGCCCGCAGGGGCTGCGTGAAGGTCGACAGTTGAAAACCGTGTGATCGGCGCACCTTGGTGTGAGTAGTTGGTCCGACGGCCCACTTGGATCTCCGGCTGGCCTCTTTCGACGGCCAAGCACCTATTCGAAGTCATCCACCCCGACCGGGGATGGGCTTGATGATCCGATATTCGGATCGGGCGCCGCCGATGGCGCTGCCGGCCAGCTTGGCTCCGGACCCGCTGCGGGCCATGGTGGAGGCGCACCGATCCCGGGGAATCGAGCCCACAAACACCACGGGCTCGTGCCGGAATCGGGTATCGAGCGAGAAGCTCGACCGGTTCAGGGATGCGCTGGATCCGCCGGACGATCGATCGGTGGCCTGAGGATCGATCCCCCGGACGACCGGCCGGCGGCGTGAGGGGGGATCTGCTAGCCCGAAAACCCCTCCAGAACCTCCAGCACTCGGTCCAGGTCCTCCGTCGTGTGGTCGGCGTTGATCTGGGTCCGGATTTCCTCGTCGCCCCGGGGGACCACCGGATAGGCCAGCCCGGTGACCAGGATGTCGTGGCGGAAGAGGTGCTGGACCATGGCCTCGGTCCGGGCGGTGTCGCGGATCATCAGGGGGACCACCGGGTGGTCGCCGGGGATCGTCTCGATCCCGATCCGCTCGAGTCCTTCCTCAAAGTGGCGCGTGAGGGTCCGAAGCCGATCAATGCGCTCCCTCCCCCGGGGTGAGTCCACCAGCTCCACCGAGGCCAGGCAGGCCAGCGCCTCACCGGGGGTGATGGGGTTGGAATAGATGTACGTGGGAGCGCTCTCGCGGAGGAAGCGGACCAGGTCGGCGGCACCGGTGACGTAGCCCCCGTTCACCCCGAAGGCCTTGCCCAGGGTGCCGATGAGGATGTCCACCGGGGGACCACCGCAGTACTCCTCCACGCCTCGGCCAGTCGCTCCGAAGGCGCCCACTCCGTGGGAGTCGTCCACCACCACGACCACGTTCTCGGGATAGCGGTGATCGTGCTTGCGGGCCACCGCCATGATCTCGTCCAGCGGAGCGTGGTCTCCCCGCATGCTGAAGATGCCGTCGGTGACCACCACGGCCCGGCGGGCCTTCCCCTCGAGCTCCTGGAGCGAGGCGTACAGCGCCGCCAGGTCCAGGTGCGGATAGACCACCTTCTCGGCGGGCCGGGCCAGGCGGACGGCGTTGATGATGCAGTTGTGGTTGAGCTCGTCGCTCACCACCGCTGTCTCCCGGGTGATCAACGGCACCAGCGTCCCCAGCACCGCCGAGTAGGCTGAGGAGAAGACGATACTGGCTTCCCGGTCGTGGAAAGCGGCCAGACGGGCCTCCAGATCCCGGTGGGCGGTGTATGAGCCGCTGATGAAGCGGACGGCACCGGGCCCGGCACCGAACCGGCGAGAGCCCTCCTCCTCGGCCTGAATGATCTCTGACTCCAACGAGAGACCCAGGTACGAGTTGGAGTTCAGCCGGATGAATTCCCGGTCGTCGTAGCCCTCCAGGAGGATCCGGGGACCCCGACGACCCTCCGGCGGGAGGAGGTCGCGGACGATGAGCTCCTCCCCCTTGGCGGTTCCGGCCTCATCGAGCTCGGCCACGTGGGCATTCAGGGCATCCAGCAGTCGATCCTGGGGCATGGCATGGTCCTCGGTGGGTGTTCGGGTCAGGGAAGTGGTGCGCAGTCCGGGCCGGTACCCCGGGCTGTGCAGCGGCCCGTTCCGACCGCGTCCGCCCCGGGCCGGAAGGTGATCCTCAGCCGCCCGGTGTCGCGGGAGAGGAGGACTCGGGCGCCGAGGCCCCGTTCGGCCTGGGTACCAGATGGTCCAGCATGTCGTCCACCATGGCGTCCTCGTCGTACTCGGGGCTCCAACCCCATTCCCGGCGGGCCGCCGAGTCATCCAGTCGTCGGGGCCAGGAGTCGGCAATGGCCTGTCGGGTCGGATCCACCTCGTAGTCGATGCTGAAGTGGGGGATCCGTTCCCGGATGCGATCCGCCAACCCCTGGGGAGTGAACTGCATGGCCGTCACGTTGAAGGCGTTGCGGTGCTCCAGTCGTTCGGGATCGGCCTGCATGAGCTCGAGCGCCGCCCGAACGGCGTCGGGCATGTACATCATGTCCAACTGGGTGTCGGGCTCGAGGAAGCAGGTGTAGCGACCCTCGCTGACAGCGGCATGGAAGATCTCGACGGCGTAATCGGTGGTTCCGCCCCCGGGGGGCGCGCTGTGGGAGATGATGCCGGGGTAGCGAAGTCCCCGGGCATCGACCCCGAAGCGGTGGTGGTAATAGTCGCAGAGAAGCTCGCCCGCCACCTTCGTCACCCCGTACATGGTGGTAGGCCGCTGGATCGTCTCCTGCGGGGTCAGATCGGGGGGAGTGCCGGGCCCGAAGGCGGCGATGGATGAAGGGGTGAAGAGCGCTATTTCCCGCTCACGGGCCGCCTCCAGGACGGTCACCAGGCCTCCCAGATTCACCCGGTATGCCTCCTGGGGCTGGTTCTCGCCCACTGCCGAGAGGAGGGCGGCCAGATGGAAGATGGTGTCGGGGCGGTGCTCCCGGAGATGGCGGTCCAGCGCTTCGCCATCGGTGCAGTCCAGAAGCCCGAAGGGACCGCCGGCCACGACGGGTTGGTCGTCCTCCGGCCTGCGGAGATCGGTGGCCAGGACCCGGTCGGCACCCAGCTCCGCTCTCAGGGCCTGCACCAACTCGGTGCCGATCTGACCCGCCGCCCCCGTCACCAGTGCTCGTCTCATCCGGCTCGGCACTCCCGCTGAAGTCGCTGGCGCCCTCCTCCTCGTCGGGACGGCGCAGCTCCGGAGGATCGGGTCCGTCCGGAGCCGTCGTAATGTAGGCCCGACCCGGAAGCGCGTCGAGGCGAGATCCGGAGCTCGAGCGGGTTCGGGAGCCCGTTCCGCCGGAGGAGTCAGCTTGCACCCGGCTCGGACGCGGACGGCAGCGGGGCGTCGCGACGGCCCGCCGCCAGCACGGCCCAGGCCAACGCCAGATTCACCGGCAGTGCCACCGCCACCACCTCGGCGTTTCCCTGACGAACCAGCGTCGTGAGCTGTAGGAGGATGCCCACCAGGCTTCCCGCGGCGATGACCATGGCCAGCACCCGGACCATCTTCCCCGGCCCCCCTTCCCACCAGACCCGGCGAACGAGGGCGGGGATGAGGACCAGGGCCATGGGGAGCGCCAGGGGGCTCGCGTAGAGGATGTTCACGTTCCGATGGATGAAGACGTGGTCGGTGAACCACGAGGCCACCATGATCGCGCCCAGGATGCCCGTTCCCAGCGCCCAGGGCACGGCCATCGCCCCGAGTCCGACTCGGGCGACGACCCGTCTCCGGCGGTCAGCCCCGTGTCCACCGCGAAGGCCGTAGCCAGCGGCCGCCAGTACCGCGCCCCACAGGAGCCCCAGGAGGAGCCACACGGGCGAAAAGGTGGGAGGCTCCGCAGGCGTGGGGGGGGGCGGGATGTCCACCACCACCTCCCGGGGGCCGAGAAGGGACCGGGGGTCACCATCCGTCCCGGTCACCTCCATGTCCTCCAGGAGCTCGGTGAGCCGCATGGGTAAGAACATGGCCTCCCACTGGGTTCGGGGATGGTCGCCCCGGGTGCCCAGGAGGAAGGAGAGCCCCTGGTCCACCCAGCCTACGATCTGCACCAGCTGACGGGACTGTTCCCGGTACGTCCACCGAGCCGGGAGATCTCCGAAGCGATCGTGGATGGCCCCCCCAAGGACCCGGTCCAGGGCGTCGCGGATCCGGGTGGAGCAGTTGTCCCTGAAGTAGTCGTAGACGTAATCCCGGTTCTCGGGTCGGTAATTCCAGCGGACGAACTCATCCAGCTCCCGCGCCTCCTCCTGGGTCAGGTGGACCTCGTTGGAGTAGACCCTCCGACCCGCCCGGGCGTAGGCCTGTAGGAAGGGCTCCACCTGGGCCGGCCCCATGCTGTAGAGCATGGTACCCCGGAGGAATCGGGGAATGAAGTCCACGTCTTCGAAGTCGAAGAGGCCCCAGTTCCATGCCAGCTCCTGGCCCGTGCTTTCGTTGCGAATGAGGAGGGCGTTGTGGCCGAAGAGCTCCCAGACCTCCTCGCCCTGATCCATGGTCAGGAGAAAGACCCGGTAGCGGTCTTCGGCCTCGAATTCCTGCGGGGCGGGCACCGCCATCCCCTGTGCCGCCACCGGAAGTGCCACCAGGGCGGCCAGAAGGAGTGCCGGTAGGAGGGGAGGAAGTCTCATGGGCGCCGCATGGTGGGGTGGAGCAGGGGGGAGCGGAGTCGGCCGGCGGAGTTCGATCGGGTGGAGCCGCACGGCCCCGGCCCCTTCATGCTTTCCGACCCCTTCATGCTCGTAGCGGGGTGGGAGCGCGTCAAGCGGGGACAGGCTCGTAGCGGGGTGGGAGCGCGTCAAGCGGAGACAGGGATGACGTCCCCCATTGAGTCCGGGGCCCGGAGTCGGCACCTTCATCCGGAGGAGGGAAGGACGCCGCCGTGCGCCGCCTCCCGGAAAGCGAACCCTGTACGTGGAGGTACCCTGTGAAGCGGGCCATCATCGCCATTCTGGCCGCCCTGGGAGGGCTGGTCATCCTGGGATTCCTGTTCCTCGTCGCCATGAGCTGGGCGGTGCTGAGCCCCACGCCTCTGCCCAGCCAGGTCGTTCTGGAACTGGACCTGGACAGGGGGCTGGTGGAGACGGTGCCTGAGGATCCCCTCCTCATGGCTCTGGAACGTCGGCGGCTGGAGACCAGAAAGCTGGTGGAGGGGCTGGAGCGAGCCGGGCAGGACGACCGGGTGGTGGGACTTCTGGTTCGTGGCGGCGCCGGCCTCGGGGGCTGGGCCACGGTGGAGGAGGTCCGGGACGCGGTGAAGCGTTTCCGGGAGAGCGGCAAGCCGGCGGTTCACTTCGGCGAAACCTACGGCGAGTTCGGACCGGGGCAGGGCGCCTACTACCTGGCCAGCGCCTTCGACGAGGTGGTGCTTCAACCCTCCGGTGACGTGGGTCTCATGCCGCTGACCCTGGAAGCTCCCTTCCTTGCCGGAATGTTCGAGAAGCTGGACGTGGAGCCCCGCTTCGACACCCGTTGGGAGTACAAGGACGGGACCGAGCTTCTGACCCGCCAGGGCTTCAGCGAGGCTTCTCGGGAGGCCAACGAGGCCCTGCTGGCCTCCATCGTGGACGCGGTGGTGGAGGGGGTGGCCCAGGGGCGCGAGCTTCCGGAGGACTCGGTCCGGGCCCTCATCCGCCAGGGGCCCTTCATGGCCTTCGAGGCCGAGGACGCCGGACTGGTGGACGGGCTGGGCTATCTGGACGACGCCCGCACTCGGGTCCTGGAAGCGGCCGACACCGAGGCCGAGCGGCTCGCGTTCCGGACGTACCTGGAGCGGGACGGGGGTATCTGGGACCGGGGCCCCAGGGTGGCCCTCATCTACGGGGTGGGAACGATCCTCCGGGGGGAGTCGGGATACGACCCCTTCACCGGCGGAACCTCCTTCGGGGCCACCACCGTAGCCGCCAACATCCGGTCTGCGGTGGACGACGACCGGGTGCAGGCCATCCTCTTCCGGGTGGACTCCCCCGGCGGGTCGTACGTGGCCTCCGACGTGGTGCGTCGTGAACTGGCCCGAGCCCGGGCCGAAGGGAAGCCCGTGGTGGTCTCCATGGGCAATGTGGCCGCCTCCGGTGGCTACCTGGTCTCGGTCGACGCGGACCGGATCGTGGCCCAGCCCACCACCCTCACCGGCTCCATCGGGGTCATGGCGGGCCGGATGGTGACCGAGGAGTTCTGGGAGCGGTTCGGAATCCAGTGGGACCGGATCCAGGGCGGGGGCGAGAGCACCCTCTACTCCGTGGTGGAGGACTTCTCCGACGAGGAATGGGAGCGATTCCAGCGCTTCCTCGACCGGGTCTACGACGAGTTCACCGGACTGGTGGCCGAGGGGCGGGCCATGAGTCCGGAGGAGGTCCACGAGGTGGCCCGGGGTCGGGTCTGGACCGGGCGCGACGCTCATGAGCGGGGGCTGGTGGACGACCTGGGAGGATTCGCCACCGCGGTGGCGGTGGTTCGGGAGGTGCTGGAGCTTGACGACGACGTGCCCATCCACCTGGCTCGACATCCCCCAGAGCGGACCTTCTTCCAGCTCCTCATGGAGGACGGCTGGCGGGTGAGCCTGGCCTCCCTCGGGACGGGCGGGGCCCCGGAGGGCGAGCTGCTGCGGGCCCTCCGGCCTCTCATCTCCCGGGCGGCGGCCAGCGGGCTGCTGGGTGATCTCCCCGGTCCGGTCCGGATGCCTCCCCTGGAGGTGCCGGCGCCGTGAGCGCGGTCCTGGACGTGCAGGGGCTCTCCAAGAGTTACGGGGCCCGGACCCTCTTCGAGGGTGTGGACCTCGCGCTGGCGACAGGGGAGAAAGTGGGCCTCATCGGGCGCAACGGCTCGGGGAAGTCCACCCTGCTGCGCGTCGTGGCAGGCCTGGAGGGCCCTGACAGCGGGACCGTGGCCACCCGGCGTGGCACCCGGGTGGGGTTCCTCTCCCAGGACCCGGAGCTGGATCCCGATCAGAC
>PWLA01000048.1 GCA_003559555.1 Gemmatimonadota bacterium | reverse complement strand
TGAGCCACCAGCTGTGAAGGATGCGTAACCCGGTGCTTGGAACCCCTCGGTTCTGTCCCCGGGTGGTGTTGGTGGATGGGCGCCCAGAGCCGACCTCTGTTGTGTCCCCCGGTGCTGTTGGCGGTCGGCTCCGATACGCCTGACTCCGGCCGCCGTCGGGGGTAAGGGATCCTTGTCGGGCCACGTGGACCGCTTGAAGGAGTCGTCCTGGCCGGTGCATCCGGAGCCATCTTGCCGTTTCCCCATGCAGACGGATGTGGCTCGAGGTGGGGGGGCTGCCGCCACCAACACCGTCCGGGGACAGAACCGAGGGGGGTTGCGAGGACGTGCTGGTTGACCAGCTTGGTAACGTTTCGTCGCTGAGAGTCTATCGTGGCGCTATTCCGCTACCAGCGGCGATATCGGCTCGTGAACTCCTGCCTGGCGCCCAATGGTTCTTCTGGCGGCTGGTTTCACCCACTACCGTTCCATGATGGACCCGGTGCGGTCCCCCTCACGTTCCTGGCCTGCGATTTGCTCGCAATTGTCAGCAGGACCCCCGCTTGACTCGTGGGCGACCATGCGGTGATTCCACTACGAACAACTCGAACCCAGTCGATGGGAGACTGATTGATGAAGATTGGCGTGATCGGAACAGGGTATGTCGGCCTGGTAGTGGGTGCCGGGATGGCGCAATCGGGGAACGATGTGATCTGTGCCGACATCGACGAAGACAAGATCCGCCGCCTGAACGAGGGCGAGATTCCCATCTACGAGCCGGGCCTGGAGCCCCTGGTCCATGACAACCTCCAAGCTGGGCGACTCACCTTCACCACGGACGTGGCGGAGGCGGTGCGACGCTCCCGGATCATCTTCATCGCCGTGGGAACCCCCCCGGGTGCGGATGGGGCGGCGGACCTGAAGCACGTGCTGGCTGTAGCCCGGTCTATCGGGCGGGCCATGGACGGCGAGCGGATCGTCATCACGAAGAGCACGGTGCCGGTGGGGACGGCCGCGAAGGTTCGGGCCGCCATCGAGTCGGAGACCGACCACCCTGTCCATGTCTGCTCCAATCCCGAGTTCCTGAAGGAGGGAGCGGCGGTGGACGACTTCATGAAGCCGGATCGGGTGGTGCTGGGGGTGGACAACGGTGCGGTGGGTGAAGAGCTCAGCAGCCTCTTCGAGCCCTTTGTCCGAACGGGCAACCAGATCCTGCTCATGGACATTGCGTCGGCCGAGATCACGAAGTATGCAGCCAACGCCATGCTGGCCACACGGATCAGCTTCATGAACATGATCGCAGGTCTGTGCGAGGCCACAGGTGCCGATGCTGACCTGGTTCGTCTGGGAGTCGGGAGCGACGACCGGATCGGGCCCTCCTTCCTTTTTCCGGGGATCGGGTACGGCGGATCTTGTTTCCCCAAGGATGTGAAGGCCCTGGTCCGCACCCTGAACGACCTGGAGGTGGATGCCGGGATCCTAGAGGCGGTGGAAGCGGTGAACGAGCGGCAGAAGGCCTTTCCCCTCCACATCCTCGACCGGGAGTTGGGATCCGATCTGACGGGGCGCCGAATCGCCATCTGGGGCCTCTCCTTCAAGCCCAACACCGATGACATGCGGGAAGCACCCAGCCTGGTGACCATCGAGGGCGTGCTGGAGCGGGGAGGCGAGGTGGTGGCTCACGACCCAGTGGCCATGGACGAGGCCCGTCGCCATTATTTTGGCGACCGCATCCATTACGCCGACAGCAACTACGGCGCCCTGGAGGGTGCCGACGCTCTGGTACTCCACACCGAGTGGCACCCGTACCGACGCCCCGACTTCCAAAGGATGCATCGGGCGATGCGGGGCGAACTGGTGGTGGATGGGCGCAACATATTTCCGGTGGAGCGGATGCGGGAAATGGGATTCCATTACCACTCGATCGGACGTCCGCCGGTCGTACCTGACGGTCGCCCCTGAAGCGACCAGATCCGACGACGTCCCTGCCCTCGACGAGGTCAGGCAACAGCCTCCGGCGACGCGGAGCGCTTCGAGGGCGGATCCTGGACAGCAACCAGAGTCGGGTTCCCGAGAATATCACGGGTGCCTTCATCGGCCCGGACCGGGACTGGCGCTGCACCCATGGAAACGCTTCAGGAGAGCGAAGCCCGTTACCGAGTCCTGGTTGACCGGAACCGCCATGACGGTTCAGGGGACTGCGACTCCGGCGGGCATCAGTCCGGGCCTCGCCCGCCTGGCCAGTTCCGTCCTACAACTCCGTAGGTGGAAGATCTGGAGCTCGACGTTCGAGTGGCTCGTTCACGCCATTACCTTCAACGCTTCAGCAAGCGATCCCGGTGACAATGCTTCCGGAAGGACTCACAACCTTCGCTCTCTTGAGCTTCACTTCGCTCTTCGCCATCACCAACCCTCTGGTGGCTGCGCCCCTGTACCTGGCCCTCACCGAAGGCCATTCGCCGGAGGAAAAACTCCGAACCCTCCGGCTCGCAGTGGCAACGGGAGCGGTGGTCCTGGTGGCGTTCGCCCTCCTGGGGGGCGCGATCTTCCAGTTCTTCGGGATTACCATCCACGCCTTCCGGATCGCCGGTGGAATCATCATCTTCGGCATCGCCATGGAGATGCTCCAGGCGAAGCGGTCCCGGCTCAAGGCCACCTCGGAGGAGGAGGCTGAGGGGATGGAGAAGGAGGAGGTGGGGATTACGCCCCTGGGCGTTCCCATGATCGTAGGGCCCGGCGCCATCACCGCCGTCATGGTGCTGGCCGGCGATGCGCCCGGAGTCCTTCACATGGCGGTCCTCTTCGGGGCGATGACCGTCGTCCTGGGGAGCATCTACCTGGTCCTCCGAGCCGGCCCGCTGGTGACCGACGTGCTGGGGCAGACGGGCGTAAACGTCCTGACCCGAATCATGGGGCTGCTGTTGGCTGTGGTGGCCGTTCAGTTCGTGGTGGACGGGGTCCAGGCGGTCCTGACCCCGATGCTGGCCGGAGGTGGCTGACCGACAGGAGCGTCCGTCGTTCCCTCCTTCAGCCCACGGGTACCAGACTTCGCCCCAGCTCCAGTACCGCCTTCACCAGAAGTCGGAGGTCGGAATCGTGGGTCCGGTGGTTGCACAGGCAGACCCGAATCCCGAATGCCTCGTCCCTGCGGATCGGCGAGGGCAGTGCGATACCCCGCTCCTGAATTTCCAGGAGGATCTCACGGTTCAGTTCGTTCAGCTCCGCATTCCCCCGTCCTTCGGCTCGGTAGCGGAAGGAGACGATGTTGAGGTCGGCTGGACCGAGTCTCTCGAGCTCCGGCTCCCGGTCCACCATCCGGGCCAGGCTGCGTGCCTGCCGAACGTTGCGTTCCACCGCCTCGCCAATGGCGTCGGCTCCCAGCGTCTGGAGGGTGAACCAGACCTTGAAGGCCCTGAACCCGCGGCTCAGCTCAGGGCCAAGGTCGCAGGGCCAGATGTCGCCACTCCCAGGCCCCTGTCCCAGTGAGGTAAGGTAGTCTTCCCGCCCGCCGAAGGTGGCGGTGTGCAGCCGGCCGTCCCGCACCAGAACGAACCCGGCGTCATAGGGGACGTGGAACCACTTGTGGAAATCGAAGGCGATGGAATCGGCGGTTTCGATCCCGTCGAGGCGAGGTGCGAGTTGGGGGCTCAGCCGAGCCGCCGCTCCGAAGGCGGCATCCACATGCATCCAGAGGCCGTGGTCACGGCAGATTTCCCGGATCCTCACCAGGTCGTCAATGGCGCCGCAGGTGACCGATCCCGCCGTGGCGATAACCGCGAAGGGCTTGCGTCCGGCGTGGACGTCTTCGGTGATTCGTCGCTCAAGGGCCACCGGATCCATGGAGCCGTCGTCCAGCATGGGCACCGCCCGGAGCGCCGATGCCCCCAATCCCAGGAGGCTGAAGGCGTCACGAATCGACTGGTGCCCGTCCCGGGTGGTATAGCCCACCAGCGGAGGACCGTCCCGGAGGCCTTCCTTTCGATCCAGGCCTCGGGTGGCCCGGTGGCGGGCCACGGCAAGTCCCACCACGGTGGCCATGGAGGTGCCGCTCACCACGAGTCCGGTTGCTTCCTCGGGGAAATCGAAGAGCCTCCGGATCCAGTTCACCACCTGATCTTCCACCAGGATGGGCGCGTGGTGCCGGCCCCCGGTGTTGGCGTTCATGCAGGCAGCCAGAAGCTCGGCCAATGCCCCCACGGGGGTGCCGGAACCGTGAACCCAGCCGAAGAAGCGGGGGTGGGTATTGCCGAGTGTGTAGGGGAGCACGTCGCGCCGGACCCGGTCCAGGACGCTGTCCAGTGGCCGAGGCGCACGGGGAAGCGGCTCTGTGAATTCCTGGTGAACGCTCTCGGGGATCGCCTGCCAGACCGGTCCGGTGCCCTCGTCCTGGAATCGGTCTACCATCTCGTCCACCACCTGATGGAGGGAGGCTCGGAAGGCGTCCCAGTCCGCTGGATCCAGGTGGCCGCCCGGTGCGCCCGGTGATGGTGGCGGTGCGGTGGGTGAGGCGCCCCCGAATATGGAAAAAGGACCGTTGTCAGACATGTATGTTCTGTCCCCGGGTGTTGTTGGTAGGCGCGCCGGACTGCATTGGTGAGGGCAGCCGGGCTGCACTGTTGAAGGTGCTGGGTTGCATTATTGTTGAAGGTGCCGGGCTGCATACGTGGTCGGCGGCGCGTGGGTTCCCCCCGGAGGCTCCTGGCCATCCTCGTGGGCTCCCTGCGGAACTCGGGGCCGGGGGTTGGACAGACCCCCATTGACCCACCCTGTCACACGTCACCCACAATACCCGGGGACAGAACGGAGGGCCTCTGGCCGGAAGGGTTCCCCCTGGCCAGCGGGCCGCTCCTTCGCCACCTTTCACCAGCCACATTCAGGCCTTCCACCACGCCATTCCAGCCTTCCAACCCCATCACGGTCCACTCACATGCGCATCGTACTCACCGGAGCTGCCGGCTTTCTGGGCTCGCACCTCTCGGCTCGCTTTCTGAGGGAAGGCCACCAGGTGGTGGGCGTCGACAACCTGGTGACCGGGGCCCGGGACAACCTGGCCTGGCTTCAGGAGTTTCCCGATTTCAGCTTTCGGCGCCACGACGTGTCCACCTCGCTGTACATTCAGGGCGACGTGGACGGTGTCCTTCACTTCGCCTCGCCGGCGAGTCCGGTGGACTACCTGGAGTTGCCCATCCAGACGCTGAAGGTGGGCAGTCTTGGGACCCACAACATGCTGGGACTGGCGAAGGAGAAGGACGCCCGGTTTTTCCTGGCCTCGACCTCCGAGGTTTACGGGGCCCCGGAGGTTCATCCCCAGCCCGAGACCTACTGGGGGAATGTGAATCCGGTGGGGCCCCGGGGGGTGTACGACGAGGCCAAACGGTTTGCCGAAGCTATGGTCATGGCCTATCACCGACACCATGGGCTCGACACCAGGATTGCGCGGATCTTCAATACCTATGGGCCTCGAATGCGACCGGGGGATGGGAGGGTGGTCTCGAACTTCGTGGTGCAGGCTCTCCGGGGGGAGCCTCTGACCGTCTATGGGGACGGCTCGCAGACGCGCTCCTTCTGCTACGTGGAAGACGAGGTCGAAGGGCTCTATCGTCTCTTCATGTCGTCGGAAGTGGACCCGGTGAACGTGGGCAATCCCCACGAGTTCACCATTCGCGAACTGGCGGAGGAGGTTCTGCGTCAGGTGGATGGCACTTCGACGCTGGAGTTTCGTTCACTCCCGGAGGACGATCCCCAGGTTCGGCAGCCGGACATCACCCGCGCCCGGGAACTCCTGGGGTGGGAGCCCGAGGTGTCGCTGGAGGAGGGGCTCGGACGCACCATTCCCTATTTCCGAAAGCGGGTAGAGGCGGAGGACGTGCAGGCCCGGCCAGTGGGCTGACGCTACGCTACCTCCACCGCGCTGGTCTCCAGGAGCTCCCGAACCTTTCGCACGAGGGCGTCGATGGACCACGGCTTCTCGAGGAAGGGGTACTGGGGAGCCGGCTGACCCTCCTCTATGAGGAAGTCGGGGCTGTAGCCACTGGTGAGGAGCACCGGGGGAAGCTTTCCCTGCCGCTCCAGCTCGTCCACCAGCTCCAGGCCGGTGAGACTGGGCATGACCAGGTCCGTGATCAACAGGTCCGGAACTCCCCGCCGCGCCATGACTCCCAGGGCGTGCAGACCGTGGGTGGCCTCCATGACCTCGAATCCGTGGGCTTGCAGAACCCGAACCGTGACCCGACGGAGGTTCTCGTCGTCTTCCACGAAGAGGATGCGCGGGGCGGTCCGTGCCAAGTCCGGCTGGAGCAACTCGTCGTCGCCGTCCCGTGCCGCCGAGGCTGCCAGGCGGAAGTAGAGGCGGATGGTCGTCCCTTCGCCAGGCTCGCTCTCCACCTCGATGAAGCCTCGGTGCTGCTTCATCATTCCGTAGACCATGGACATGGTGAGGCCCGGACCGTCCTGGCCCTCTCGGGCGGAGAAGAAGGGCTCGAAGAGTCGGCTCACCGTCTGGGCCGACATTCCCCGACCGGTGTCGGTCACCGTTACGATGCCGTAATCTCCGGGATCGCCCCATCCGGTCGTGAGGAGGTGCTCCTGATCGAACCCGCCTGCGCCCACCCGGATCTCGAGTCGCCCTCCCTCGGGCATGGCATCGCGGGCGTTGGCCGCCAGGGTGGCGAGCATCTGTTCCACGGCTTCGGCGTCGGCCAATACCGGACCCACCGCCGAAGCCGACATGTCAATCTGGACGTCATCCGGGAGAGCCGAACGGAGTCGGCGCATGGAGCTCCGGGTGACTTCCTCGAGTGAGACCTCCCTCAGTCGAAGGCGCTCACCGCGACTGAAGGAAAGGAGGTGCTTGACCATCTGCGATCCGGTGGTGGCGGCCCGACGGATCTCCTCAACGTCCTGGTGAATCCGGTCGGATTCCCCTTTCTGAAAACCGTCCTCCAGCAGGTCGAGGTGTGCGATGATTCCGGTGAGCAGGTTGTTCAGGTCGTTGGCCATCCCCCCGGCCAACTGACCCACTGTCTCCATCTTCTGAGCCTGGAGAAGTTGGTCCTCAAGGTGATGCCGGCCGGTTACATCCTCCACCTGGACTTCCAGGATGACGCTCTCTTCCACGTCGTCCCGGGTCTCCGCACGCTTTGTTCCCGTACGCACCCGAAGCCAGATGGACGAGCCGTCACGGCGCAGCCAGCGGACCTCCTGGGAGGGAAGCTCCCGGGTCAAGTCGCCTGCTAGACGGGCTCGGTCATCGTGGTCCGCGAGGAAGTCCTGGATTCGAGGATTGGACTCCCGGAGCTCGGACTCCGATTCGAATCCCATGAGGGCCAGGAAGGCGGCATTCGCTCCCAGCACATGACCGCTGATGGTACAGCGTAACCGAGCGATGGGTGCGGAATGGATGGTTCGGTTTCGGATGTCAGCGGACATGGTTGTCTATTCCTTGGCTTGCCGTGTCAAGCGCTC
>PWLA01000299.1 GCA_003559555.1 Gemmatimonadota bacterium | reverse complement strand
TCCAGCACGGGGTTCACCGACTGCACCCGGGCGGTGAAGTCCTCGGCCGGGTAGGCCGGGATCCGGAGCCGGGCCTGGCGACCCGCCTCCAGGTACGAGACCTCGGCCTCGCCGGCGTTCACCTCGATCTTGATGGGGTCGAGCTGCACGAGGGTGAGGACCACCTCACCGCTTCCCACGAAGGCCCCTTCCACCGCCTCCATATCCGCCACCCGCCCGCCGAAGGGGGCCCGCACCCGGGTCCACTCCATCTGCCGGCGGGCTTGTTCCATGTTCACCTCGGCCTGGTTCAGCCCCGTCATGGCCCGGACGATCCGCTCCCGCTCAGCCCGGGCCGAGTCGTCCAGCAGGGGGTTGTCGCCCACCACGAGCATCCGCTCCTCGAACTCCACCTGGGCGGTGAGGAGGGCCGACTCGGCCTGGGCGATCTCCATGGCCGCCTCGGAGGTGTCGATCTGGACCAGGAGGTCTCCCTCCTCCACCAGATCGTTCTCCTGCACGAAGACCTGGATCACCACCCCGGAGGTCCGGGTGGCCACCTCGCTCCGCCGGAAGGCCTCGGCCTGGCCGTCGGCGATGACGGGGACCCAGAGGGTGTCCCGGATCACCTCCGCCCCGGTCACCACCTGGGCGCCGGCGAACTGCTGGGCGCTCTCCACCTGGACCCCTTCGGTGTCGGGAAGCTCGGCCCGGGCCTGGTCGTCGTCCGGGTCGTCGGAGAGGAGCTGCCACCCGATTCCGGCGGCGAGACCCACCAGGATGAGAAGCACCGTCAGGAGGCTGAGAACGCCGCGAGAAAGCTTCATGGTACCGTTACCTTCCGATCTCCGCCCGTGGGGGCAGGATCCGTTGGGGAGTATCCTGAGGACATACAGTGCGGAGCGCAGAACACGGACTGGCCGTCATCCTTATGGACGTTCCAGGCCCCGAGAGCGTTGCCCGGACCCACCGACCCACCTCCACGAGCACGGGTTCTTTCTCAAAATATGGGGTCACCGGCCATCATGCCATGTGGGGATCGGACATTCGGAGAACCAAGCTGGACGAATCAACTATAGGAATAGAGGCATGGATGACCACCAGACTATCGGCCCGGACCATCGATGTCAACGAACGGTTTCGTACGCGTCTCCTTGTCCGGGTCCCGCCTCCGCCCGCTTCCATGTCCTGATTATCTTTCTTGCCGTCTGATCAAAGGACGCCGGGAACGTCGGCGTCCCCTCCCTCGACGCCCAACCCCCCGAACGCCCATGCTCGCCAGAGGTCACAGATCGGTGCTGCCCTGGATCGTGTCGACGCTCGTGCTCGCCATCGCCGTCGGCTGCGGCGAGCAGGAGGACTGGAGCCCGCTGAACGGAGCGTGGGACCCGAACGATCCCCGGGCCCAGGAGATCCTGCAGGCGCCGGAGCCCGGCAGTCCCATCGACCGGGAGATGGCCGCCGCCGGCGAGCGGTGGTACAGGGTGAGGGGGTGCCTGGCCTGCCATCCGGTGGAAGGCAGGGACGCCGCCGGACCCGCCATGGCGGGGATCACCCAGCGGCGGGACTACGAGTGGTTTCGGGGAATGGTCATGCGGCCCGACTCCATGCTGCGGGAGGATCCGATAGCCCGGGAGCTCCTGGAGATCTACCGGTACCCCATGCCCAATCAGGGGGTGGACGAGCTCCGCACGCGGGCCATGTGGGAGTACTTCCGGAAGGTGGACGGGACCTGAGGTCGGCCCCTCAGGCGCCGGCCGGCGCTTCTTCCCGGGACGCTTCCGCCTCCGACCCGCCACCGTACCGCCGATCGATGTACCCCAGGAGGATCGCCTTGAACTCGTCCACGAGGCCGTCGCCCTTGAGGGTCGTGTAGTGCTCGCCGTCCACGTACACCGGGGCCTTGGGCTCCTCGAAGGTGCCCGGCAGCGAGATCCCGATGTTGGCGTGCTTGGACTCGCCGGGTCCGTTCACCACGCACCCCATGACCGCCACGTCGAGCTCCTCCACCCCCGGGTAGCGATCCCGCCAGTCGGGCATCTGCTCCCGGATGTAGCCCTGGATGTCCTCGGCCATCTCCTGGAAGAAGGTGGAGGTCGTCCGCCCGCATCCGGGACACGAGGTGACCTGGGGCTCGAAGCTCCGGATCTGGAGCGACTGGAGGATCTGCTGGGCCACCCGGACCTCCTCGGCCCGGTCGCCACCCGGTCGGGGGGTGAGGGAGACCCGGATGGTGTCGCCGATCCCCTCGATGAGGAGCACCGAGAGGGCCGCACTGGTGGAGACGATCCCCTTGGCGCCCATCCCCGCCTCGGTGAGCCCCAGGTGCAGGGGGTAGCGCGAGAGGGGAGAAAGCTGCCGGTAAACGGCAATGAGCTCGGGCACGTCCGAGACCTTCGCGGACAGGACGATGGCGTCGGAGGGAAGCCCGGTCTCCTCGGCCAGCTTGGCGGAGCGCATGGCGCTCTCCACCATGGCGTCCCGCATGACGGCCTGGGCGTCCCGGGGCTCGGGGAGCCGGGCGTTCTGGTCCATGAGCTCGGTGAGGAGGTTCTGGTCCAGCGAACCCCAGTTCACCCCGATCCGCACCGGCTTGCCGTTGTCCACCGCGATGGAGACGATCTTCTGGAAGTTCTCGTCCCGGCGCTTGGTCCCCACGTTGCCCGGGTTGATCCGGTACTTGGCCAGCGCCCGGGCGCACCCCGGGTGGCGGTCCAGGAGGAGGTGGCCGTTGTAGTGGAAGTCTCCGATGATGGGCACGTCGACTCCCGAGTCCCGGAGGCGGGACACGATCTCCGGCACCGCCTTCGCCGCATCGTCGTTGTTCACCGTCACCCGCACCAGCTCGCTGCCGGCGGCCACGAGCTGGGTGACCTGCTCCACCGTCCGGTCCACGTCGGCGGTGTCGGTGTTGGTCATGGACTGGACCACCACCGGGTTCGATCCTCCCACCTTCACCCCGCCGATGTCCACCTCGTGGGTCCTGCGACGATTCCAGATGCTCACGAACGCTCCTGCGCTTAAAAAGCAGTGATGGGAAAGGCCGTGCTGAGCCCCGAATCTATCCGATCCCCTGGCCCACTCCAAGGTTCCGGGGGTCGCCCCGCCCCCCTTCCCTTCCTCCGAATCCGGGGCCACCCCGCGGGCACGACCCTGGCGAACACGCCTGGCAAACCGCCATAATAGGGGTTCGAAGCCGAACGACTCTTCGTTTTAGTGAGCCAAGGAGTTGCACCATGAGCGTCCGATCCGATATCCGGCCCGCCTCCAGTGTCCTTGCGATCCTCTTTGCCCTCCCGCTGATCCTGGTTGGCTGTGGTGAGGCCCCTCCACCACCGGACACCGACGATCCACCCGCCGAGATGGAGCCGGCAGCGGAGCCGATGGATCCCATGGAGGATGTGATCCACGCCACCATCGAGCTGGCCGAGGTGAACGGCTCCGGCGTGAGTGGTGAGGCCATGGCCATGCACTCCGACGATGCCGTCATCATCGTCATCGACCTGGAGGGCCTGCCCGAGGAGGGCGAGTACGCCGCCCACATTCACGAGGGCACCTGCGCCGAAGGAGGCCCCGTGGCCGAACCGCTGAACCCGGTCATGGGCCTGGGTGACGGGACGGGGACCAGCACCACGACCCTGGATCCCGACGTGATCCCCGAAGACGAACCTCACTTCATTCAGGTGCACGGAGAGGGCGGAACCCCCATCGCCTGCGGCGACATCGAAGGCCATCCAGGCCAAGGCATGGACGGCTGAAGCCATGCGGTCCGTGAGGACTCCCGGGCGCCTTCCAGGGCGCCTGGTGTGGGGTCTCGCTCCGGTCGTGGGTCTGCTCCTGGTCGCCGGGGTGCCGGAGCCATCCTGTCCCGACGGCGAGAGGGAGGGCGAGCTGTGCGTGGACCGGCAGGCCCGGAGCGTCACCTTCGACGCCACACTCCAGGCGGACGCCTTCCTCCGCTCCCTTCCCCCGGACCACCAGTATCACGCGGTGGTAAACCGGGAGGGCTCGGCCGCCGGAAAGGCCCTCTTCGTCACCGACGCCGATGACGGAGAGCTGGCCCGGATCCTCCGGGAGATGGGCGCCCGGGATGGAGGCGGCGTGCCCATGGCGGCGTGGGATCTTCGCTGGATTCCCCTGGTGTCTGCGCCCGGGAGCCGGGTGTCGGGGACCCGGGTGGAGGTCCGGGTGCACTGGGACGGTGCCGACAGGGCGTACGGCCTGGACGAGCTCCTGGAGGATCCGGGCGGTGAGGGGATCGAGATGCGCTTCGGCGGAAATGAAGAACACGACCACGAGTGGAACTCGGGGTGCATCCTCTGCCTCTTTTCATGTCCCGGGGGGGTGGTCTCGAACGCCGCCTACTCGATCCGGGACCACCAGCGGAGCCGCACCACCTTCGAGGTCGGGCCCCACCTTCCCCCGGACGGGACGGAGGTGACGATCAGCCTGAAGCTGGCTCCGGACTGAACCCCGGGTGGGACTCCGGGTAGCCCACGACGAAGGCAGACACGATCAACGGGTACCCACAAAGGAGAGTAACAATCACGATGGCGGATACACGCATCACGATCACGAAGGACGGTCCTGCAAAGGTGGAGAGTGAAGGCTCCATCGAGATCTTCGACCACGCGGGCAACGCCATCCCCCACCGGGAGGGCCGCCCGGCGTTCCTCTGTCGGTGCGGAGGCTCCCAGAACAAGCCATTCTGCGACGGCACCCACTCCAAGATCGGCTTCGAGGGAGCGGAGGCTGCGGTGAAGGCCCATCGGGACGCCCAGGGAGACGACTGACCGGACGCCCGGAGTCCCGATCACCCACCCTTCTCGCCTCCACCCCCATTCCCCATGGCCCAAGCCGTCCCCTTCTTCGAGCAGGTCAACCGCTACTTCGATCGGGCCGCCGATCTCCTGGACTACCCCCCGGGTCTCCTTCCCCAGATCAAGGCATGCAACGCCGTCTACCACGTCGGCTTCCCGCTGCAGCGTGACGACGGCTCCATCGAGGTGATCCATGCCTGGCGGGCCCACCACTCCCACCACAAGCTCCCGGTGAAGGGAGGCTTCCGGCTCACCAGCCACGCTTCGGAGGACGAAGTCACTGCGCTGGCCGCACTCATGACATACAAGTGCGCCCTGGTGAACGTCCCCTACGGCGGTGCAAAGGGGGCGATCCGGATCGAAAAGGACGACTACTCGGACGCCGAGCTGGAGCGGATCATCCGGCGCTACACCTTCGAGCTGGTCCGGATCAACTGCATCGGGCCGGGCCTCGACGTGCCGGCGCCGGACATGGCCGTGGGCCAGCGGGAGATCTCCTGGATGCTGGACACGTATTCGGCCCTCTCCCATGGCGAGGTGAGCGGCATGGCCTGCGTCACCGGCAAGCCCGTGAGCCAGGGAGGCGTGCGGGGGCGGGTTGAAGCCACCGGCCGGGGGGTCTTCTTCGCCATCCGGGAGGCGATGAGCCGAGCCGACGACATGAAGCGACTGGGACTCTCCACCGGCGTGGAGGGCAAGCGAGTCGTGGTGCAGGGCCTGGGCAACGTAGGCTACCACGCCGCCAAGTTCCTGGCCGAGGCCGGGGCCGTCATCGTGGGCGTCCTGGAGCGGGAAGGGGCCATCTACGATCCAGGTGGGTTCGACGTGGAGAAGATCGACGGGCACCGGCGGGAGGGCGGCTCGCTCCTGGAGTTGGACGCCCCGGAAAAGCTGAGCGGGTCGGACGGAAGCCGGGGGCTGGAGTGGGACTGCGACATTCTGGTCCCTGCCGCCCTGGAGGGCGTCATCCACACCGGGAATGCCGGGAAGATCCAGGCCAAGGTCATCGCCGAGGGCGCCAACGGCCCCACCACCCCCGACGCCGACCAGGTCCTGAACGAGAGAGGGATCCTCCAGATTCCCGACCTGTACGCCAACGCAGGCGGGGTCACCGTGTCGTACTTCGAATGGGTCAAGAACCTGTCCCACGTCCGCTTCGGACGCATGGATCGCCGCTTCCGGGCGTCGAATCGGGCCCAGATGATGAATGCGGTGGAGTCGCTGGTGGGGCAGGCCTTTCCCGAAGGTCTGTTCGACGAGGTGGCGGTGGGGGCGTCCGAAGCGGACCTGGTGAACTCAGGGCTCGAGGAAACCATGATCGAGGGCTACGAGGAGATCCACCGGATTTCTCGGGAGTATGAAACGGACCTCCGCACCGCAGGCTTCGTGAACGCCATCCAGAAGGTGGCCACCGCCTATCAGGAGCGGGGCATCTTCCCCTGAGCCCTGACGGGGACCGACCCGCGCCGAGAACCGTGCACCAAGACAGGGCACACGCCCTGGGAGACGATGATGCGCCACTCGATTCGACCCTTCCGACTTCTAATCCTGCTGGCCCTCGCCACCACCCTGCCTGCCGCAGGCTGCAACGACGGCGTGTCCCCGGGCACACCGGACGACGAGGAGATCCCCGACGATGTGGCAGGGACCTTCGAGGTCGTGACGGTGGCCGACGGACTGGAACGGCCCTGGGGAATCGCCTTCCTCCCCGACGGCGACATCCTGGTGACCGAACGGCCGGGCCGGCTCCGGGTGATCCGGGACGGCGAGCTGGACCCGGAGCCGGTGAGCGGTGTGCCGGAGGTGCATGCCCAGGGCCAGGGCGGGCTCCTGGACGTGGAGCTTCACCCCGGCTTTGAGTCCAACCAGCTCGTCTATCTGAGCTACTCCCGGTCGGTCGGCGGCGGGCAGACCACCACCGCTGTGGTCCGAGGGCAGTTCGATGGCGCCCAGCTCACCCAGGTGGAGGAGGTCTTCGAAGCCCAGGCTGCGGCGAGACCCGGCCGCCACTACGGCTCCCGGATCAACTTCGACTGGGACGGCTACATGTACGTGACCGTAGGTGACCGCGGTCAGATGGACCGGGCTCAGGACCGGTCGGACCACGCGGGAACCACCATCCGTCTGCACGACGACGGCCGGGTGCCGGACGACAACCCCTTCGTGGACGACGACGATACCCTCCCCGAGATCTTCACCTACGGCAACCGGAATGCCCAGGGAATGGCCATCCACCCGGAGACCGGCCAGGTATGGCAGAACGAGCACGGTCCCCGGGGCGGCGACGAGCTGAATCTCATCGAGGCCGGGCTGAACTACGGCTGGCCCGAGATCACCCACGGTATCGACTACGACGGCAGCGAGATCACCCCGGACACCGCTCGGCCCGGAATGGAGCAACCGGTAGTGCACTGGACACCGTCCATCGCCGTGTCCGGAATGGACTTCTATACTGGTGACCGGTTCCCCGAGTGGAACGGGGACGTCTTCGTGGGAGCGCTGGCGCAGCAGCACATCCGGCGTCTCGTGATGGACGGGGACGAGGTCGTCTCCCAGGAGGTCCTCCTGGACGATACGGGCGTTCGCTTCCGGGAGATAGCCACCGGACCCGATGGCTATCTCTACCTCCTCACCGACGAATCGCCGGG
>PWLA01000202.1 GCA_003559555.1 Gemmatimonadota bacterium | reverse complement strand
GTGTCTCCTTTCGAGCCGGGCTGAGCTCGAAAGCCTCGCGATTCGACGACGAGGCGGCCGTTCCGGGTGCTGCGGACGGGCCCAGACGAAAAGAAATGCGGAAACGGCGAGGGCGGCGAAGGCACAGGTCGCGCCGAGGCGGAGCCGGCCCCGGCTCACGAAGGCCAGCACCGCGAACGCCAGGAGGATGACCATGATCACGTTCTTCAGGTCAAGTAGCGGCAGGCCTCCCTGCAGATTGAACGGGACGGACATGGCGCGGTAGACCCCCAGAGGAATCAGAAGTGGGGGATGCGGACGAGGATCCGCAGGCACCCGGGGTGGAGACCGTCGGTCCCGGAGCGCACGAGAGAGCCTGACCGAGCCCACCTCCCGGACCGGAAGAGCGACGCAGGAAGCGCCACGCACCACCCTGAATCTGTTCCGGACACCGTCTCCGTCGTAGGTTCGTAGAGGCGTTCACGAGCGGGAATCCCGACACAAAGACCGGAGCAGCCGATCATGACGAACCGCGCCCATCCCCGGGCCCGGCGGGCCCTCACCCCGATCCTCCTCACCGCCGTCCTTTTCGCCCTGGCCGGGACCGCGGGCGCCCAGGCGCAAGAGCCCCCGGATTCGCCCCCCGTCGACTGGGGCCCCGTCTCCATCAACCTGGAAGACGTGGCCTACCCGCACCCGGTCTCGCATATCGAGTTCAGCCTCTACGGGGAGGAGGTGCGGATGGCCTTCATGGACGTGCGTCCCTCCGGGGAAGGAAACGGCCGGACCGTGGTTCTGCTCCACGGTGGGAACTACTTCGCCTCCGCCTGGGAGGGCACCATCGACGCCCTCCGGGACGCGGGCTTCCGGGTCGTGGCCATGGACCAGATCGGCTACGGCCGATCCTCGAAGCCGATCATCCCCTACTCGCTCCACATGCACGCGGCGAACATTGCCCGGGTCCTCGATCACCTGGAGATCGAGCGTGCCGCCGTGGCGGGCCACTCTTTCGGAGGGATGAAGGCCTCCCGCTTCGCCCTCCTCTACCCGGAGCGGACCACCCACGTGGCGCTCGTGAACGCCATCGGTCTGGCCGACGGCCGAGCCGGACGGGGATGGAGCGAGCCCCGGCCCGCTCCAAGCCGGAGCTACGAAGCCGCCGTCCGGACCATCCGGGGGCATGTGGCCGAGTGGGATGAGCGGTACATGGAGTACGTCCGGATCCATTACGGGTGGGGCCTCTCCGGCGATTGGCCCCGCCTGGCCATGGTCCGGGCACTGAACGGCGACGTGATGCGTTCCGCCACCGTGGTCCACGACTGGCCTCAGATCGAGGCTCCGGCCCTGGTCATCGGCGGAGAACTGGACGGGCCCCGCTTCCCCGAGCTGGCCCGGGGCGCTGCGGCGTCCTTCCCGAACGGAGAGGTGGTGCTCCTTCCGGACATCGGCCACAACCCCCACTGGGAAGCCCCGGAGCTCCTGAACCCGGAGCTGATCGACTTCTTCGGACGGTAGTTCTCCCGGTCGGAAGCCTTGGAAGGCCGCTGAGGAGTGTCGGGCCCCGGTCGTGGTGAAAGACCACGACGCAGAGGTCCACGTCGCTCCTGGGGGTCGGCGTTCCCGTGACCCAGGAGCCGTACCAGCACACCCGCCTCACCTCCGGACGTCGTCGCCGCAGGTCCTCGGCGAACGCTCTCACGGCCCGAGCAACGGCTTCAGGATCAGCCCACCGAATCCCGGCAGAAGGCCTCCAGTTGCCTTCGCGAACCTCCTGCGGGTAGGTTGCCGGACATCGCTGAAGTCACCGTTCGAGCCGTCACACCGGAGGCAAGGATCATGCGTCGAGATCATGGGATGCCCGCACTGGCGGCGTTTGTGGTCGCCGCACTTCTCATTCCCCTGCCGGGGGCGTCCCAGACCATTGAGGAGCGCATCTCAGAAATGCACTCCCACGATGGGTTCATTCCCGTGCACCTTGATGACGAGACGGGGGACATCTACCTGGAGGTGACTCGCCTCGGCGAGGAGTTCCTCCACATGATCTCGATCCGGCAGGGGACGGGAACGGTGGGCCCGGACCGCGGCGCCTCGGCAGGCTCCCGCGTCCTTCACTTCGAGCGCCATGGCCCGCGGGTGCTCGTGTTCCAGCGCAACGCCGGGATGATCGCCAGTTCCGGCGACCCCGAGGAGGTCCGTGCGGTGGAAGAGTCCTTTCCCCGTTCCGTTCTTGCCTCGCTCCCCATCGTCGCCGAGGAGGAGGGCCGGCTCCTGGTGCGGGCCAACGACTTCTTCATGAGCGACCTTCCGGGCAATGCCTCGTCGTTCAACGCCCAGGTGAACCGGGACCGGAGCTTCATCAACCGGGACTTCACCCGGGCCTATCCCGGCAACACCGAGGTGTCGGTCATGCTTTCGTTCGTGGCGAGCAGCCCGGCTTCAGGGGTGGGCGCCATCGCCGCCGACGCACGCTTCGTCACCGTCGAGCAGCACCACTCGCTGGTCCGGCTCCCGGACGATCCGATGCCGGCCCGGCCGTATGACCCCCGTACCGCCGTGGGTGCGGCGAACTTCCGGGACTTCTCCCAGCCCTTGGATGGAGAGTATCGGTTGAGGCTCACCCGGCGCTGGCGCCTCGAACCGAGTGACCCGGAAGCCTATCTGCGGGGTGAGCTGGTGGAGCCCGTCGAGCCCATCGTGATCCATGTGGACCCGGCCACCCCGGAGCCGTACCGCACCGCATACCGGGAGGGCATCGAGTTCTGGAACGCGGCCTTCGAGGCCGCCGGTTTCCGGAACGCCATCCAGGCGCCCGATCTCCCCCCCGATGTGGACTGGATGGACTCCCGTTACTCGATCCTTCCCGTGGTGCACCGCACCGGACCGGGCCCGTCGGTGGGCGGCCAGAATGCGGACCCCCGGACCGGTGAGATCATGCGGGCTCTTCCCCGGATGGACTCGCACCGCTCTCTGACCGACTACAACATCTACGCCGGCCTCCTCCCCGTCTTCGAGGACCAGGGAGTCGAGCCCCAGCTCACGGCCGAGGAGTTCGCCATGGCCCGCCGCCGTCAGCACGTGGCGCACGAGGTGGGACACACCCTGGGCTTCCCGCACAACTTCATCAGCGCCACCCTGGAGCGGGCCTCGGTCATGGACTATCCCTTCCCCCTGATCGAGGTGGACGAGGACGGCAATCTGGACATCTCCAACGCCTACCGCCCGAGCGTGGGCTACAGCGACTCCGTCGCGGTGATGTATGCCTACACCTGGTTCCCCGACGCCGAAGCCGAGGCGGAAGGGCTCCGCCGCATCGTGGAAGAGGCCCTCGAGCAGGGCCATCTCTTCCACGGCAGCGCCGGGTCCACCGGCTCCTTCCCGGAGGTTCACCAGTGGGTCGAGGGCGCCACCATGTTCGAAGCCCTTGACCGGACCCGCGAGGTGCGGCGCCTGATCCTCGACCACTTCGACGAGAGGGTCATCCGCCCCGGCGAGCCCATGGCCTGGCTCAACCAGCGTCTGGCCCATGCCTACCTTCACCATCGCTACTCCGTGGAGGCGGTGGTGAAGTACGTGGGAGGGGCCCGCCACTACTATGCCCTCAGGGGCGACGGCCAGACCCCCGTGGAGCCGATCCCCGCCGAAGAGCAGCGTCGAGCCCTCGCCGAGATCGCCCGTGTCCTCTCGCCCGAGGAGCTCGAGGTCCCGGAGCGGATCCTCGACCTGATCCCACCGACGCCCGCCGGATTCCAGAGCCTGGACCCCTGGATCTCCTCACCGGCGGGACCGGTCCTCGACCCCCTCGCCATGGCCCGAAGCTTTGCCCAGGAGGTGGTCGACAACCTGCTCCATCGCCAGCGCGCGCACCGTGTCGTGTCCCTTCACCACCGGGATCCCGACCAGGTCTCCCTCGACGAGGTCCTCGATCGACTGGTGGAAGCCACCTGGGGTGCGCCCGGCCCCCCCGCCGGCACCCGGGGCAACTACGCACGGGCGGGTGAGCGCGCCGTCCTCGACGGGATCTTCACCCTGGCGTCGGACGAGCAGGCCACCGCCGAAGTGCGCGACGCGGCGGAGCGCCAGCTCGAGGAGCTCGCGGACCGGATCCGGAGTTCGGCTCCTGAGGACCGACAGGACCAGAACCACCAGGCCCGAGCGCTTCGGGAGATCGAGCGTTACCTGAGCCGGGGGACTGTGCCGGCGCTGCGGACCGGGGTGATCAGCATGCCGCTTCCGTGGCCGTAGTGCGCCCCCCCCCGAGCCCGACTCCGGGAGGCGAACTTGGGCCTTCATCGCCCGCTTCTCCCGGGCCGTGTACCGACCCGGAGTGGGGTCGGGGCGCCCGACTCGTCCTTCTCGCAGCGGTCGTCCTGACCCTCACAGCCTGTGCTACGGCGGAGCCCCGACCGGCGTCCCCGGACGGGCCCTTCGACGTCGTCATCACCGACGGCCGGATCGTGGACGGCACCGGCGCGCCCTGGTTCCACGGCGACATCGGCATCCGCGGCGATCGCATCGTCCTGATCACACCCCGGGGCATGCTCCGGGCCGCGACTGCTGCGGAGCACATCGATGCGGACGGGCTCGTCGTCGCGCCGGGGTTCGTCGACATCCAGAGCCACTCCCGCAGCGCGTTCACCGGCGGCGACGGCCGGGTCATCAGCAAGGTGACGCAGGGGATCACCACGGAGATCATGGGCGAGGGCACGACCAACGCCATCATCAACGAGCGCAGCTTCTCCGGAGACGAGATCACGCCGGAACAGCGTGAGCTCATCGAGCGCTACGGCGGCCCCCGCGGCTTCGACAACTGGCTCACCGACATGGAGGCGAACGGCGCATCGGTGAACGTCGGCTCATTTCTGGGCGGCACCAACGTGCGCACCTACGCAAAGGGGTCGTCGCAGGGACCGGCCTCGCCGGCAGAGCTCGACAGCATGCGGACGGTGGTGCGCTGGGCCATGGAAGGCGGGGCCTTCGGCATTGCGACGGCGCTGATCTACCCGCCGGCCACCTTTGCGTCCACCGAGGAGCTCATCGAGGCGTCCCGCGCCATGGCGCCTTATGGTGGCATCTACATCACCCACAAGCGTTCCGAGGCCGACCAGTACCTGGAGGCCCTGGACGAAGCGATCCGGATCGGAGCCGAGGCCGGCGTCGCCGTAGAGATCTACCACCTGAAGCCGGCAGGAACCCGGAACTGGCCCAAGGCCGAAGCGGGCATCGCCATGATCGATTCGGCCCGGGCGGCAGGAGTGGACGTGCAGGCGAACATCTATCCGTACGTGGCCGGTGGAACGGGCCTCACTGCGTGCTTTCCGCCCTGGGCCTCGGAAGACAACCGGCTGTTCGACAACCTGGAGGATCCGGACGCCCGGGCCCGGATGCGGGCGGAGATGGGGCGTGACGACGTGGAGTGGGAAAACCTGTGCGGCCTGGCCACCGCCGAGGGCGTCCTGATCCTCGGCTTGAACCGCGAGGAGAATGAGCCCTTCATCGGGATGCGCCTTTCCGAGATTGCGGACGCGCGCGGAACCGACTGGATCGAGGCCGCCTTCGACCTGGTGCTCTCCGAGCGCCAGCGGGTGGGTACGATCTACTACCTCATGGACGAAGACAACGTGCGGCTGAACCTGCAGCAGCCATGGATCAAGTTCGGCACGGACGCCGGAGGCGCGAACCCCGAGACCGCGACCTCACTCGTACACCCCCGGGCCTACGGCACCTTTCCCCGCATCCTGGGCCGCTACGTGCGAGACGAGGGGGTCATCACCCTGGAGGACGCCGTCCGCAAGATGACCTCGGCCGTCACCACGCGCCTACACATCCAGGACCGGGGCCTGCTGAAGGAGGGCATGTTCGCCGACATCGTGGTCTTCGATCCCGACGCCATCGCCGACCGGGCAACCTTCGAAGAGCCTCACCAGCTCTCGGTGGGCGTGCACCACGTGCTGGTCAACGGCGTGCGCGTGCTCAGGGACGGCGTTCACACGGATGCCACCCCCGGCCGTGCGCTCCGGGGGCCCGGCTGGCGGGGATACTGAGGAGATCAACCCGTCCCGGCAGGCGGATGCCCGCCTGCTGGGGGCCTCCGTGGCGCCGGTAACAGGGCACAGCGCTGTCACGCGGCTCACCCCTCGTCCCGATTCAGACTGCCAGGGACGCACGTCGGTCACGTTCTACCTGCCGATGCGAAGGCGCACGATGTACTGGACATCCAGCTCGTCCCTGGCGACTCCGTACACATGGCTCTCGGTGATCCAGTGTTCAATAAATGCACGAAGACCAGGAGGGAGTGGTACGTTGCCCAGGAACTCACCACTGGCGTGGAAGACATCGTACGAAACGTCGCCGCCGTGAACCTGTCTGCGCACCCACACCGTGCCGTCCTCCGCCTCGATGATCCGCTCAAACGGAGGGAACACTCCGGGAACATCGGATGGATTGAAGCCCTCCGGGTACCCGACCCCCTCCCAGTACAGGCCCTCGATCTCAGCGTCGCGGATGCTGTCCGGTACGGGCACCGGTTCATGAGGACGCTCCACGATCATCAGAGTGTCGCCCTCGAGGGTCTGGCGTCGGAACCGATATGCACCGCCACCGTCGGTGACCCAGAACACTCCGCCATGCTGCAGGAAATACCCCGGGGACTGGGCGAGGGGAAGCCGGGCGGTCCTTCTGAGTCGCCCATCCTGGAACCACTCGGCCATCGGCCCGTCTTCGATTCTGGGCGCCGGGACCGTGTCGCGGACGGTGACGGTCCCGTCCTGCAGTCGATCGTGTAGGACAAAGGCCGAGGAGAACTCCTGAGTCGCCGGATCGAAGTCCGAGAACGCTACGGCCAGCTCCTCGCCGCGCCAGGCGAAGATCCCGCAGCCCAGGGATCGCGTCACCTGCTGCTCACCAATGAGCTCACCACCGGCGTTGAAGCGCTGCCAACGCCCCCCACTCTCCACCCAGATCTCGCCATGCGGCCCGGCAAAGGCGCAGGTGTTGCCTCCGAACTCTCCCGGGCCGTCTCCGGGACCGCCCACCGTTCGAAGGAAGGCTCCGTCCGGTCCGAACTGCCTGAGTTCCCGGGCCTGAGAGTCGAGAGCCCAGATCGTACCTGCAGTGCCGGGGATCACGTTTCGGATGTGCCCGAAGACGTCCGGGCCATCTCCCTCCACTCGGCCGATGCGCAGGTCCTCCCCAAGCGTCCACCCATCCTGGCCCATTCGAGCCCACCGGCCCTCGTCTGCATTCCTTACCAGAACCGCTCCGCCGGGCAGAGTGTCGGCCTGGAAGCCGGGGTCCGTGGAGCCGGACTGATCTCCACACCCGACCGAGATCCACGCGACCGAGACCCAAATGATCGCCAGCCGAGAAGGCCGTTGAAGAAGGGCAGGGACCACCGGGACGGGGTCTTGCGGTGTCAGGGTAGGAGGAGTGTCGAAAGCGATGCCCCAGTGCATCGGTGAGACGCTCCGACGCCGCCTGACGC
>PWLA01000337.1 GCA_003559555.1 Gemmatimonadota bacterium | reverse complement strand
TGCTGTTTGCCGTGGACGGCTCACTCCCTGGGCGGGGCCGCTCCCGGACAGGCCGCTCACTCCACCTTGCTCAAGGGCCACCGGCTTCGGTGCCTCCCAATCCTGCGGGTACTCGCTGCGGGTCCGAGGTGCCTTGAGGATTTGTTCCGGAGCCCACGTGGCCACTTTGTTTTCGTTTCATCCCGGTGAGGGGCAACGTGGGTCTCGGGCGAAACCGGAGTGCAAAGCTCCTCGAACGGAAGGAGGGTTCCGGGCATCCGTCACCGGAGTCGTCCTCGCGTGGGAGCAACACGCATGCGCAGACTCCTTCTGGGCAACCCCTTCCTGCTTCTGGCCATTTCGCCAGGTGGCGACCTGGATCGACCCCCACCTTCGAGGGTTTCCGGAGTGGGTGGACATCGTGGGGACCGGACTCCTGGGCGCTGGTCCCTACGTCCTCGCCGACCTGGCCCTCCGAAGGGGGTGGAGAGCCTGGCGTGGCAGGGTGGCCGGGGGACCGTCCTCTCCTCAGGCCTGACCTCTCTGCCCTCTCCCCGTAACGGTCCACGCCAATCCGAATCCCCGGCTGCAGTGGGATTCCCCATGGCGCTCCTCCTCTCGTGGGTCCATGACCTCACGTCCATCGGTGTGGTGAGGACGGACGCCGCCACCGGGGCTCCAGGAGCCCGAACTCGTGGCGAGTACCGTGGCTCGCGTCATGGGGACGGCGCTGGCGCGCGGCCGGGGCGGCGACGCACTCCGCATCGCCCGCGGACTCTCCTGGTTCTGGTTCCGCAGGGGATATGCGCCGGAGGGCCGCATCTGGCTCGACCGGGTGATCCAGGCCGGTTGCGACGAACTCCATGGGCACCTCCCCCGTGCTCTCCTCGGCCTGGCTTCCCTCCAGTACCTCGAGGGCGACCTTCCAGGCGCCGACGCCAACCTCGACCGTGCGGTTCAACTCGCCGCAGGACTCGGCGATACCCGCACCCGCGTGAGGTCCCTGGTGACCCTCGCCTACATGCGGGCGGCCGAAGGCGAACTCGAGGCCGGTGAACTCGCCGCCAAGGTCGCCCTGGATCGCCGCGATCCGGTCACCGCTTCCAAGCGAGTCGGCCTCTCTATTCGTCTCATGCGGGCAGAGGGGGGACCAGACCTCCACCCTCGTCGGTCTCCACACCATGGACGTTGCCGTCGCCCTGGCCATTGCGCCAAGTACGGTTGCCACGCCGGTCGCCTGATCGCAAGCAGGTATCTCTACGATGTGGGGATGCCTCCGTACAGGCCCGTTTCCATGCAGGCGGTGGCCACGCTCGCCGTTAGAGTCGGCTCGTTACGGTCCCGGCCCACGCGAGCACCGGGACCGTCAAGGTGAGCACAGTCAATGCCCGGGAGGGTGGTTCACCGCACCTTCCCGGTGGCTGGCGGATTGAGGTGGAGGCCCACTCGGTACTCCTGTGCGTCCGGATCCCACCGCACGGTGTAGCTCTCCGGGAGGGGTCCGGAGGCGAGTGCCCTGGACGCCGATGGGATCTCGAAGGTGAGAGCGGGCTTTGACATGAGAAAATCCCGCGTGATCATCGGCTCCGCAAAAATCACCTCCCCATTCCAGGAACCAAAGAGCATGGTGCTGGAGAAGATCCCTCCGTTCAGTTCGGGCGCAGCCGCATCCAGCCAGTGCACCCCCATGGCCGGGACCGCGTCGGGCATCGGCATGAAGTACCGGTCCGGAATCAGGGAGGGATGGGGGAGTCGGGCTGCTCGTTCAGCGAAGTCCGTACGAGCCGGGTCGATCCCAAGACGGGCGACTCGGTCGATCAGATAGAAGTGGAAATCGAAGTGAGCCACATCGTAGAGACCGGGTGGCTCATGGCCTCCCGGGTTCCAGTCCAGCATTACGTGGTGATAGCTGGTGGGGTTGATGCTCGGCATCGGGAGTTCGTAGCCGAAGGTGCTGAGGCCGTCGGGCATGACCAGTCCCGAAGGATCCCCACCCGCCGGAAGACCCACCATGACGTCCGCTGAGAGAGCGACTCCCAACTCAGTCGAGCCATCGTCAGCAATCACGACAAAGGTGCGTGCGAATCCCTCACCCACGGGAACGGGGGTGCCGTAGAGGAGATCGCCCCGGTGCGGTTCAGCCAGCCGGCTCGCGATGACCGCTGTCGCCGAGGCCACGTCGAGCGCTGCCTGCGCGGCCCCGGGAGTCGGAGCGGAAGGCGCCTGGTGTGCGTGTTGCGCGAGGGCTCCTGATGTCCAGGCCAGCTACAGGGCCACGCCGACCAGGGCGAACCGGACCGCCATCGCCGCCCAGCCGGGACCGGCAGCCGCCTTGCTTTCACCTACCATGGTTTCCTCCTCACTTTCGAGGTACGGTTAGAAGGCGGGCCGGGACAGGTTCCCGGTCGCCGAGAAGATCCTACCATGGGGCGATTACCAGGCGCTTATGCCGGCCGCGGCAGCTCTTCCAGGGGGGCTTGCCGTCGAATTCTCACATTCCGCGATGGCGGGGTGGGAGAGGTTGTGGGAACGGTTCAGCCGTGTCGCCCCGCCGCCAGTTCCTGCTGCAGGCGCAGCGTTTCCTCCTCCGGCTCGGTCTCGAGGGTTTCCTTGAGCAGGATCCGGAGCCGGTCGAAGTGGCGAAGAGCCCGGTCCCGGGCCCCGGTCAGGGCCCAGCCCCGCATCAGGCCTCGATGGCCTTCCTCGTTCAGCTCGTCGACGCTGACCAGCCGGGCCCACGCTTCGACGGAGGCATCCAGGTCACCTGCCGCCTCGAGGGTGCGGGCCAGCAGAAGCAGCCCGTCCACGTAGAGCCTGTGATAGTGGTCCCGGGCATCCTCGAGCCACCTGGCCTCGCCGGCTCCGTCGAGAAGGGGGCCTCGGTACCGGGCCAGAACGGCGCTCAGGCGTTCGGTGTTCGCGGGCTCCACCGTCCGGAGGAGTGCGTGCACTTCCTTCTCGAAGCGCTCTGCATCCCACTCCATCCCCCGCTCGCGGGCAAGCCGGTACCGCTCTCCTTCGAGCACGATCCACGATGGGTCACCCAGGCGCTTCCGCAGGTGGTGCAGGGTGACGTGGTACGAATTCTTGACCTGGCTCGCGGTGGAGTCGGGCCAGATCGCGTCCCCGATTTCCCGCCGCGTCACGCCGCGGGGGTTCAGGAGCAGAAAGACAAGTAGTTCGACTGGACGGGCATAGCTCCAGGTACCGGGCTCCACCGTCTCCCCCTCGAGTTCGAAGGTGCCCAGTGTGTGGACGCGGAGCTTGGTCGAGGGTTCGGTATCCGCCCGCGGCGATGCGTTCGGCTTCCGGGGCGACGGGATGATGGGCGCAGGGTCGGCGGGCGCAGGGTCGGCGGGGTGGGCCAATGCCCCGCCCACCTCATCCGCTGTGGCCTCCAGGACCGCCCAGAGTCCCTCGTCCTCCCACTCCTCGAGAAGTTCGTCGAGTACGGATTCCCATCTGAGCGAAACGCCCTCCGTGAACGCGGCGTCGAACGCTGCATCTCCAGCCTCCTTTCGCAACCGAGGCACCACCCGGGCGACGCGCGCCGCATCGGTTCCGAACGGAGAGGCGCCAATGCTCTCCCTGATTCCGTGAGCCACGCCCAGGAGACGGGCACCTCGAACCGGCTCTCCCCGGATCCCGGCGACCTCCCCCATGAAGGCGAATCCCCGAGCCAGGAACATGTAGGAGTGCTCCTTCCTCAGCTCGACGAGTGAGGCCATCACGAGGCGCTCAGCCCGTTCATAGTCTCCGCGCAAGGCCCAGAGAAGCGACCAGTTCTGGAGGGTGGCTCCCAGGTCCGCCGGCCCGAACCGTCGGGCCACCCGAACGGCCTCGGCACTCAGGCGGTCCGCCCGGACCTGGTCGCCTTCGATCTCCGCCGCGAGGGCACTCATGAGGAGTGACAGGCGATGGCCGGATTCCTCAGGGTGCTCCCTGAACCAGGCCAGTGCCCTGGCCGCATGATCCTTCACCCTTGGGTCGACGAGCTGGGCGTAGCTCAGGGCCAGGTAATTCTGGGCCATGGCCCCTGTGTACTCGTTGCCGGTACCTTCAGCCAGATCGGCGGCCTCCTCGAGAAATTCGCGGCCCTCCTCCACCCGGGCCTGGAGCGTGGCCAGCGCTCCGGCAGCCAGGAGGAGCCGGGCCCGGGCCTGGCCGGGGGACTTGGCCTCGGGCAGGGAGAGGGCATCCTGGATCCAGGCATCCGCCTCCTTCCAGAACCGGGTGAAAAACCAGAACCACCAGAGATCAGCCACCATTTCCATGTGTCGAGCCGGCGCGCCCGATTTCAACCAGGAGAGAGCTTCGCGCAGGTTCTGGATGTCGGTCAGGAGGTGGTTCACATACGTCTGCCGGTCGGCCCGGGTCATGTGCGGCGCCGCCCGGGCCGCTTCGGAGGCGAAGAAGTGTGCGTGCCGTTCGCGGATCCGTTCGACCTCGCCCGATGTTTCGAGTCGCTTGAAGCCGTACTGCCGGATCGTCTCCAGGAGCGTGTATCGGGCGGCCCCATCCACTTCCTTGACCTTCAGCAGCGAGCGGTCCACCAGGCGTGCGACCTGCTCGAGCACCTCCAGCGGATCCTCTTCTTCCTCGCCACCCACCGCCGCGGCCCCATCGAGGGTGAATCCCCCACGGAAGACGCTGAGCCGCATGAGCAGAACCCGGGCGGATTCGGGAAGGAGGTCGTAACTCCAGTCAATGGCCGCACGGAGCGTGCGATGTCTGGGTACGACGCCACGTCCCCCTGAAGTGAGAAGGGAGAAGACGTCGTCGAGGCGGTCCCGGATCTGCTCCACGCTGAGCACTCTGATTCGGGCCGCGGCGAGCTCGATGGCCAGCGGAATCCCGTCGAGTCGCCGGCAGACGTCGGCCACGATCCCCACGTTCGCCGGGGTCAATGCGAATTCTCGCGACACGTCGCGCGCCCGTTCCTCGAAGAGCCGCATGGCCCCGGCCTGGGCCATGGCCTCCGGGGGGTCCGCCGGGTCCGGCACGGCGAGACCGGGCACGAGCCATGCCCGCTCTCCGGTCACGCCCAACGCCTCCCGGCTCGTGACCAGGATCGTCAGGTTCGGCCGGGCGCCCAGAAGTTCTCGGGCCATCCGGGCGCAGGCATCCACCAGATGCTCGCAGTTGTCCAGTACGAGGAGTAGCGGAGCTTCGGTGATGAATGGCAGAACTACGGCTGGCTCATCTCCTCGAATCTCTTCCCGCACCCCCAGTGCGCGCACGATCTGCTGGGGGAGAAGCGCCGGGTCCGCGACCGCGGCCAGCTCGACCCAGCAGGCGGCGCCCTCGCCGGACGAGCCTTCGTCACGGGCGTTCCTTCGCGCCAGAACCTCAAGGGCCAGGCGGGTTTTCCCACTGCCCCCGGTGCCGGTCAGGGTCAGGAGTCGTGTGGAGTCCAGGAGCTCGAGCAGATCCAGAACCTCGCGCTCTCGCCCGATGAGGGGGGTCAGCGGAAGGGGGATCCGGGTGACGGGAGACGGGAGATCCGTCATCGGTGGTTGGGGGTGGTGGACCCGGCCTGGGAATCCCGGGAGGGGGGAGCAGGAGGGGTCGAAGCAGGATGCCCTGAATTTACAAGCCTTGCTGGATTTCGTCAGCCGGTTCGTTTCGAGCAGGAGGGTCATCCGCCCACCGGGATCGCCTGAGTGGAGCACTACGGATGGCTCGCCCACACCCTGCGAGTTGCACCCAGGGTCAGCTCACCCATGCCGTCGGGATTTCGCAACCCACCCCCCAGTTGCCGAACCCGAAGCTCCAGTTGCAGCCTGGATGCGCTGGTTAGCTGCATCCAACTCCCCACCGAGGCGTAGGCCCCCCACTCGGTTCCCATGAACCCAGGGTCCGAGGCCCGTCCGCCTCCAGCCGACACGAAGGGACTGAACCGGTCTCCCGGGCGCTGACACTGCACCCCGGCGTCGACGATCCAGAACCGATCGCAGTCGAAGCAGCCGTGCCGTCTCACGCCCGCCTCGAGCGTCCACCCCGGCCCGAGAGCGTAGCCCAGGCCCCCCCGGACCGTACCCCCCTCGTTGAACCGGGTGTCGACGGCGTAGAGGGTGCCTCCGGCCCCGATGGATCCCAGGATGTCGCCCCGTTGCTGCGTCCGGGTCTGGGCCTCGACCTCCCGCACCCCGCCCGCCAAGGCGAGTCCGGCCGCCAGCACCAGTGCGAGAGTGCGTCCCGCGCCCCCGGGAGTGGCCCCCGGCCTCATTCCTCGCTTCATCCCATCCTCCTCTGTCGTTGACGTGTCTTCGTCTACTCTGCCACGGACCGGGTACCAGCCAGGAAGGTCACCCGCCCCACGATGCCTCCCTCCTGACGAACGAGTCGAGCCAGCGTGGGCGCCAGTCCGGGGTCGGCCACCACGTCGGGCATGACCAGACCCAGCCCCTCCACCACACCCCGGAGCCAGTTCTCGGCGTGGTCTCGCCTTCGGGGGATCGGGGTCAGAGGCTGGAACACCCGGTGCCTTTGGGAAAGAGCGACGAAGACGTCCACTTCCGTACCGTCCTCCCACTCGCCAGACCCCGAGCCCGGCTGCTGGAGCAGAAGGACCGGCGCACCCGTTCCGGCGCGCCGGTAGCGGATGGTGGCCGTCCCCACCCGGATCTCCGCCTCAACGATCGTCGAATTCGCGTTCAATGAAGTCTCCATGTTCAGGTCGGGTCGAATGTGGGGCCCCGCTGCCAACGGAGGCGGGGAGATCGCACGACGGTCTGCTCCCATTCTCGGATCGAAGTAAACATGGCCCGATTACTCGCCACCCCATCACGCCGTCTCCGGCCAGGACCTCCCCCCGGTTAATCGCGCGCTAATCACAGGGCTCGAGCTTGACGCTGCGCGGTTCACGATCGATTTCCATCTGACCATTTCGGACTGGGGAGAGGTGCTCCATGAAGAAGGTAGTCCTGTATGGTCCCTGCGGGCGGCATCCATCCGGGTTCGTTTCGGTGCTCTGTATCGTCCTCCTCTCGGCCTCCGGCTGCGCTTCTGCCGGGAAGCTGGCTGAGTACGACTTCCGCGACCGCACAGTGGCCGTGGTTTCGCTGGGGACGCCGCGCCCTGAAATTCTCACCGATGCGATCCTGGACGTGAACTTCTCGAACCCCTTGCAGGCCGCTCTCCGTGTCGGGGCCGATGTGGTGAAGGAGGTGGAGGCGTCCAGGGCCAGGACGCGCCTCGACACCGCCGCCGTCGAGGCAGACGTGTCCGGACGAATGATGCAGCGGGTGCTGAGAGGCATGGCCGGTGAGCTTCGAGCGGTGCCGGTTGAGGATGCCCGGACGGCAGAGTTCGAGCTGGAGGTGGTGATCCGGCGCTACGGGATCGATGCCGACACCTGGACGGGTCCTGCCCACTTCTTCATCGAGTCGGAGGTCGTGTTGAGGGAAGCCGCCACTGGACGCCGAATCTGGAAGGGCAAGGTGACTGAGCGGGAGGCCATCACCCCGGTTCTGGTGGGAACGGCCGGCACGTCATGGCAGGAGAAGGCCGCAGTGAACGACATGATCACGGCGGCAGCACTCGGTTCCCTCTCGCCTGCGGCGATGGTCCAGATGCTGGAAGGACTGGCGGACTTCTCGGCAGACCGGATCCTGCGGAGCTTTCGCCGGGGG
>PWLA01000214.1 GCA_003559555.1 Gemmatimonadota bacterium | reverse complement strand
TTCCCGGTTCACCCGCTTTTCGGACCTCTCTCCCGTAGGCAGTGGATGCGCTGGGCCCACCTCCACACCGATCATCACCTGCGCCAGTTCGGGGTGTGAGGGCGGCCGGTCCGCTCCGGCCACACCGCCGGGCTCACTCCCCGGGCACGACCTCCCGGATCGTCCCGTCGTGCTTGTTCAGCAGGAAGAATCGATGGTCTGGACCGGTGCCGAATCGGAGGTCCGTTCGGGGTGCCGGGTCCCGGCCCTGCTCGACGTTCTTCTCCTGAATCAGCTCCAGGAAGGGTTCAGCCTCGCCGTGTAGATGGGCCCCCACATGTCGTTGACGAAGAGCCGCTGGATGGCCGGCTCGTCGAAGAGCACCATCATCCGGGCCTCCTTTCGGGGCGGGTCGCGGGACGGGGATCGAGGATGGTGGACTCGCAATCGAAAGAGGTGCCGCCTGGAGACGCGAGGTAGGTACGATGGGGGTCCCGCGGGCGAATCACCCGTAGCGGCTGACCATGCCAGTCCCTCGGTTGGGTCGGCACCGAGTCCCCCAGCAAGCGGACACCAGCTCGGTCCGCCAGACCTCACTGCTCGACAGGGAGGCTCTCCCGGAGTCGATCGCCCGCCCGGGCCTTCGCGGCCGATTCCTTTCCCGACCGGATCACCGCATACAAGATGGCGACGAACGCCAGGGCCAGGGGGGCCATGAAGAGCGCGTCCCGGCCGTCGTCCAGAGCAAAGGCGGTGCCCAGGACAACCACGCCGATCAGGGCCACCAGGGGCACCGTGCGAAAGGCCCTGGAGAACCTGATGCCGCGGGTACCGTCTTCTTTCAACCGGTCCGCCAACTCCCGCAGCCTGCCCTGCTCAAGCAGGGGCCGGTGGGCCGGATCCATGTGATCCACCAACTCGATCAGATCCACGTCGTCGGGGATCCGGCCCACTTCGGCTTCATGGGCCACGGCCCAGGCCCGGGTTGCCGATTGACGGAGCCGGTGGCTGTTCCTGAGCATTCTGGCGGGAAGAAGCCCGAACAGGACAAAGAGAGCCAGGAACCCGATGACGATCTCCCAGGGACCCAGGTCGAAGACCAGCAGGGCGAAGACGACGTAGGCGATGGGGACGAACTCAAGAGAGATCAGCAACCCAAGAGTCATCCCGTAGCGTCCCTGGGCCCGGTCCGTCAGGGCCTTCGCGAGCTCCCGGTGCCGACCAGCTCTGAAGAGTCGTTCCTCCACTTCGGTAAAACGGTCCCGATGTGCGGCCAGCTCGCGTTCGACGTACCGCTGACCCTCCTCTGAGATGGCAGACACGATGCTATGGATGTGATTCGATGAGATGACGCTCCCTCACCCCCCAACCGTTGGGAAGGGCCGACCATGGCGTCAAGGGCCGGGCCCGATCCAGCCCCCTGGCGACCCCTCCCCGAGTAGCCTGCAAGCGGGACGACCGATGCCCGCCCACGGAGTCCCAGCAGGCCCACGCCGCCTTGCCTTCCAGAAAGCGAAGGCGGTACTTTGGCATCCGGCGACCGGCGCATTTCTGCCAGCTACCATCGGCCGAGCCCCCCATCACTACTCATACGCGGGAGACCCATTAGAATGAACCACGAAACTCGAGACCTTCAGCGAATGTGCTCCACCATGGCCCGGACGGGCCTCCTCGCCTGCACGCTGGTCTTCCTGACGGTGGCGTGCGGGGACGCCGTCCCGGAGGTGGAGGATGACGGGGAGCCCCGCGTCTTCTTCGAGCAGCCGCAGGACGGGGAGACCCTCACCAGTCCGGTCATGGTCGTCTTCGGCAGCGAGAACATCCAGGTCGGTGCCGTACCCGACGAAGTGGACCAGCCCCGCGAGGAGGTGATCCACTACCACCTGGGGTTCAACGCCGATTGCCTTCCCCCGGGCACCGTGATTCCCGAGGCGGACCCCTGGATTCACTTCGGCGATGGGGGCAACGAGATCGAAATGCCCCTGGAGCCAGGCCAGTACCGCCTCACCGTGCAGGCCGGCGACGACGAGCACCGGACACTGGAGGGGCTGTGCGAAACCATCGAGATCACCATCGAGCCCGACGAGTGATTGCGGCTTCAGAGCTCCAGGCGGCCGGGCTGCCGGCCCCCGGCCGTCGATCGTCTTCGTCCGCCGAATCCTTCGCACGCAACCCCATCCCGACATGAGCCAGTCTCCTCCGATTCTCTACACCTGGACCGACGAAGCCCCGGCCCTGGCCACCCATGCCTTTCTCCCGGTGATCCGAGCCTTCGCCGGTGCCACCGGGGTGCCGGTGGAGACCCGGGACATCTCCCTGGCCGGACGAGTCCTGGCCGCCTTTCGTGACCGGCTCGAGGGCGATATCCCTGACGATCTGGCGGATCTGGGCCGGGTGGTGCACACCCCCGAGGCCAATGTCATCAAGCTGCCCAACATCAGCGCCTCGGTGCCCCAGCTCAAGGCGTGCATCCGGGAGCTGCAGGAGAAGGGCTACCGGCTCCCGGACTACCCCGACGAGCCCGCCACCGACGAGGAGCGGGATGCCAGGGCCCGGTATGATCCGGTGAAGGGGAGCGCCGTGAACCCGGTCCTCCGGCAGGGAAATTCCGACCGCCGCGTCCCCGGGCCGGTGAAGCAGTTCGTGCGAGCCCAGCCCCACCGTCTGAAGGAGTGGCCCGCCGCCTCCGACACCCACGTGGCCACCATGAGCTCCGGGGACTTCCGCCACAACGAGCAGTCGGTGACGGTGGGGGCGGCCAGCACGGCCCGCATCGAGCACGTGGCCGACGACGGGACCGTCACCGAGTTGAAGGGAGGTCTGGAGCTGGAGGAGGGTGAGGTGGTGGATGCCTCCTTCATGAGCCGCAGCGCGCTGGTGAAATTCCTCCAGGAGCAGCTCCGCGACGCCCGGGCGGAGGGAGTGCTCTTCTCCCTTCACCTGAAGGCCACCATGATGAAGGTCTCGGATCCCATCATCTTCGGGCACGCCGTCCGGGTCTACTTCGCCGATGTCTTCCAGCGCCATGGTGACGCCCTGGAGGAGGCCGGGGTGGACCCGAACAACGGGGTCGCGGATCTGCTGACCCGGATCCAGGAGCTCCCGCAGGAGAAGCGTGCCGCTATCGAGGCCGACCTGGAGGCTGCCTACGAGGAGGGCCCCGGGATCGCCATGGTGGACTCGGACCGGGGGATCACCAACCTGCACGTGCCCAGCGACATCATCATCGACGCCTCGATCCCCCCTGTGATCCGCGATTCGGGAAAGATGTGGAACGCCGACGGGGAGCTCCAGGACTGCAAGATCGTCATCCCCGAGTCGAGCTACGCTCCCATCTACGATGCGGTGGTCCAGGACTGCCAGGCCAACGGCCAGTTCGATCCCACCACCATGGGGACCGTGCCCAACGTTGGGCTCATGGCCCAGAAGGCCGAGGAATACGGCTCCCACGACAAGACCTTCGAAATCGAACAAGCAGGGACGGTGCGAGTGGTGGACGCGGCGGGACGGACCCTCACCGAGCATCAAGTGGAGGAGGGCGACATCTGGCGGGCCTGCCGGACCACAGACGCCGCCATCCGGGACTGGGTGAAGCTGGCGGTGAGCCGAGCCCGGGCCACCGGGGTTCCCGCTGTCTTCTGGCTCGACCGGGAGCGCCCCCACGACGCCGAGCTGATCCGGAAGGTGGAGGCGTACCTGCCGGAGCATGAGACCCAGGGGCTGGAGCTCCCCATCCACGCTCCCGAAGAGGCCATGAAGCTCTCCCTGGAGCGGGTTCGTCGCGGCGAGGACACCATCTCTGTGACGGGGAACGTGCTCCGGGACTATCTCACCGACCTCTTTCCCATTCTGGAGATCGGCACCAGCGCCCGGATGCTCTCCATCGTCCCGCTCCTGAACGGAGGCGGTCTCTTTGAGACCGGGGCTGGAGGCTCGGCGCCCCGGCACGTCCAGCAGTTTCAGAGGGAGGGACACCTCCGGTGGGACTCGCTGGGGGAGTACATGGCACTGGCCGTATCGCTGCAGCACCTGGGAGAGAGCTTCGACAACCGGGGCGCCCGGGTCCTGTCGACGGCGCTGGACGATGCCACCCGGCAGTACCTGGAGCACGGCCGCTCTCCCTCCCGGAAGGTCCACGAGCTGGACAACCGGGGCAGCACCTTCTACCTCACGCGCTACTGGGCGGAAGCCCTGGCAGGCCAGAGCGACGACCAGCCCTTGGCCCGGCGCTTCCAGGAAGTGGCGGCGGCCCTGACAGAAAACGAGGCCCTCATCCTGGAGGAGCTGAACGCCGCTCAGGGTCCGGCCCAGGACCTGGGAGGCTACTACCTCCCCGACCCGGATCGGTCGGCAGCCGCCATGCGTCCCAGCGCGACTCTGAACCGGATCATCGACGGAATCTGACTTCTGTCGCCGGACGGCACAGCTCCGGGACCGGGGGATCGGACGAGCCCGGGGTGACCCTCAACCCAGGCCTCCATGGAAGAGAGCGTCTTCATTGCCGTGGTGCTGCCCGTCTCCCTGATCATCATCATGATCGGGCTGGGGATGTCGCTCTCCATCCGGGATTTCCGGAGAGTAGTCCAGTTTCCCCGGGCGGCCTTCGTTGGACTGGGGAGCCAGCTCCTCGTGCTTCCTCCGGTAGGCTTCGCACTGGCCCATCTCTTCGGGCTTCCAGCGGCGTGGGCGGTGGGCCTCATGCTCATCGCCGCCTGCCCGGGTGGGCCCACCTCGAACCTCATCACCTTCGTGGCCCGGGGCGACACGGCCCTCTCCATCACCCTCACCGCCCTGAGCAGCGTCGTCACCGTGGTCACGATCCCCCTGATTCTGGCCCTCTCCATCGCCCACTTCGGGGTGGAGGCCCACGCCATCCGGTCGCCGGTGGGGGAGATCGTGTTGCAGATCGTCGCCATCACGGCGATTCCCGTGGCCCTGGGACTGGCGGTGCGCCACTTCAGGCCCGGGGTGGCCGACCGGCTGAGAGGGGTGGTGCGAGCGGCCTCTGCGGCCATCTTCCTCCTGGTCCTGGCCGCGGTGATCGTGGACCAGCGCCAGGTCCTCTTCGACCACTTCGTTGCCCTCAGCGGTGTCACGGCAGCGCTCAACGTGGCCACGATGGGGTTGGGATTTCTCATTGCTCGCCTCTTCCTCCTGGATCTCCGGCAGTCCGTCACCATCTCCATCGAGTCGGGGATCCAGAACGGAACCCTCGCAATCGTCATCGCCATGTCCATTCTGGGCGCCGGGGAGATGGCGGTTCCGGCAGGGGTCTACAGCCTCCTCATGTTCGTTTCCGGTGGCCTGGTCATGGCGTACTTCGGCCTGGTGCGGGCGCCGGGCGAGCTGGAGGGAGAAGGGGTGGAGGCGGAGGTCACCCCGGCAGGCGGCTGAAGGTCGGCTGGCTGGCGGGCGTGGTCCTTCCCATCAGTAGGGGTCGGATCGGTCCTCGTAGAGATGGATCGTGGCCAGGACCATCCCCAACACCTCCTGAAAGCGGATGTCGCCGGCGTACCCGTGGCCCCGGAAGCCTATGCTGACGAGACCCGGGCGCGAGCCGTCATTTGTGAGGGCTTCGACGATTTCCCAGCCCTCCTCCGCGAGACCCTGGCGGTAGTGCCCGAAGCCCGCCGCCTCCGTCCCCGGCAGGTTCACCGCCACGATGAAGTAGGGACCGGCGTGCTCCCCCCGGAGCCGTTCGGGCGCCACCTCGGCGACCCCGGCCAGCGATCCGCCCTCGGGAGCCGGCGGGAAGGCCTCGGGCCAGGCCTCAGGCAGAGAAACCGTATCCGCGGCGGTCGGGGGGAGCGCAAGAGTGGCGCAGCAGGCGGTGATGAGCAACGGCAGAGAGGAGATCATGGGAGTCGCGTGTCCTGTGGGGGGCGAGTCAATGTCGCGGTCTGTTCGCTCCCGGCTGCGACATCGGAAGCGCCACCCGCCTTTACCCCCCCCACCCTCCGGTGCTCCTCCTTGCGCAGTCTCCCATCGTTTCGGAGGTTCCGGTTTTAGTCGGGGACGCGGTCCGGGTTCGGCATACACGGAGGCACATGGATGGTTGACCACGACATCTTGAGGAGCACCCCCATGCCTCCGGTCCATCGGACCCGACCCATCTCCACGAGTTGGATTGGCCAGATCACCACAGAGCTCAGGCCGAGGAGCTGATGATCGATTCGGTCCTGCCGCCCCTCCAGCGTTGGCTTCTCTTTTCCGGCACGCTTCTCCTGGTGGGTGCAGTGGCCTGGCGCAGCTTCGTGGCGCCCTGGCAGCCTCCGGCCCTGCGAGCCGCCATGAGGGAGGTGGAGGTACGGTTGGTCCAGTCCATCGGGGTGGTGGCGTTCCTCCTCCTGCCGGTGTGGGCAGGGCGCCTCGGCGTTCAGGTGAGGGCCTTCCGTGACCCCTTCGCACCCCTGATCGAGGATCTCCACTTCCTTCTCTTCGAGACCTTCTGGGGCACCGTATGGCTTGGCCAGGGAGTCGTACTCCTTCTCCTTTGCGCGACCTTCCGGGTCCTGGCAGGAACGGTCGGGAACAAGGCGGAGGTTGAGCGGCAGGGAAGGGAGGCCGGGACCCTGGAGGAAGGCGCCGAGGGCCCGGCGCCACGCCTTCCCCGGGCGTGGAAGGCGGCGTGGGTGGGCGTGATCCTCCTGGTCGCCACCCTCTCTCTCTCCAGCCACGCCGTGTCGGTGCCCCTCCTGGCTTCCCTGGCGGTGGCCCTGGACGCCCTTCATGCTCTGGCTGCCGGTGCCTGGGTGGGGACGCTAGCCCTGATCCTCTGGCTTCGTCCGAGGGGTCCGGGATCCGTCCCCGTACTGGCGGGACAGCTCCGTAGCTTCTCCTACCTCGCCATGGCCGCCGTCCCCCTTCTCCTGATCATGGGGACGCTTCTGACCGGAGTCCACGTGGGCGAGTTCCAGAATCTGTGGACCTCGAGTTACGGGAGGGTCCTCTCCCTCAAGATCCTGGCCGCTGGCGGGGTGCTCTACCTGGGATTCCGAAACTGGCGCGTGGGCCTCCCGGGGGTGGATGACGAAGTCGGTGCACGCTCGGTTCGGCGCCGCGCCGGCCTGGAGGTCGGGGTGGCCGCCCTCGTCGTCCTGCTCACCGCGGTTCTCGTGGGCATGCCCATGCCTGAGGGGGTGCACTGAGGAGTTTGTCCCGGGGGCACGCGCACGGTGGGCCGCTGGCCAAGGCGGAGTCCCGGATGGAAGCGCCCTGAAGCACGGACGGGGATAAACACGGACAGGGGATGGCAGGCCTTGGCCCACCACCCCCTGCCGAGCAGGTTCCTCCGCACGCCGAACACCGGGTAGAGCCGACGTGGTCGCTTGGGATGCTTCACCCCCGAAGGAGCCTGGTCCTGCATCCTGGTACTGTCAGAACGAAAAAAGGCCGCCAGTCATCGACTCCATCGAGTCGTGCTGGCGGCCCGGCTGGCATGGTGGCCATGATACCATGGTCACGGCAGCTCCGTAGCTCTGCGTCCCCGCCTTTCAGCGGGTTTGCTCTGAGCAGCATCGAACGTGCTCGTCTGACGAGTCCCTCTCTTGACCGCGAACGAATCCTCCGTCCGCAACCGGCGAAGCAAACTTCTGCTCCACTGACGAACGATCATACCGTGTGCGGTGCATGGCTGTCAAGTCTTACCGG
>PWLA01000010.1 GCA_003559555.1 Gemmatimonadota bacterium | reverse complement strand
GCCGGCAGGGGGCGACGGCTCAGCCGGGGGGGGTGACGGCTAAGCCGGGGGGGCGACGGCTCAGCCCTCGTCGCCCTTCCGCCCCGCGGCCACTACCGCGTCCAGGATCTTGGTGTAGCCGGTGCAGCGGCACAGGTTGCCGGAGAGGGCCTCTCGGACGTCCTGGCGGGTGGGGGTGGGGTTCCGCTCGAGGAGGGCGGCGGCGGAGCAGAGGATGCCCGGGGTGCAGAACCCGCACTGGGCCGCTCCGTAGCGATCGAAGGCATCCTGCACCGGGTGGGGCGCGTCGGCGCTGCCCAGTCCTTCCACCGTGGTGACCTCCCGGCCCTCCGCTTCCCACACCGGGGTGATACAGCCCAGTACCGGCTCCCCGTCCAGGAGGACGGTGCACGCACCGCAGTCGCCCTTGTCGCAGCCCTGCTTCGAGCCGGTGAGGCCCAGGCCGTAGCGGAGGGTCTCGAGAAGGGTATAGTGCGCGGGCACGCCGGCAACCCGCAGGTCACCGTTCACCTTCAGGCGGACGATCTGGTGGTTTCCGGCCAGCGACATGGTTTCGGTTTCGCTCGGAGGCGCGGGTGGAAAGTGGTTGGCTCCGACGACGTCCCTTCCCGGGAGGTCCCGTGGACCGGGGCTTGCCATCGCTGGGGACAACCCGTCACCGAGAGCTCCGGCGCGGGGGCTCCCCGGCTCTGGATCTCCTACCCCCGAAGGCTCGGTTCTTATCCGCCAACTGGCAATTCCCAACCCCCAACGTGGGACGTGACCAACCGATGGAGCAAGGCGACGTGCCATCTCGCACTTCTCTCCCGTTCTCGGGTATGGGGGAGCGGGAGGACAGAAGGGGAGCGGTCCGGGCTTCGTTCCGGATCCGTCCCCACCTGATCGTTCCGCCCGCACACAACGCAGCTTGTCGTCATCCAATCCGGAGAACCTTATGCCGTACCCCGATCTACTCGTTGCTCCCATGCGCGAGGATCTGGTCAAGCTGGGCTTCCAGGAGCTTCGCTCCGCCGAAGAGGTGGAGAAGAACCTGGAGGGCCGTGATGATCCGACCCTGGTGGTAGTGAACTCCGTCTGCGGTTGCGCCGCCGGCAACATGCGCCCCGGTGTGGCCATGTCGCTTCGCCACTCCACCGTGCCGCCGGTCCTGACCACCGTTTTCGCCGGACAGGACCTGGAGGCCACCGAGAAGGCCCGGGAGTACTTCACCGGCTACCCGCCCTCCTCCCCCTCCATCGCGCTCTTGAAGGACGGCGAGCTGGTGTGGATGATGGAGCGCCATCAGATCGAAGGTCGAGGCCCGGAGCAGATCGCCCAGGACCTGGCTGCCGCCTACGACGAGCACGTCGGGGGCTGAGGACGGCGTGACGCGCCTGGACCGCAGACGTTTCGCCGCGGTCCAGGCGGCGCCACTGCGGTGCTTCCGGTCCTGCATCGGTCTCGTACGCCTGCAGCGGTATACCCGGCCTGCGGCAATCGCCGACTTCCGTCGGTGGTGCCGGTGTCCACACTCCAACCAAGCACATAGATGAGAAATAGCATTCTGGTTCTTTTTATGGCCATCTTCCTCACCGGGTGCTTCGGCAGAGGAGGGGCAACGCCAGCAGAGCGAAAGGCCCAGTGTGACCGGCTGGCCGCCCAGGCCATCGATACCGAAAGCCTGGACGAGGCCCGCCGGCTCGCCGCCCGAGCATCCGACTGCTACGCCGACCTCCAGGCCCAGCGTCGCTGAGCAGGTCCAACGTCGCTGACCAGGCCCAACGTCGCTGACCAGGCCCAGGACGTTGCCAAGACCATGCGCAGAGAGCATTCAGGGCCGCATTGGGAGCGCCACACCACCCTTCAATTGATCAACTGAACCCACCGGGAGCGCGAACGTCATGGACGAAGAACGCAGAAGGGCCTATCAGGACGAGCTGGCCGCACGCATCAGGGAATGGGAAGCCAAGATCGATCAGCTCGCCGCCCGGGGTCGCCGGGCAGAAGCGGACCTCCGGGCCAAGCTGAAGGACGAGGAGTCCGAACTGCGCCAGAGCCTGGACCAGGCGCGAGCTCGTCTGCGGGCACTCCGGGAGGCCTCCGGCGAGGGATGGGATGAGATGAAGGCCGGGGCGGAAAAGCTCTGGGAGGACCTCCGGGAAGCCTGGGAGAAATCCGCAGAGAAGGCCCCTCCGCCCCAGGGCGGCACCGGGGACGATGGCGGAGACGCCCGCGACGACGACGAACCTCCCCGGGAGCCCCCGGCCGGGCCTTCCGTTTAGTGAACGACGAAGGGCGGGGCGTCCCAGCCCGCCCAGGGGATCATGTCAGGAGCCTGCCTCAGCAACGACTGTCCGCACCCGCTCCTGCGGACTCCGCGATCCCTTCCGAACTCGCTGAGCGTGCCGTCTGCCCGATGGCCTCGGGCGCTCCGGCCCGTTCCCCGGCACCCATCTCCCCCAGGACCAGTCCCAGCTCCGCCGCCACCAGGGACGCCCGCGGCGGAGGCGCGCCCCCGTTGCGGCAGGCAAAGCCCTGAAGGATGGGGCTACGGGCCAGGGCGTTGGGGCCGATGGGGTCGGCCCGGAGCTTGAGATGCGCGAAGAGGGGCACCTGGGGCGTGGTCCGGGGGCGTACGCCGCCGCCAGGTGCCGCCTCCCCGGGGAGGACCTTCAGGCTCACCGACCGGAGGACGTTCCCCCCGATGGCCAGGATGCGTTCGCCCGCCTCGTCCACCTCCACCACAATGTCACAGTGGCTTCGGGCACCCACCCCCATCTGGCGACGGCGCTCGGCGATGTTCCGGTAGGCCGGGCGCCGGGAGGTGCACAGGAGGTCGCCGGGCTCCACCGCTTGCTCGCCGATGTCGTAGGCCACGAAGGCCGCTCCGGGGGCCTGTCCGTCCCGGGCCCGGATGGCCTGGTCGATGTAGGAGCGATGGGCGATGGCACGCCGGAACTGGTCATGGGTCTCCATGCCGGCTTCGCACATGACCCACGATACGAAGGCCGCCGACCAGGGAGACCGCCAGCGGACCGCAATTCCCCGTGCGTTCCAGACCTGGTTCTGCTCGGCCACGATCCCGGCTCCCTCCGGCGTGACGGCCCAGTATCCTCCGATGGAGGTCGCCAGGCGGGCCGACTCCAGGGCGTTCAGGACCGGGGCCCTGCGGATGGTGGACTCGAAGACGGATCCGCTGGGGTTTTCCGTGGACCCGGGCGGAAGGAGACGTGCGCCGTTCAGCCGATCCAGGACCGGGAAACCGAAGACCGCCCACTCCTGCACTGCGATGTCCACGATACGCTGACGGAGAAGCTCAGGGGGAAAAGCCCGGCAGCGACGCGCCTCCACCCTCATCTGGCCCGGAATCCCGCGCACCCAGGCCGAGGGCGGCACCACGTCCAGGACATCGGCGGGAAGGCGCTCGAGGGCGAGCCCCGCCGGTGTGCCGGGAGCCCCTTCCTCCTGGCCCACCCCCATCTGCTGCTGGCTCCCGGCGGACTGCTGCTGAGCGCTGGCCATCGATGGCATGAGCCAGGCGAGTGCCAGGACCAGGCCCAGAACCAGTCCCCGTGCGCCGGCCGGAGTGCGTGCTCGCGTGGGTCCGGGGGTCGGGCTTGCGGCGGTGCTTTTCATGGCTCCTCAGGTGTGTGGGGTCGAGGGGGCTGATCTCATACCGGTCCCCGCCGAAGCGGAGGCGCCTGCTCGGGTCCCCGCCGAAGCGGAGGCGCCTCCTCGGGCCGCCGCCGCCCGGACCGCCGGGACGGCTCTCCTCACCTCGGCAAGCCCCTCGGGCTCAGAGAATACTCTTCCCCAGCGCACTTTCCACCAGGCCGACGCCGAGCTGCGCAGTTCGGTTGCTCAGGTCCAGCACCGGATTCAGCTCCACCAGCTCGAATCCCAGCAGCTGGCCGGACCGGGCCATCTTCTCACAGATGAGGTGAGCCTCCCGATAGTTAATCCCGCCGGGCACGGGCGTGCCCACTCCGGGGGCCGCCATGGGGTCGATCACGTCCAGGTCGAAGGAGACGTGGAAACCTGCCGTCCCCCGGGTGGCACGCTCGATGGCCTCGTTCACGCAGACCGCCAGTCCCCGTTCGTCCACCTCGCTCATGGTGAAGACCCGGATCCCGGACGCACGCACCGCCTCCCGCTCCCGGGGGTCCACCTCCCGGGCACCGATCACGCTCACATGGGCGGGATCCACCGCCGGAACGCCATCGGCCAGCTCCAACAGCTCCCGCGGCCCCTTCCCGGTGAGCACCGATAGCGACATCCCGTGGATGTTGCCGCTGGGCGTGATCTCCGGGGTGTTCATGTCGGTGTGGGCGTCGACCCAGATGAGGCCGATCTTCTCCCCACGCTTCCGGTGAACATCGGCCACCGCCGTGGCGGTCCCCATGGACAGGGAGTGATCTCCCCCCAGCACCAGTGGGAAGAGTCCCTCCTCCATGGCCTGCACCAGGAGATCGTGGCTTCGGCTGCAGACTTCCAGGATCTCCGGCAGGTACCGGGCCCGGGATTCTCCAGGGGGTGTCAGCTCGGGCCCCGAGGCGTTGACGGTGCCCAGCTCCCGGACGCTGTAGCCCAGCGCCTCCAGGCCGGGCACGAGGCCCGCGATCCGGAGGGCGGACGGGCCCATGTCCACGCCCCGTCGCCCGGCTCCCAGGTCAATGCTGACGGAGAGGAGGGCCAGGGCGACCTTCGAGGGCGAGGGTCCTCCCGCTCCGGAACCACCTCCCACCCCGGGGCTGCCTCCCACCTCGGAGCTACCTCCCGCCCCAGGGCCACCCTTGGCTCCGGGGCCACCCTTGGCTCCAGGGCCACCCTCGGCTGCAGGGCCACCCTCTGCTCCGGGGCCACCCTCGGCTCCGGGGCCAACTCCCGCGCCAGAGCCGCCTTTGGCTCCCGTGGGGGGCCCGGTCGCGTCCGGCCCCGGCGTCATCGGCCCTCCTCCCGGTCCCGGGCCCGGTCCAGCTGCTTGCGGTCGTCCCGGCGGATCCGCCGGCGGGCTTCTCGGCTGGATTCGCCAGGCAGTCGCGAGTGGACCTCCACCGCCCCCATGAAGGCGAAGCCGGTGATCCGCAGCGTCGGCGCGTCGTGGGCAATGGGACCGCCCCCGCCCAACTGCTCCTCAAAGCCGCCAAGCACGGCGAACCCGCCCACGTCGACGTGGACGCCCGGTGGTACGATGATCTCCACTCCCCCCATGAAGGCGGCGCAGTGGATTCGGATCTCGCCGGGTCCGAAGAGGGCTTCCCGGAAATCCAGAACCGCTCCTCCCATGAAGGCGCCCACGCGGATCGTCCGGGCCGGCACCCAGCTCCCGGCCCGCTCCCGGCCCGAGAATACCGCCACCTCGAGCTGGGAATCTGGGATCCGTCGGGCGTCCACCCGGCCGGCTCCGGCAGGGACCGTGAGCGAGGTCCCGTCGCCCCGGTCCTCTCCTGTCCCTCGGGATGCCCCTCCCGACGGACGTACGCGGCGCAGCTCGGCGTCCCCCTGCAGCTTCGGCAGGTCCGACAGGAGCTCCGAAAGCTCCTTCCCACCGGTGACGCGGTTCGCCTGGTCCAAGCGTCGCTCGAATTCGTCCAGTTCCAGACGGTCCTGGGCATAGTGCTCGCAGAGCGCTTCGATGACGCGTTGCCGCTCTGCGGCGGAGAAGGGACGCTCGCCAGCCGATTCGGTGCTCACCGGGAACCTCCGTCCACTTTTCCAGCTCTCACAGAACCCCTCCGTTCACCATTGCGGTCGTCATGAGACCCCTCGGCGGCTCCTCGCTGACCGGTTCCGTCCGCCGGTGCCCCTCGCCGGGCCGACCCGCCGCTTCCGCCCCCGCTGCCCATCTCATGGGCTGAGTGCGTGGTCACTGGGTCCCTCCCACCTGAGGGTCTTCCGCCCGATGGGCCAGGATCCCGTCCACGAAGGTCATGTCCACATGGACGCGCTCCCGGAGCTCGGTGGCCGGAACCTGGAACGGGTCCTCCGAGAGGACAGCCAGGTCGGCGCGCTTTCCCGTCTCCAGGCTCCCCGTCTCCCTCTCCAGAAAGGCCGCCCGGGCGCCGTTCAGGGTCTGGGCCCTGAGCGCAGTCTCGAGCCCCAGTGACTCCAAAGGGTTCCACGGCTCGTTCCAGCGGCCCTCCCGTGGGTTCCAGGTCCGTCGGGTGAGTGCCGCTTCCAGGGCGCCAATGGGGTCGATGGGCGTCACAGTCCAGTCCGAGCCGAAGGCGAGCTCCGCTCCGGCCTCGTGGAGGCTGGCCCAGGGGAAGGCGAGGCGCTCCCGGTCCGGGCCCACCGCTTCGCCGGCCCACCGGCCGTCGTCCACCAGTTGAAGCGGCTGGACCGAGCAGATCGTGCCGGCCTTCCCCGCCGCCTGAATGCCCCAGGGGGTCATGTGCTGTGCATGCTCGAGCCGGGGCCTGATGTCTCGAGCCGGCCACTCCGCGCCCAGTCTCTCGTACACCGATAGAAGCCAATCGGTAGCCTGGTCGCCGATGGCGTGGACCACGGGCTGGAGGCCCAGTTCGGCGGCTTCCCGGATCTCCCGGGCCAGCTCCTCGGGATCACAGACCGGGGCGCCCCGGTGCTCCGACGATCCCTGGTAGGGCGCATTCAACCAGGCGGTCCGAGAGCCCAGGGTCCCGTCAACGAACCCCTTGGCCGCTCCCCAGCGCAGGCGGGCATCGCCGGCACCTTCCTCCCGGACGAAGCGGGCCAGTTCCAGCCGGTCCTCGATAGGCACCGCCGCCGACACCCGTAGCGGGAGCCTGCCCTCCTGGGCGAGGGCCCGGAGCGTCAGCAGCGAACGCCAACTCTCGTGGGAGCTCTGCATGGCGCCCATGTCGTGGACCTGAGTGACGCCGCGGGCCAGGGCGTGTCGGAGAGCCGCACGGATGGCGGCTCGGCGCTCCTCCCCCGTGGGTGGCGGCACCACTCTGGAGACGAAGTCCATGGCTCCTTCCCGCAGGACGCCGGTGGGCTCACCGGTGTCCGGATCCCGGTCGATGGTGCCGTCGGGCGGATCGGGGGTGTCGCCGGTGACGCCGGCCAGACGAAGGGCCTCGCTGCTGGCCACACCCATGTGCATGTCGACCCGGTGCAGGAAGACGGGCCGGCCCGGCGCCGCCTTGTCCAGCCACTCTCTGCGGGGCAGCGTCCCGTCCCACAGCCGGTGATCCCAGTCCGCTCCCAGAATCCATCCTGCTCCGGGACTGATCCGGGCCCGATCCGTCACCTGCCGGACGAAGGCCTCCGGAGAGTCGACCCCCCGGAGATCCACCCGGGAGAGCTGGAGCCCCCCGCTCTGCAGGTGGACGTGGGCGTCCACGAAGCCCGGCAGCACGAAACGCCCCTCCAGGTTCAGGACCGCGGTTTCGGCTCCCCGGAGGCCGTCCAGGTCACCGGCCGTCCCCACGGCGAGGATCCGCCCATCCCGGATTGCCAGGGTGTCTGGCAGGCGAGGTGCCTGCCCGGTGGCGTGCGTCTGCGCGGTGGCATGGCCGGCGGACGGGGCACCGGTCCATATCCGTGCGCCCGTGAGGATCCAGTCGGCGGGCCCACCTCCGGCGGACTCGCCCCCTCGTCCGGCCGGCGACGCCTCCGCCTTCTGCCGACCCATCACCCGACAACCTCCCCGGGCTCAGCCATCGCCCTG
>PWLA01000125.1 GCA_003559555.1 Gemmatimonadota bacterium | reverse complement strand
GCGTCAGGCGGCGTCGGAGCGTCTCACCGATGCACTGGGGCATCGCTTTCGACACTCCTCCTACCCTGACACCGCAAGACCCCGTCCCGGTGGTCCCTGCCCTTCTTCAACGGCCTTCCAGTGCAGGGGCCAAGAACCGGGGGTGTGGACACGAGAGCAGGGCGGCACGACATTTCGTGTTAACACGATAGGTCGTGCCGAAAACACGAGAAGTCGTGTCGTCAGGCTCGCCCCCCCTTTGTACTACGACCGGACCCTCAATGACGGCCATGCCGAGCCCGAAGGGTGACTCCCCTGACCCCGTCCACACCTGGAGTATTCTCCTGGGGGCCATGGCCGGGATCCGCGACGACGGCGACCGGATTCGGCTGGCGGTATCGGCTCTCCCTTCCCTGATCCAGTGCTCCGTCTCGGGGGCCGCCCTCCTGGATGCCGAGGGCAGCTGGATCACCCTGCAGGTGGAGCGTGGGGGAGAGGTGCTGGGAGAAGCGGATCTGGCACCGATCCGGTCGGTGCTGGACGATCTCCTGACGGCGGCGAGCCGGGAGGGGTGGGCTGAGTTCGGCGACGGGTCCGAGGAGGCTGAAGTGGTCTCGGTATCCGGGCGGCTTCGAACACTCGGTGCCGAATCCGTGGCGGTACTCCCGATCCGCACCGTCCGGAGTCGGTTGGGAATCCTCCTGGTGGGCCGCGTCGGTCCAGGTGGGTGGTCCGCCCGGGAGCAGGGAACTCTGGGGCTCCTGGCCGAACAGCTCGCCGTGGGCATCGAGAACCTGCGCCTGCAGGAGCGCCTGGAGAACCACTCCCGGGAGCTGAACCGGACCGTGGAGGAGCGCACCCGGGAACTGCAGCGATCCCGGGAGCGGCTGGCTGCCCTCCTGAACGTGAACAATGCCGTGGTTTCGAACCTGGAGCGGGAGCCCCTTTTCCGAGGGATCGCCGACGCGCTTCGGGCCGTGGTGGAGTTCGACAGAGCAAGCCTCATGCTGCTGGAGGCCGATGGCGAGCACCTCACGGTGACCACCCTCACGGGCCCCGGAGAGGGCAGCGAGCCCAAGCCCGGGGGCTCGCTCCTTCGCCGGGACCGGAGCATGGCCGGCCAGGTCCTGGCCCGGGGCCGCCCCGTCGTCCGGCGGGACCTGCGCCAGCGGACGCCGGTGGAGGAGGAGAAGGTTCTCCTGAAGGCCGGAATCCGCTCCTACGTGTCAGTGCCCCTCGTCGCTCGGGACCGTTCGCTGGGAGTCCTGGCCGTGGGAAGCCGACAGGCGGAGCGCTACGACCAGGGGGATGCGGCGTTTCTCATGCAGGTGGGGCGACAGGTGGCGTTGGGTGTCGACAACATGCTCGCCTATGAGCGAGCCGAGGAGCTGCGGCGCCAGGTGGAGCTGGAGAATCGGTACCTTCGGGACGAGATCGAGACCACACGCTCGCTGGGTGAGATCGTGGGCCAGAGCCCGGCCATCCAGCAGACGGTCGAAAAGCTGGCTCAGGTCGCCCCCACGGACGTCACCGTCCTGGTGCAGGGGGAGTCGGGGACCGGGAAGGAACTGGTGGCGAGGGAGATCCACCGGCGTAGCGACCGGTGCGAAGCTCCAATGGTGAAGGTGAACTGTGCGGCCATTCCCAGGGAGCTCTATGAGAGCGAGTTCTTCGGTCATGTGAAGGGGGCCTTCAGCGGTGCGGTTCGGGATCGATCCGGTCGCTTTGCGGCCGCCGATGGTGGCACCCTGTTCCTGGACGAGGTGGGCGAGCTTCCGCTGGACCTCCAGAGCAAGCTTCTGCGGGTTCTGCAGGACGGCACGTACCAGCGGGTGGGCGAGGACGAGGAGCGCCGCGTGGACGTCCGGGTCATCGCGGCCTCGAACCGGGTGTTGGAAGACGAAGTCCGGGAGGGCCGCTTTCGGGAGGACCTCTTCTACCGATTGAACGTCTTTCCCATCCGGGTGCCGCCCCTGAGGGAGCGAAAGGAGGACATTCCGCTCCTGGCCCAGAACTTCCTCCACGAGTTCCAGGCCGAGGGTAACGACGAGGACCGGATTGAGCTCTCCAGGGCGGACGTGGCGAGACTCGAACAGTATGACTGGCCCGGGAACGTCAGGGAGCTCAGGAGCACCGTCCAGCGGGCCCTCATCACGGCTCAGGGCGGACGACTCCACTTCGAACTGCCCGATCGGCATGCCGGGTCCCGGAGCCGGAAGGCCCTTTCCACCGACCCCCGTGACGGAGAGGAGGAAGGCGTACCGGAGATCCTCACCGAAGACGAGATGGAGGAGCGGGTGAAGCGGAACATCGAGGCGGCCCTCCAGGCCTGCGACGGCAAGGTCTACGGCGATCAGGGCGCTGCCCGGCTTCTGGGGATTCCTCCCACGACCCTGGCGTCTCGGATCAAGAAGTTCGGTCTGGACGACTGAAGACGGCTGATCCGGACTCTACGGTTCGAAGGAACGTTGATGGTCGGGGTCCTGAAGAAGCCTGTCCAGCAGTCGCTGTCCGTCATCCGCCGCGTCGTCCAGCCGCTCCTCCAACGACTCGATCCCCTGGACGTGGTGCCGGAGCTCGTGCAACTCCCTGAGGACCCGGGTCAAACGGGCTCCCTCCGGGCCCCGGGCGCGCCACTCCGCCTCGTCGCTGGGCAGGGCCTCGTTGAGCCCCGTCTCGACCCGTTCGAGTTGCTCGCGGGTGTCCCGGGTCAGGTGGGTGAGGCGGGTGTTGAGGGTCACGGTCCGATGGGTGGTGCGCCGCAGCTCGGCCATGAGCTCGGTGATGCGGTCCAGAAAGGAGTTCAGGTCGTGGGCAAGCTCACCGAACTCGTCGGCCGATGCCACCTCTGCCCGGATGTTCAGCCCGGAGGTCCCCTTGCTCAGGCGAGCCACCGCCGACCGTAGCGAGAGGAGAGGGGCCATGAGCACTCGGAGCAAGAGAAAGAGGATGACCGTGTGAATTCCGGCCTTCGCCAGGTTCACGGTGGCGGTCAGCGGCAACTCGTCCCGCCAGTCGTCGAGACGGCCATCCAGATAGTCCCGCACGGTCACGGTTCCCAGGGCGTCGCCCACCTGGGAGTCGGCGTGGCAGGCCAGGCAGGCCTGATCGGCTCTCACCTCGAGGGTCGCTTGGTTGAAGGTCCCCTCGGGCCAATCGGGGGGGATGCCCTCGGGCGTGAAGCCGTAGATCCGTTCGATGGCGGTGCGGGTGTCCTCCGAAGGCTCGACGGCGATCCGGAGACCGGCTCGGCGAAAATTCCTCTCCAGAATCGGATATACGATCCGGGATGCCACCGGCCCGCCCTCGTTCAGCATGATGGACCGGATGTCCTCGGCCAGGTCCCGGGACGCCAGCTCGGGCCGGTCCCTCTCCACCCGGTGGAATTCCCAGAGGACGGCTGCATATCGAAGTCCCACCTCCGCGGCCGCCACCGCCAGGGTCAAGAGCAAGAATCCCACGATCATGCGGATGAAGAAGGACTGGTCGAAGCGCCCCAACCGCTGGAGGAACGACTGGCCTCGCCGCTCGGTCACTCCCGCTTCCCGGTGAAGCGCCTCAATCGAAGCCCGATCTGGCTGATCTGCCATGGCTGGAGTCCCTGGAAATGGGAGATGAGAACAGGAGGAGGCGGTCTCCTTTCAGGAACGCGCTGACCCGGAGCATGCGTTCCCCCCGGGGCCCTCGCTGGCGGACATCGGGTGGCTTTTACGCATTAAGAAGATGAGGGGCTGACGGTCCCAGCGCGGGTGGGTGGGTTGCCACATCTCGACGACTTGCCCGGGATCAGAATTGCCCCGACCGTTGCACCTGAGCTATCGTGACGGTCCGATGCCGTTCTGGAAATCGACATAGCGAAGGGAGGCACTCCATGGCACGATCGATCGCTCTCCTGCTCGCCCTGGTTGTGCTGGGCGCGTGTGCGCCAGCCACCGAGGGCCTTCCCGAGGTGTCTCCGGCCGAGATCCCCGACCTGGAGGCGCGGATGGCCGATACCCCGGAATCGGTTCCACTCCTGGTTCGACTGGGCGTCGCATACCGTACCGCCGAGCGCCCGGACGACGCGGTCCGGGTGCTGGAGCGGGCCGCGGATCTGGAGCCCGGGAATCCGGCGGCCGCGGCGCACCTGGGGCTGGCCTACGAGGCGGCGGGGCAGCCCACGGAGGCCCGACGGGTATACGAGGCCTACCGGGAAGTGGGCACCTCGGCCGAAACCCTTCGCTGGATGCAGGGGCGGATCCCCCTGGTCCGGCGCCAGGAGATGACCCTGGAGGCCCGAGCGGCGCTGGAGCGAGAGGTGGAGATGGCCGATCAGCCCATCGACGGCTCGGCCGTCGCGGTCCTCCCGTTCATCTACGAGGGTGCCGACCCCCAGTACGCTCCTCTGGGCCGGGCCCTGTCCGAGATGATCGTGACGGACCTGGCGCAGGTGGATCGGGTCACGGTTCTGGAGCGTCTGCGCATCCAGGCCCTCCTGGATGAGCTGGCCCTGGCCGAGGAGGAACGGGTCGATCCGGCCACCGCGGCTCGCAGCGGACGGCTGTTGGGGGCCGGGAGGGTGGTCCAGGGACGACTCCAGGGGGACGACGTCCTCATGAGCGTCCTGGCGGGCCTGGTGTCGTCCGATGCCGCCGACGAGCTCTCGACCTGGAGCGAGGAGGATCGGCTCGAGGCCATCTTCGAGATGCAGAACCGGCTGACGCTGGGCCTCTTCGAAAGCATGGGCGTGGAGCTCACCGCTGCCGAACGGGACCGGATCATGGAGCAGCCCACCCGGAGCCTGGAGGCGCTTCTGGCCTTCGGACAGGGACTGGAGGCCGAGGATCGAGGCGACTTCCAGGCGGCGGCGGCCTTCTACCGCCAGGCGGCGGAGCTGGATCCGGAGTTCGAGGAGGTGCAGGAGCGGGCCGAGGATGCGCAGGTGACCGCCGAAGCCGAGGGCGAACTTCCCGGCGATGCGCTGGAGGACCAGCTCCTGGGCGAGACGGTAGGGGAGCGGGCATCGCTGGACGATCTCGAGACGATGATCCCCGATCCCATGGTCCGTGACGCCGTGGCCGAGTCCCAGGGTCAGGAGGGGATCGGACGCCGCACGCTGCTGGAAATCATCCTGGTACGGCCATGAGGAGGAAACCGATGAAGACAGTGCTCGTGGGGCTCGTGGCGATGCTGGTACTGGGTGTGGCGGAGGCGGCGGCCCAGGTGGGTGTCGGCCCGGTGGACGCCCGGGCCGGTCTGGTGGTGGACCACTATAGCTTCGGTGACGAGGAGGCCACCGGGATCCGCTCCCTTTCCCTCTTCACCCTTCCCGTCAGCGCCTCGGTGCCGGTAGGGGAGAGAATGGCAGTGGAGCTTCGCACCGCCTTCGCCCGGGGCTCCCTGGAGAGGGCCGACGGTGAGAGCGTGGACCTCTCGGGTTTGACGGATACCGAAGTGCGGGTCGGCTTTCGCAGCAGCGGAGATGTGGCACTCCAGCTCCAGGGGATTGCCATGCTCCCCACGGGCAGCGCATCCCAGACTCGGGACGAGGCCCAGTTGGCCGGGGCCGTGGCAGCGGACCTTCTCCCCTTCCGGATCTCCAACTGGGGAAGTGGCGGGGGAGCCGGTGTCCACGCCTCGGCGGCCCGCTCCTTCGGCGACACCGGAGCGGGGCTCAGCGTCAGCTACGTGGTGGGTCGGGAGTTCGAACCGCTTGAGGGCGAGCCCTTCGGCTACCAGCCGGGCGACCAGCTCCGGATCCGTGGTGCGGTGGATCACAACGTTGGTTCCGACGCCAAGGTGGCGCTGACGGTGACCCTCGAGCGCTATTCCGACGATGCGGTGGATGGAACGAATCTGTACCGTTCCGGCAACCGGATTCAGGCCTTGGCCTCCTATGCCTTCGCGCCCACTCCCCGGACCTCGGCTCTGGCCTACGGGGGGGTGTTTCACCGGAGTGAAGGTACGGCCCTCCTCGAAGCCGCTCCCTCGGTGCCCTCTCAGGCGCTGTTGCTGGCCGGTGGGGGCGTGCGGGTGCCCATGGGATGGGGTGTGCTGGTCCCCAGCGGAGATGTGAGGCTTTTCCGAACCGACGACGGAGTGGGGCAGGGATGGCTCACCGGCGTCGGCGTAGCCACGGAGATCCCGGCTGCCGGGCATCTGCTGGTTCCCTCGGTTCGGGCGCGGTTCGGCACGGTGCTGGTCCGGGACGATGTGGAGAGCGGGATCACCGGGCTGGAGCTCTCGCTCACCGCTCGGATGGGCGGTGCCCGATGAGAGCGGAAGCGAAGCACGGGGCCGTGGTGATCTGGATGCTGGCCCTCCTGATGATCGTAGCCGGCTGCCGGGACCTGGTGGTGGATCCGGCTCCAGTGCCTTCCGCCCAGTTGAACCTGTCCTTCGCCGCCCCTCCCACGAGCCAGCTGGAACACGCCGGTGACGCCGGCACAGCCTTCGACCGGGCCGATGCCGTCCAGATCCGCCTGCTCCGCGAGGGCAGCGTGGCGGCGGAGGTGAACCAGGAATTCCAGGCAGAGGGCTCGCAGACCCGGATTCCGATGGACGTGGAAGTGGAGGGAGACCAGGAGACCTTCCTCCTGGAGCTGGCCCTCCTCTGGCAGGGGGCGACCCTCTTCGAGGCCCAGCAGTCAGTGACCCTCCAGTCCGGCGAGGCCAACGAAGTCCAGCTTTCGCTGGAGCCGGTTCCAGCCGGGGTGGAGGTTCAGGATGGGCCGGTGGCTCTGGACGCGCTGGAGGAGCAGGCGCAGCTCGATGGGGCGGTGATCTTCGCCACCGGCGACCGGGTGCCCGGACAGTCGCTCACGTGGTCCAGCTCCAATCCACAGGTGGTGGAGGTGAGCCAGGGCGGGGTGGTGACGGCCATTGCCGAGGGGCAGGTCCAGGTTCAGGCGACCCATGGGTCGTTCTCGTCGACCGTCGGGGTCGAGGTTCGCCAGGCGGTGGCCTCGGTGGCGGTGAGTCCGTCCAGCGTCACGTTGGGCTACGGCAGCACCGTTCAACTGGACGTCGCCCTCTCCGACTCGAGAGGACACCCCATCAGCCCCACCGGCCGGAGCGTGGCATGGAGCTCCTCCGATCCGGATGTGGCCACCGTGGACGGCGAGGGGGTGGTGCAGGGAATGTCCGACGGCACGGCAACCATCACCGCCACGTCGGAGGGGACCTCCGGTTCGGCTTCTGTGACGGTTGAGGGCGATGTGGGAAGCGTGGTGGGGGGCGTAGTGGATGGGACCACTGGGGAGGCCATCGTGGGTGCCGAGGTGGACTTCGGTGATGGCCGGACGGCCAGCTCCGATTCAGGCGGAAGGTTCGCAATGGAGCTTCCAGAGGGATCCTACACCGCCCGGGTCACGGCGGAGGGCTATGCCCAGCTCGAGATCACCGAAATCGAAGTGGTGGCCGACCAGACGACCGAGATCGGAACGGTGGAGCTCTTCCCGGAGGAGTTCGAGGGAATCTTCGGAGTGTGGGCCTACCGCGAGATCCTGGAGGTTCCGGAGGCCGGCTTGCCGGATTACCTGGTCTTCCAACCCCCGCAGTTCTTCTGGGACGTGGATGACCTGGGTAGCTGCTTCGAGATCGACGAGGCCAACGTGGAGGTCGTGGCCATCGACGGCGATCTGTGGACCTTCCGCGACCTGGACTACGGCGACGAGTTCACGTACCGGATCTTCTTG
>PWLA01000319.1 GCA_003559555.1 Gemmatimonadota bacterium | reverse complement strand
GGCTCATGACCCGGGTCAGAACCGAGCAGGGGCTCGCCTACGGTGCGTCATCGCTCTGGACCACCCCGCTCCGCTACGAGGGACTGGTGGGGGCCGTGACCTCGACCCGGGCGGAGCGCACCCTGGACGCCGTGAGCCTCACGCTGGAGGTGATGGAAGACTTCAGGGCCGATCCTCCTGACGACGCCGAGGTCTCCCGGGCCGTGGAGCAGATGGCCAACGGGTACGTCTTCGCCTTTCAGTCCACCCGCCAGATCGTGGCGCGCCGCATGGGCGATCTGGCCCAGGGGCTTCCCGAGGACTGGCTGGAGCGCTACCTGGACGGGATCCAGGAGGTGCGTCCCGCCGACGTGCACCGAGTGGCTCGTCGGTGGATCGATCCCGACGCCATGACCATCCTCCTGGTGGGAGATCCGGCCCGCTTCGGGCCCGGCCTCAAGGATCTGGGTCCCCTCTACCGCGTGGAGCTGGACGGCTCGGTACATCCGTGGGAACCCCTCCCTCCGAACGATGCCCCGGAAAACCGCTGACGTCTCCGGACTGCCCCCTGATTCCCCAGCCTCCCGGCTACGCGGACCCCATGGCCTCGAGGCCAGTGGCCGCTTCGTTCTCGTCCCCCGCCTTTTCCGCCACATGAAGCGCAGCGATCCCCGCAGTGAGGTAGTTCCACTGCACCGCGGAAAATCCGCTTACCCGGAGGAGGTCGGCCAACGGGTCCGGACCGGGAAACTCCTTCACCGATTCGGGAAGATAGCTGTACGCCCAGGGGTGCCCCGACACCATCCGTCCCACCAGAGGGAGCACACGGTGAAAGTAGAAGAGGTAGAGCCCTCGCATGACCCGGTTCGGTGGCGTGGTGAACTCCAGGATCACCAGCCGGCCTCCGGGACGGAGAATGCGAGCGAATTCGCGGAATCCAGCCTCCACGTCGGCCAGGTTCCGAACTCCGAAGGCCACCATGGCCCGGTGGAAAGTCCCATCGGGAAAAGGAAGCTGCAGGGTGTCGCCACAGACCGGGTGCACGGGCCGCTGGGCCAGCTTCTCCCGGCCCTCCACCAGCATGGGTCGAGCAAAGTCGGAGGCGATCACTGTGCCCCGAAACCCGGGTCGGTCGGCCAGTTCCAGAGCCAGATCAAAGGTGCCGGCGCAGGCGTCCAGCACCCGCACGCCGGGCTCATCCACCGGCACCTCGAGTCGGTTGACCGCCTGGCGCCGCCATCGCCGGTCGATGTTCAGGCTGAGGACGTGGTTGAGGAGGTCGTAACGGGGAGCGATCTCCGAGAAGATCGTCTGGACCTGCCGCTCCCGGGCCTTTCCCTCGTGGGGACGTGCCTCCGGTGCTGTGGCCATGCGGACTGGATCGGGGTAATGGGAAAATGGAAACGAGATGAAACTTCATTGAAGGGACCCTCGTAGGGAAGCCCGGGGAGATGGGCGGATCGCTCCGGCCATCTCCTCGAATCGTGCCGCACGCAACAAGCCATCAGGGAGTCCGGACACCGGTGGATTACGCTCAACTCGAGGACCGTGAAGTGGTCTCGTTGGCCTGCGAAGGCCGGCAGCGTGCCTTCCGTGAGCTTCTCACGCGGTACGAGAAGCCGGTGTTCTCGCTGGTGTTTCGCATGGTCCGGGACCGGGAACGGGCGGAGGACGTGGCGCAGGAGGCCTTCGTGAAGGCCTTCAACGCCATCGACACCTACGACCCCCGCTACAAATTCTCCAGCTGGCTCTTCAAGATCGCCAACAACCTGGCCATCGATCGGCTCCGCAAGCGGGAGCTGGACACCGTCTCCATTCACGGGGCGCCGGACGCACGATCGAATGAGGACGAGGAACGGACCAGCATCACCCTTCCCTCGACTGGCGAGTCACCGGAAGAATACGTGGAGAATCGGGAGCTGGGTGGTCAGATCGAGGACGCCATGGGCCGGCTCCGCCCCGAGTATCGAACGGCGGTGCTGCTCAGGCACGTGGAAGGTCACACGTATGACGAGGTGGCCGAGATCATGGATGTTCCCCTTGGAACGGTGAAGACCTATATCCACCGGGGACGGGCCGAACTGAAGGAGATGCTGGCAGGAGCTGTTGCATGACCCCGCGAAACCAGAGCGGTGAAGAATTCGTAGGGATGGGTGCTCCCCGAACCAGACGACCATGGAGGGATTCAAGGTGAATGACCCCAGCACACATCTGAGCAGCGAAGCGCTCCAGGCCTACCTGGAGGGCGAGCTGGCCGCAGAACGGACCGAGAAGGTGGAAGCTCACCTTGCGGGCTGCTCGCGGTGCGCCTCCGAGTTGGATGGGTGGCGCCTGGTGTTCTCACAGCTGGACGAGCTTCCGGGGCTGGAGCCGTCGGAGAACTTCGCCGAGCGGGTCATGGCGGAAGTGCCGACCCGTCCCTCGCTGGGCAGTCGGTTGATGGGTACGCTGCGGACCGCGATGGGTCGCCGGATCCGGAATGCCGAGGAACACCTGGGCCCGGACCGGCTCCAGGAGCTCCTGGACGGGGCCCTGGGCCAGGGAGATCGCCGGCGGGCTCACGCCCACATGGAGGCCTGCCCGGCCTGCCAAAGCGAATTCCAGGAATGGCAGACCGTCTTTACCTCCCTGGGCTCGCTTCCCCGCCTGGCGCCCTCCGAGGGCTTCGCCCGGCGGGTAATGACCGCATTCCAGGCGTCGGCCAGTCCGGCGCCGACCCCCGGGGTCCTGGACCGCGCCCTTCAGTGGGCCGGCGCCATGACGAACCAGGCCGGCCGGCTGCTTCCCAGCACCCCACGAGGGTGGACAGGCCTTGGCGCCATCGCTTCGCTTCCCGCCCTGGGCGTGCTGGCCCTGATGGGTGCCGTGACGGCCCATCCGCTCCTCACCCTGTGTGGCCTGGCCACCTTCTTGAGCTGGAGAGTGGCCGACGGCTTCCAGGCCGCCATGGCTTGGGGCTCCCAGTGGCTGGCGGACAGCGCCGTGGCCGGGGCGCTCTGGGAAGCCGCCAGCGCAGCCTCCGCTTCTCCCTCCATGGCCGTGGCTGGCCTGATGGCCCTGTGGGCCCTCACGCTGGCCTCGGCCTGGATCCTCTACCGAAACGTGATTGCACCCTCACCTGTGACGGGTCGCCATGCATAAGATGATGAAGTCCAAGATCTCTCAATCCTCCGCTCATCGGGCGGGAGTCATGGCTCCACTTCTGGGGCTCCTCCTCCTGTTGACCACGGTCCTGGCGTCCCCCGTATCGGCCCAGGAGAGGCAGGTTGTCTCCAGCCAGGTCACGGTGGCAGGAGGGGAAGCGACCCTGGCCGTGGAATTCGATGACGGCGAGGCACTGGCAGTCAGCTTCCGGGACCAGCGGGTTCTGGTGAACGATGTCGAGATTGGCCAGTACCGCTCCGGAGGGCCGCTGGAGGCAGCTTGGCGCTCGCTCCTCGGGCAGGCCGTCTCCATGGACAGCGACGAGATCCCCGGGTTGCTCCGGGACTGGTCCCCTCCCGCCGGCCTGGAGGGTGACGCGGCAGATGCCGCGCAGGCACTCCAGGAACGCATGTCCGCAGCATTGGCGGACCCGGGGGAGCCGGAGCCGCAGGTGGTGAGGCCCGAGGGTGACCTCGAGGAAGCCATCGAGTCTCTGATCCTCCGGACTGACCGCCTCAGGGCGCTCACCTCGGGACTCCGTGACCTGCGAACCGAGGGGCTGCGGATCTACGTGGGCGACGACGTGCTCATCGGTGAAGACGACACGGTGTCGGGATCGCTCCTGGTGCTGGACGGACACCTGACGGTGAACGGCCAGGTGGAAGGGGACGTGCTCCTCCTGGGCGGTCAGCTGACGCTGGGCGAGAATGCTCGAATCGGGGGCGACCTCCGCTGGGTCGATGCCCTCATCGATGAGGAGCGCCGCGACGCAGTGGCCGGCAGCATTTCCGAGATCCGGCCCGTTCCGGACCGTCCCGAAGCGGACCTTCGCGAAGAGATCCGTCGGGAGATCCGGGCGACGCTGGACGCCGAAACCCGGGCCGACCGGCGACCGACGCCGCCCCGGACCACCGGCCGCTCCGCCCTTCGCAACCTGGGCAGCGGGCTGGCCCAGCTCTTTCAGACTCTGGTGACCTTCGGGATTCTCTTCGGGATTGGTCTGGCCCTGCTGTACTTCATGCCCCGGAACTTCGAGGTGGTGGCCCGGACCGCCCGGCACTCCGCCGGACGCTCGGCCCTGGTGGGGCTGGCTGCCTCGGTCCTCTCGTTTCCCATCTGGATTGCGGGGATCGTACTGCTGGCCATCACCATCATCGGGATTCCGGTCATGCTCCTCTGGATCCCCGTCTTCCCCCTGGCGCTGGCGCTGGCTGCCACCGGGGGATTCCTCGCGGTGGCCCGGATCCTGGGGCGGTGGATGTCCGACCGATCCATCCAGGGCTTCGAGTCGCTGGACGGATCCCGGCCTGCCATCCAACTGGGTGCCGGCCTGGCGGCCCTCCTGGCGGCCTTCGTCCTGGCAGCCGTCTTCCAGATGGGCGGCGCCTGGCTCTCCCTGTTCCACGGGCTGCTCACCTTCATCGGGGTTCTCCTGGTGGTGATGACCGGAATGATCGGTCTTGGGGCGGTGCTCCTCTCCCGGGGCGGCCGGGATCCCCTCTACGCCGGACCCGGCTGGAGCTGGGGTGGCGGTGAGGACCCGTGGGCGCCGGACCCGGACCCCTTCTCCCCCGAACCTCCGCCATCTCCGGGCGGCGGCCCTGGACGGCCAGATGACGACCCGTCGGGCGAGCCGCATCGACCAGATGCACCCGGGGACGAAGCGTCCCCAGAGGACACTCCCGAATCGGAGCCGAGATTCGATGAACCCCCTCGCTGACCATCTTCGCCAACAAAGCCGCCTGCGCGACAGCCTCGCCGGGCCGGCCGTTCCGGCCGTCGGAGGTCTGGTGGTGGCCCTGCTCTGCCTGAGCGCACCGGGGCCCCTGGAGGCACAGACCTGGAGCGACTTCCAGGCCTCCCGCCAGCTCCAGGCCGAGGAGTCCCTCTCCGTCGACGTGACCTACGGCGCCGGCCGGTTCGTGGTTACCCCCGGCGCCACGGGGACCCTGTACCAGGTCCGGGTCCGCTACGACGAGGGGTCGTTCCAGCCGGTGCATCGCTACGAGAACGGACGCCTCGAGCTGTCGGTGTCCGGGGAATCAGCAGGCCGCCGCAGCCCCTTCCGGCGGGGCGACGGCCAGGGAGAGATGGAGATCCGCCTCAGTCGGGAGGTGACCACGGATCTGAAGATGGAGCTCGGTGCCGTCCAGGCCGAACTGGATCTGGGCGGGCTGAGGCTTCGAAGTCTCAGCCTGGCCACCGGGGCCTCCGATACCCATCTGCGGGTATCCGAGCCCAACCCGATGACCCTGCCCCAGGCTACGTTTCAGGTAGGGGCCGCATCCTTTCGGGCCCGGGAGCTGGGCCGGCTCAACGCCCGTGAGGTCAAGGTGGATGCCGGAGTAGGCGATGTCCGCCTCTCCTTTGAAGGGCTGCAGCAGTCGGACACCCGGGTAGCCGTGTCCATGGGGCTGGGAAGCGTGGAGATCGAGGTGCCCGCCGACGCCGGGATCCGGCTCACCCGGAGCACCTTCCTCACCTCGGTGAACGCCCCCGGGCTCACCCGGCGGGGCGATGCCTACGAGTCGGACAACTGGGGGACCGCAGACCGGCGGATGACCATCCGGATCGACGCGGCCCTGGGCAGCATCAACGTGCGACGGATCAACGACCGCTGAGCGGGCCGCCGGGAAGTTGAATCTTCCTCCGGCGCCATTCGTACTACATGTTGAAGGGTGGATCGTGGATCGGCGGCGCGAGGGAATCGTTGCTGGAACCGATGGAAGGATCGATCCACTGGACAAACCCGGACCCCTGACACCGCAAGGAGGCTCCCATGCTTGGCACACTTCTCACGTTCTTTGCCGTGGGGCTCATCACCCTGGTGGTGGTGGGCATCGTCCTGTCCGTGGTGGGGATCGTCCTGTCGGTGGTGGGGAGCGCGTTCTCCCTCGTCTTCGGACTGGCCGGCTTCCTTCTCTTCAAGGTGGCTCCCATCCTCCTCGTGGGCTGGGTGGTCCTGAAGCTGCTGGACCGCCGCAGGGGTCGGGGAGAGCTCACGGCCAGCGACCGGGACTGGCTCGAAAGCGGGCCCTGAGCACCCCTCTCCCACCTGAGCAGACCTACTCGCCGGCCTGCGCCCCCGCCTCCCACACCAGCCGGACGGTCGCCCCCACCTCCACCGAGAGCAGCCGCGCCGCCGACGTGTCCCGTGCTGCCACCTCGATCCGCCCGTCGGAGCTCACCAGGGCCAGGAGCGCTCCCGGCTCCACCTCACCGTAGGTGTCCGCCGGGGCGATCCGCCGTCCCTCCACCTCGACCTGCACCGCTCCCTGGAGCAGGTCGCCCGGCAGATTTGTGGCGAGGTTACCGAACCGGTCGATCCCGATGACGCGCCCCTGCAGGCTTCCGTCTTCCCTGCGGATTGGTTCAGGCCACGAGGGCAGGAGGACGGGATCGTGCACCGCCGGACCCAGTCGGGTCAGGGCAAGCCCCCGAGCCAGGTGGGCGGCTGCCGGGGCGAAGACATCCCGGCCGTGGAAGGTGGCGCTACGCTCGGGGCCCATGAACTCTTCATTTTCCAGGGAGACCGCACGCCACGTCGACGCCGCAGCCGTGACCCGGGTCAGCACACCGTTGTCCGGAAGGACCAGGAGCCGACCGTCGGCCTCCACCGCCAGCCCCCTCCGCTGCGTCCCCACCCCGGGGTCCACCACCACCAGGTGGACGGTCCCGGAAGGGTAGCGCTTCCAGTAGCGCTCCAGCGTCAGCGCCGCCGCCTCCACGTTACCGGGCTCCACCGCGTGGGAGATGTCGTCCATCTGGGTCCGGGGCGTGATGGAGGCAATCACGCCCTTCATGGCGCCCACGTACCCGTCCCGGGTGCCGAAGTCGGTGAGCAGGGTGAGCCTCGGCGTCATGGTGCTGGGGATCGGGCACCCACGGTCCGGTTCGTCCTCAGGCCACGCCCACTCCGGGACGCCACGCCGTGGCGTCTTCCAGGGCATCCAGAATGAAATCCCGGTCCTCGAACTCCTCGAGGCGGCGGTCGCCGAAATCCTCCGGGGCAATCCCGTACTCCCTCAAATTGGCCAGGGTCTCCGGGTAATCCCTCACCAGGACGTGGAGGGGCCGGGAAGCCAGATCGCGCCGACTGGGTCGCGGGAGGAAGGGAATCTTCACAGGGCCACCCCCTCCTGCGCGCTCTCCCGAACGGCCTTGAAGACCGCCCCCGCGACCTCCACCAGGGCCACACCCGCCGGCGAGTCAGGCGCCGCGATGACGGTGGGCGTGCCGGCATCACCGGCCCGGCGCACTGCCGGATCCAGGGGAATGCGCCCCAGGAAGGGGATCCCCATCTCCCGGGCCAGGCGCTCTCCGCCCCCGGACCCGAAGACGTCGATCTCCTCGTCGCAGTGCGGGCAGAAGAGCCCGCTCATGTTCTCGGCGATCCCCAGGACCCGGGTATTCACCCGCTCGAACATCTTTACGCCCCGGCGGACGTCTCCAGTGGAAATGGCCTGGGGGGTGGTCACCATGACGGCCCCATCCACGTCGATGGTCTGAACCAGGGAGAGCTGGGCGTCACCGGTCCCCGGAGGCATATCGACGACCATGACGTCCAGGGGCCCCCACTCCACCTGCTCCAG
>PWLA01000307.1 GCA_003559555.1 Gemmatimonadota bacterium | reverse complement strand
TTCTTTCGAATGCTCAAACCTCTCCAATTGCTGCGTTGCCGGCTCCCTGCGGCGATCCGTTCGCCGGCCCCGCTCCTCCTCGCCCTCGTTCTCCTGACCGCCGGACTGACCGCCGGGTGTCTTCCCACCGACGACGCTCCAGGTGATGCCGGCATCGCCCTCGCCTACGAGCACTACCACCTGGACAACGGCCTGGAGGTGGTCCTGCACGTGGACCGCTCCGATCCGGTGGCGGCGGTGGCCCTCACCTACCATGTGGGCTCGGCCCGGGAGGTGGAGGGGCGGACCGGCTTCGCCCACCTCTTCGAGCACCTCTTTTTTCTGGACTCGGAGAACCTGGGGCCGGGGGGGCTCGATCGTCTCATGACCCGGATCGGGAGCTCCACCAACGGCTCCACCAACCGGGACCGGACCAACTATTTCGAGGTGGTCCCCCGGGACGGGCTGGAGAAGACCCTCTGGGCCGAGTCCGACAAGGTGGGCTTCTTCATCAACACCGTCACCGACGACGTGCTGGCCAAAGAGAAGCAGGTGGTGAAGAACGAGAAGCGCCAGGGGGTGGACAATCAGCCCTACGGACACCTGAACTACGTGTTGGACCAGGCCCTCTACCCCGAGGGACACCCGTACCGCTGGCAGGTCATCGGCTCGCTGGAGGACCTGGACGCCGCCACGCTGGACGATGTCCACACCTTCCACGAGCAGTGGTACGGGCCCAACAACGCCCTCCTGGTGGTGGCCGGCGACATCGACGTGGCCCAGACCCGGGAGTGGATCGAGCACTACTTCGGAGAGATCCCGGCCCGGGAGCTCCCGCAGGTGGCCGACCCGCCGGAGGTCCGCCTGGAGGGATCCCGGCGCCTCATGCACGAGGACAACTTCGCCCGGCTTCCCCAGCTCACCCTGGCATGGCCCGGCGTTCCCAGCTACCATCCCGACTCGTACGCCCTGGGACTCCTGGCCCGGATCCTCACCGACGGCAAGTCCACCCCCTTCCACCAGGTCATCGTGGAGGAGCGTGAGCTGGCCCCGGCGGTCTCGGCGTCGAGCCAGACCCAGGAGCTGGCGGGCCGCTTCATCCTCCAGGTGCGGGGCTACGAAGGGCAACCGCTGGACGAGGTCATGGAAGCCGTGGAGGCCGGCTTCTCCCGCTTCGAGGCCGAGGGCATCCGGGACCGGGAGCTGGCCCGGGTGAAGGCCGGGGTGGAGCGAGCCTTCTACCAGTCCTTCTCCAGCGTCCTGGGGAAAGCGTTCCAGTTGGCCCAGTACACCATGTTCGCTCCCTCGCCGGGGTACGTCTCCGAAGACCTTGAGCGAACCCTGGCCGTCACCGAAGCGGATCTGATGCGGGTCTACGAGACGTACCTGAAGGACCGCCCCCACGTCGCCGCCAGCTTCGTGCCCCGGGGCCAGGCCGCTCTGGCGCTCTCCGACTCCGAAGTGGCCCGGGTGGTGGAAGAGCCCATCGTGGAAGGAGCCGAGGAGCCGGTCCAGATCACCGATCGGGGCGACATCCCCCGCACCCCCTCCCGGATCGACCGCTCGGTGGAGCCCCCCTTCGGCGATCCCCCGGTGCTGACTCCGCCCGAGGTATGGGCCGACACCCTGGCCAACGGATTCGCGTTGCTGGGCATCGACGATCGGGAGCTCCCCCTGGTCCAGTTCTCTCTTCGCTTCCGGGGCGGGCTCCTGCTGGACGATCCCGGCCGGGCCGGCGCCGCCAATCTCCTGGCCGAAACGCTCCTGGAAGGGACTCGGGACCGGACGCCGGAAGAGCTGGAAGAAGCCATCGAACTGCTGGGCGCCACCCTGAACGTGTCCGCCGGCCGCGAAAGCTTCACCCTGCAGGGCACCACGCTGGCCCGTAATTTCGACGCCACCATGGAACTGGTGAAGGACGTCCTCCTGGAGCCACGCTTCGATCCGGATCGGTTCCAGCTCGCCCAACGACGGGTCCTGAACCAGCTCCAGCAGCGGGCTGCAAGCCCCAACATCATCGCCGAGGACCACTTCAACCGGCTGGTCTACGGCGACCACATCCTGGCCCGGCCCGTGCAGGGGTCGCTGGAGACGGTGGAGGCTCTCTCCCTGGACGACCTCCGGGACTACCACGCCCGGGCCCTGGTGCCTGGCGCAGCGGCCCTCCACGTAGCCGGCGCAGTAGACCGCCGGCAGGTGCTCGATGCCGTGGAGGGGCTCTCCTCGCGGTGGCCGGAAGCCCCCGTCCCCGAAACCCCGGCCTTCCCGGCCCGGGACGACCGACGGGCCGGCCTGTACTTCGTGGACGTGCCCGGCTCGGCCCAGTCGGTCCTCCGGGTGGGCTACCTGGCCATGCCCGAAACCGATCCGGAGTACTGGCCCGCCACCGTCATGAACTTCCGGCTGGGCGGGGGCGGCTTCGCCTCGGAGCTCACCCAGGTCCTCCGGGAGCAGCGAGGCTACACCTACGGGATCGGGTCGGGCTTCCGGGGGGCCGGCCAGCCAGGACCCTTCGTCATCTCATCGGCGGTCCGGAGCAATGTGACGCTGGAGTCGCTGGAGCTGATCCGGGAGCTGGTGGAGGCCCACGGCCCGGAGTTTGGCGACGAGGACCTGGAGGCCACCCGGAGCTACCTCCTCAGGAGCAATGCGGGAGCCTTCGAGACCCTGGGCGCCAAGGTAGGACTGCTGCAGAACATGAGCGGACACGGCTTCCCGGCCGACTACGTCCTCCGGCGGGGTGAGACGGTGGAAGCCATGACGGTGGCTGACATCCGGGAGTTGGCCACCCGGCACCTGGACACGTCCCGAATGGTCTGGCTGGTGGTGGGGGACGCCGCGACGCAAATGGAACGCCTGGGAACCCTGGGACTGGGGGAGCCGACGCTCCTGGAGCGGTAACCGGAGGGGCCAGGGCAGCCGGCCCCTCCCTCAAAACATCCCGCCGAAGATCTGCACGCCGACCGCCGCGCTGAGCTGGTCCATTCCGCCCACCGAACCCCGCACCTCGAAGAAGGGGGCCAGGACCGGACGGTCGAACCGAAGGCCTCCCACCAGATTGAGGCCGATCTTGGTGTCGGAGCCACCCGCGTCAGGCGAGAGCCGGCCCACGTGGATCCCGGTGCCCGCATAGGTCCGGGCCGCGCCGTCCCCCACCCTCAGAAGCGGCAGCAGAAGGTCGGCGTTCGCCTCGGTGTAGTCGGCACCGCTGGGGAAGAAGTGGTGGGCTGAGACCGCCAGCTCCAGACGGGAGATGGCGCCGGCGCCCCGCTGGTCTTCGGCAGTGAGCACCTGACCCAGAGGGATGTTGCCTCGGACTCCGATCCCCGCGTCGGTCTCGCTCCCGTACTCAACGAAGGTTGCGCATCCCGGGAGGAAGGCCAGGAGGATCACCGTGAGCAGGGGAAGGGGCGGGGACTTGAGAGAGATGGGCATATCGGAGCCTCCTGTGGGAGCGGTTTCACGGCCATGCGGAGGCAGGACGCCTGCATGCCGACCGCACGGGCTCCGACGCTCCGTCACTTCGTGCTTCAGCGAACCCCGATCCTGGGAGATCGGTCCCGGTCGACCGATGGCGCGGGCAGCCGAGGCCATCCAGAGTCCGCCGGCTTCTTGCGAGTGGACCCGCACCGCCGTTCGGGCCACCGCCGGGGACTACCGCCCCATCACGATTCCCTCGCGACGGGGATCGGCGCCGCCGAAGAGGCCGTCCTCGGTCCGCTGGATGGCCTGGATTCCGCTGGTCATCGCCCGCTCCTCCACCTCGTGGCCCAGCGCCTGGAGCGCCTGGATCGTTCCGTCGCTGAACCGGCCGCTCTCCAGGAGCGAGGGACCGTTGTAGTTGGCGAAGTTGGGCACGTCGATGGCTTCCTGGGCGTTCAGTCCCCAGTCCAGCATCCCGATGATCGTCTTGGCGGTGTAGTGGATGATCCCTGCTCCGCCCGGCGATCCAGCGCTCGCCAGCAGTTCGCCGTCGGCGTCCAGCACCAGGGTGGGACTCATGCTGGACCGGGGCCGTTTGCCCGCCTCCACACGATTGGCGATGGGCCGACCTTCGTCGTCCACTGGCGTCCGGGAGAAGTCGGTGAGCTCGTTGTTCAGGTGGAAGCCACCCGGGAGCCCGGTGCCTCCGTCGGACATGATTCGGCTCCCGAACCCCTGCTCGATCGTGGTGGTCATGGCCACCGCATTGCCTTCCCGGTCCACGATGCTGATGTGGCTCGTGCCCCGGTCCGGCTGTTCGGGGTGCACCCCCAGGGCGGTCTCGGCCACCAGGCCCGGATCGCCGGCCTCGGCTTCGCCCATGCTCTGCGCGCCCACCAGTTCGGCCCGGGCCGCCAGGTAGTCCGGAGCCACCAGGCTCTCCCAGCTTCCGGCCGGGGGATCCACGAAATTGGGATCGGCCACGTACAGTGCCCGGTCGGCAAAGGCGAGCCGAGCGGCTTCCATGTAGTAGTGGAGCCAGTCGGCGGTGGGTACCCCGTCGGCCAGGGCTTCGGCAGGCACGTCCAGGGCCTCCATGACCCCCAGCATCTGGGCGATGGCCAGGTGTCCCGAAGAGGGGGGCGGAAATCCGCACAGGAGGTAGGCTCGCCAATCGGTGCAGAGGGGGTCCACGTAGAAGTCCTGGTCCGGGTAGGCGTGGATGTCCTCCGGGGTCATGACCCCGGGACGCTCGGGATGCCCCTGAACCCGGGCCGCGATGTCGCCGGCCACCTCCCCCTGGTAGAAGGCGTCGACCCCTTCCTCGGCGATCCTCCGCAGCACCTGGCCCAGCGCGGGATTCCGGAGGCGGAATCCCACCGGGTGAGCGTCGCCGGCCTCATCGTAGTAGAGTTCCCGGGCAATGGGATCGTCCCGGAGAGTGGCGTCGCCGTCCAGCAGGCCGTGGAGGCGGGGGCTGATCTCGAATCCATCCTCCGCCAGGGTGATGGCCGGCTGAAAGAGCTCGGCCCATTCCAGGAGGCCGTAGTCCCGGTGGGCGGCCGCCAGCATGGCCACCGTCCCGGGCACACCCACCGAGAGCCCACTGGCCACGGCGTCGCCGTAGGGGAGGGGGTCGCCCTGGTCATCCAGAAAGAGCGTCTCATCGGCGCCGGACGGCGCCATCTCCCGGCCGTTCAGTGCCACCACTTCGTCCCCGTCCCAGTGCAGGAGGAACGCGCCGCCCCCGATCCCGCTGGACTGGGGCTCCACCAGGGTGAGCACCATCTGGACCGCCACGGCGGCATCCACCGCCGATCCGCCCGCCTCGATGACCTGGAAGCCGGCATCGGTGGCCAGTGGATTCGCAGCCGCCACGGCGAACTCGGAGGTGGCCCAACCGGGCTTTTCGGTGTATCCGGTGGCCATCTCGGGCTGGTCTGGAGCGCTGTACCAGGCCTCGGTCTCCGCGTCCGGGTCGGGGGAGGGGACATCGGCCACCTCCTGGCACCCGGCCACGGCAAGGAAGAGGGCCCCCAGGAGAACCGTCGCAAACCGACTCCCTGAGCGGCGGCTGGACGGGGTGGACCAGACCTGGGACGTGGCAGGAACGGAACCGGGGCAGGCTGGCACCTGCCGGGTCCCTTGGCAGAGAGAAAGCATCATTGGACGAGAGTCTGAGAGGAGAATACGGCCACGGGCCGACCCATGGCGGCTTCAGGCCAACGCTGGATTCGGGGTACCCGCTCACGCTACACACCGACACCGCCCACTGCAAGGAGCAGCTCCAGAACGCCTCGATGGGTCTCCCCGGCGCTCCCGACAATGGCGTCCTGTACTTCTTGAACTGCCTTCTGATGGTTCTGGCGGTTTGAGCGTCGGGTCTTCAAAGTGAGTGGTCCGTTCGGACTATGGGACCGACACCCTGCCGGAACGCCTGATCCTCTTGTGGCAGAACAGGAACACCGTAAGGAAGACGGTGTTCGAATAAAGCTGGATCCTCGAACACGACCGCGCGCATTTCCTGTTGGCGAAGCCCACTGCTGTTGGCGAAGCCCACTGCGCTCGCTTCGGGGACTCCTGCGATTTGGTGACGAAAAATTGAGTTGCGAGGAAGAAGGGGCCATCCATGACTGGACCGACCGGAACGCACCGAGCGATGCCCGGCCGCTTCTCCGTCCCTGCTGGCTCCTTCCCCGCAGACTCCACCTCTGCCGGCCCCACCCGGCTCGTGCTCGGGCTCGCGGGTGCCGCGGTCCTGGCCCTGCTCCTCCTCTTCCTGGGCGCCAGTCCCTCCTCGGCCCAGGTTCCTTCCGGCCTCGAAAACGCCTCCGCCTCTCCCCCGGCCGTCTTTCTGGACTGTCAGGCCCGGAGAAACTGCAACGAGAGGCAATTCCGGACCGAGATCGAGTTCGTGAACTGGGTTCGAGATCGAGCCGACAGCGACGTTCACGTGATCTTCACAAGCCAGGGCGCCGGGGCCGGCCGCCAGTACACCATGGATTTCGTGGGTCGAGACGCGCTGGAGGGGATGGACAATCAACTCACCTTCACCACCGATGGCCAGGAGGTCCAGTCGGAGGTCATGGACGGGCTGGCCCGCACGCTCCGCCTGGGGCTCGTGCAATACGCTCTGGCCAGCGGGATGGGTTCCAATCTGGACGTGGAGTTCCAGGGGCAGGCCGACGGAGGGAATGGTGATCGGTCCCTGGGCGGTTCAGACCACATGGGCGCTGAGGCGGCTTATGATCCATGGGACTACTGGACCTTCCAGGTGTCCCTCTCGGGCAACATGGATGTACGGGAAACACGCACGTCGACCCGGCTGAACCCCCGTCTGAACGCGGGTCGGGTCACCGAGGGCTGGAAGCTCAACTTTCACACCCGCTTCGACATGAGACGGGACCGCCGGGATCTGGCTGACGGCCGAGAGGTTCGTGACGACCGGGACAACTGGCGGTTCACTTCCCTGGTCGTCCGAAGCATCAGCGACCACGTCTCCATGGGCCTCGACGCGGATCTGCGGAATTCAGTGCAGCGCAATCAGCATGCCCGCCTCCAGTTCAACCCGGCGGTGGAGTACAACTACTACCCCTACGCCCAGGCCACCCGCCGACAGCTCATCGCCCACTATTCGGTGGGGATGGAGCACTCCAACTACATGGAGGAGACCGTCTTCGGAGCCACTCAAGAAACCCTTCCCCAGCACCGTCTGGGCGTTCAGTATCGGGCTCGGGAGGAGTGGGGCAACGCCGGGGCCGGCATCGACGCCAACCAGTACCTGCACGACGGTGGCTTCTACAGCTTTGGGATCCAGGCGGACCTGAGCTACCGGATCGTCCGGGGGCTGGAGTTGAATGTCTCGGGGTCCGCGGCCATGGTGAACGACAACATCCACACGCCGGCTCAGGACATCTCCGACGAGGACATCCTGCTGGGTCGCCAGGCCCTCCCCTCCTCCTACCGCTACGAGACCTCTGTAGGACTCAGCTACCGGTGGGGCTCCTCCTTCGCCAACGTGGTGAATACCCGCTTCCCCAGATCGGTCCGGTAGGGCGAACTTCAGCTCCCTTCCGCCGACCCGAGTCGGGCGGTCACACGCAGTCCGGGCAGTGCTCGGCTTCGGGCACCACGACGAGACGACCTGGATCGATCTGCTCGCCACACCCGGTGCAGATCCCGTATTCGCCCGTCTCGATCCGCTCCAACGCAGCCCTGATGGCCCCATACCGGGCCCGCTCCCGCTCCTGCAGGTTCTGGCTCATGTGCTGGTTCTGGAGCGAGTCCATCCGGGAGAGCCGACCCACCGACTGCTGATCCAGCTCCACGGGCCGGGCCGCCTCGT
>PWLA01000195.1 GCA_003559555.1 Gemmatimonadota bacterium | reverse complement strand
CAGCGCTGGCGCGCCCCTCTCCGGGAGGCGCTGGACTGGCTTCGCGACGAACTGGCTTCCCGCTACGAGGAGGCGGCCGGCGAGCGCCTGGACGACCCCTGGGGCGCCCGCACCCGCTACGTCGATGTGATCCTGAACCGGGAGCCGGACAACGTCCACGCCTTCCTGGACCAGGAGGCTCGGCACGAGCTGGACCACCCTGAGCGGGTCCGCACCCTCCAGCTCCTGGAGTTGCAGCGCAACGCCATGCTCATGTACACGAGCTGCGGCTGGTTCTTCGACGACCTGGCGCGCATCGAGACCCTGCAGGTGCTCCGATACGCGGCCCGCACCCTCCATCTGAACGAAGTCCTCTTCGGCGACGACCTCTCGGAGGAGTTTCTGGGCCGCCTGGCCCGGGCCCGGAGCAACGTTGCCGCCCTGGGCACGGGCGCGGACCTCTACCGGAACCGGATCGCCTCGGAGCGCGTCGGACTGGGGCGGGTGGGCGCCCACTACGCGGTGGCCTCCTTCTTCGAAAACGGCGAGGGAGGGGCCGGGGACGAGGATCGGGTGTACTGCTACGGTGTGAACGTGGGCGATCGCAGGCGACAGGCCGCCGGAGGCATCCGCTTCGACCTGGGTCACCTGAAGGTCCCCTCCCGCATCACCCTGACCTCGGCCCGATTCAGCTACGGCATCCTGCACATGGGAGATCACCACCTGGTGGGTGGCGTGCGCTCCTTCGACGGCGAGGAGGCGTACCGGGAGCTGGCCGACCTCATGATCCAGGACTTCGAACGGGGAGATACCCTGGAGATCATCCGGACCCTGGACCGGGAGTTCCACGCGTCGGACTACTCTCTCCAATCCCTGTTTCAGGACGAGCAGGAACGGGTGGTGAACCGGATCCTCGAGAGCTCGCTTGCCGAGGCGGAAGGGACCATGGGCAAGCTCTACGAAGGCCTCATGCCCCTGATGCGATTCCTGGCGGGCCTGGGGATCCCCCAGCCCCCGCCCTTCCGGGCTGCCGGCGAGTTCACCCTGAACACTCGGCTTGAGCGGGAGCTTCGGTCCCGTCGCCCCGATCCGGCGACGCTCGACGAAATCTTCCACGAGGCCCGCCTCACCGCTCTCCGTGTGGACCGAGAGACGCTCCGCCACGCCGCCGAGGACGCGGTCAGCCGGCTCCTGTTCCGCCTGCAGGAGGCGCCAGACGATCCCGAACGGCTGGAGGATGCCCGCCGCCTCATCGACTTCGTCCACTCCCTTCCCTTCTCTACCGACCTCTGGGCTGCCCAGAACACCTACTTCGAGATCCTGGAGGTCGGCTACCCTGAGCAGGTGGAACGAAGCACCGCGGGGGACCGGGAGGCCCAGTGGTGGGTGGAGGAGTTCCGGGCGATTGGGGATGCTCTGGGCATCGCAGTGCCCGAGGCGGCCGCATGAGCGCTGAGCACAGCCCCGAAACCAGAGACACCCTCTACCTGGAAGCCGCAGTCTTCGACCTGGACGGCGTCATCACCGACACTGCCAGGCTGCACGCCGGGTCATGGAAGGAATTGATCGACGACTTCCTCCAGGACCGGGCCAGGCAGGCGGGGCAGGCCTTCGAGCCCTTCGACCGGGAGCGGGACTACCGGCGGTACGTAGACGGAAAGCCCCGCTACCAGGGGCTCGCCAGCTTCCTGGAGTCCAGGAGCATCGACCTCCCGTGGGGCGACCCCGACGACACGCCCGAACAGGAGACGATCTGCGGTCTCGGCAACGGAAAGGACGCCATCTTCGCCAGGGTCCTGGACCGGGAGGGAGTGGACCTCATCGAAGGCACGCTGGAGCTGGTGGACCGGCTCCGGGCCGCCGGAGTCCGGGTGGCTGTGGCCTCGTCCAGTCGCAACTGCGGCCCCATCCTGGAGCGGGCCGGCGTCGCCGACCGGTTCGAGGCGAGAGTCGACGGCGAGACCGTCATGGGCACCGACCTGGAGGGCAAACCCGCCCCGGACATCTTCGTGGAAGCAGCCAGGAGGGTCGGGGCAAGCCCGGCCCACACCGTCGTCTTCGAGGACGCGGTGTCGGGGGTGGAAGCCGGGCGCCGGGGAGACTTCGGCCTGGTGGTGGGCGTGGCGGTGGACGAGCGGGCCCGGGTATCACTCCGGGAGGCCGGCGCGCACCTGGCCTGGATGCAGGACCGGATGGGCGAGCTGAAGGTGGAGCTCCTGAACGCCTGGCTTGCGAGCCGTGAGCACCGCCGTCCCGGGGCCCTGGCACACTGGGACGAGCTGGCGGCTCGCCTCCGCGAGGCGCGCCCGGTGGTCTTCCTGGACTACGACGGCACCCTCACCCCCATCGTATCCCGACCCGACGAGGCGGTTCTGTCGGAGGGGATGCGGGAGGTGGTGCGGAGAGTCGCCCGGCGCTTTCCCACCACCGTGGTGAGCGGACGGGGGCGCAACGACGTGGCCTCCCTTGTGGACCTGCCCGAGCTGAACTACGCCGGAAGTCACGGCTTCGACATCTCCGGACCCAAGGGGAACGGGGGGCTCAAGCATGAAGCTGCCGCCGAGGTGGAGCCCATCATCGACCGGGTCACCGGTCAGCTGGATCGGAAGCTGACCGGGGTGGAGGGGACGGTGGTCGAACCCAAACGCTTCACTGTGGCCGTCCACTACCGGCTGGTGGCCGACGACGAGATCCCGACGGTGGAGTCGGCGGTGGAGTCGGTGGTGGCCGAACACGATGAGCTCCAACTGGCCCACGGCAAGAAGGTCTTCGAGATCCGGCCGGCCCTGGACTGGGACAAGGGGAAGGCGGTGCTCTGGCTGCTGGAGGCGCTGGACCTGGGCGGTCCCGACACCCTTCCCATCTACCTGGGTGACGACACCACCGACGAGGATGCATTCCAGGCGCTGGCGGATCGGGGGATCGGGTTCGTGGTCTTCGACGCACCCCGCCCCACCGCCGCCCGCTACCAGCTCCAGGACGTGTGGGAGGTCCGGGAGTTTCTGGACCGCCTGGCCCGCCTCTGAAGTCTCCCGCCCCACCCGCCGATCCCATTCGAGTGTCAGGAGGAACCCGACGATGCATGACGACCTGTGGACGCTGAGTTACCAGGGTTACGACCCTGAGGAGGAAGGCCGCCGGGAGGCCCTGTGCACCCTGGGCAACGGACGCTTCGCCACCCGGGGAGCCGCTGCCGAGTCCCGGGCCGACGGCACCCACTACCCGGGCACCTACATCGCCGGGGGCTACAACCGGCTCACCAGCCAGGTGGCAGATCGTCCGGTGGTGAACGAGGACCTGGTGAACTTCCCCAACTGGCTGCCGGTGAACTTCCGACCTCTGGGAGGCGAGTGGGTGGAGTGGGGCACCACCCGGGTGCTGGAGTACCGGATCGACCTCCGGCTCCGGGAAGGGATCCTCGAGCGAGGCTACCGCCTGGCAGACGCAGAGGGCCGGGAGACCAGCGTCGTGGAGCGACGGCTGGTCCACATGTCCCACCCCGAGGTGGCGGCCCTCCAGTACCGGATCACACCCGAGAACTGGAGCGGCGAGATGGGGCTGAGGAGCACCCTGGACGGATCGGTGACCAACGCCGGGGTGGACCGCTACCGGGACCTGGAGTCCCGGCACCTGGAGGTGTTGGAGACCGGACCGGTGGCCCCGGAGGGGGTCTTGCTACGGGTCCGGACCGTCCAGTCCCGACTGGAGGTGGCCGTGGCCCAGCGGACGCGCCTCTTCCGGGAGGGCCGCCGGCTGGAGGTGGCCCTCACCCAGCGAGAGGGGGAGGGCACCATCGGCGAGGAAGTCCGGGTCCGGGTGGAGGAGGGCGCCCCGGTGACGCTGGAGAAGGTGGTGGTCCTCCATACCTCCCGGGACCACGCCATCAGCGAGCCGGGCCACGACGCCCGGAAGCGCCTCGTCCGACTGGGGAACTTCGAGCAGCTCCGGCAGACCCACCAGGTGGAATGGGACGGCCTCTGGCGCCGCTTCGACCTGGAGCTCATCGACGCCGACGAGGGGGACGGCGGCCTGGCCCGGACCCAGCTCATCCTCCGGGCCCACATCTTCCACCTTCTCCAGACCTGTTCGCACAACACCGTCCACCAGGACGTGGGCGTGCCCGCCCGGGGGTGGCACGGAGAGGCCTACCGAGGCCACATCTTCTGGGACGAGGTCTTCATTCACCCCTTCTACAACCTGCACCTGCCGGAGATCTCCCGGGCGCTCCTGCTGTACCGGTACCGCCGCCTGGACATGGCCCGGGCGTACGCTTGCGAGGAAGGGTACGGCGGCGCCCTCTACCCCTGGCAGAGCGGGAGCAACGGGGCCGAGGAGACCCAGGTGGTTCACCTGAACCCCAGGTCGGGAGAATGGGACCCGGACCACAGCCGCCGGCAACGTCATATCAACGCCGCCATCGCCTACAACATCTGGCAGTACTACCAGACCACCGGTGACCTCCAGTTCATGCGCCGCTACGGCGCCGAGATGCTCCTGGAGATCGCCCGCTTCTGGCGGAGCGCCGCCCACTTCAACGACCAGCGGGAACGCTGGGAGATCCACGGCGTCATGGGCCCTGACGAGTACCAGGAAAAGTACCCCGACGCCGAGGAGGGCGGGGTGAACAACAACGCCTACACCAACGTCATGGCGGTCTGGTGCCTGCGGACCGCGCTGGCCGTGCTCGAACTGCTTGGCGAGCCCCGGGCCGGGGAGCTCCGCTGTGCCCTGGACCTGGAGGACGCTGAGCTGGACGACTGGCGCTCCATGACCCAGAGGATGTTCGTGCCCTTCCTGGACGAAGGGGTGCTGGAGCAGTTCGAAGGGTACCGGGACCTGGAGGAATTCGACTGGGAGGGCTACCGGGAGCGCTACGACGACATCCAGCGGCTGGACCGGATCCTGAAGGCCGAGGGCGACACCCCGGACCGTTACAAAGCGTCGAAGCAGGCCGACGCCACCATGCTCTTCTACCTCCTCTCCATCGGCGAGTTGGAAGAGCTCTTCGACGGGCTGGGTTACTCCTTCGACGAGGAGGCCCTGGAGCGGACGGTGGAGTACTACCGGAAGCGCTCGTCCCACGGGTCCACCCTCTCCCGGGTGGTCTACGCCTCGGTGCTGAACCTGGTCGACCAGGAAGGGGGCTGGCGTCTATTCCAGGACGCGCTCCGCTCCGACATCGACGACATCCAGGGGGGCACCACCGCCGAGGGCATCCACCTGGGGGCCATGGCCGGGACCGTGGACATCGTTCTGCGGCGCTACGCCGGGATCCGGGTCACCCGTCGCCAGGTCTGCTTCGACCCCTGCTTTCCGCCTCTGGGTTCGGGAGTGCGGTTTCGGGTGGAGCACCGGGGTCAGTGGCTGGACGTGGAGCTGGAGCCCGGATCCCTCTCTCTCACCCTCGAGGACACCGCCCCTCGCGCCATCCCGGTTCGGGTCTATGATGAACGCACTCGCCTGGATCCGGGTGAGACCCGCTCCTTTTCCCTCCGCAGTGGCGCCTCCCCCGGGTAGTCAGTTCACCTCGTCGTCCTCGGGTTCGTACCACCCTTCCTCCCCCTCGGGCCGGAGGTCGCCGCACAGGGCGCGCAGCCGTTCGGCCCCCTCCTCGGGACCGATGGCCAGGAGTCGGTCCTCGGCTTCCAGTTTCCGGGTGGAGCGAGGACGATAGACCCAGCGGGCCCCTCTCTGGATGGCCAGAACCTCCATCCCGGTGCGGGTGTGGATCCGGAGCTCCCGGAGGGCCTTTCCGTCACACTCCGAGCCCGAGCCCACAATGGCCTCCACCACGATCTCGTCGGCCTCGGCCAGCGCCTGGGCGATGATGGGATGGGGAAGCTCGTCGGATTCGATGAGCCGGGTCATGGACTTGGCCGCGTCCACGATCCGCTCCGACGCCAGGGAGATGTGGATCAGCCCCCGGAGGTCGTCGGGATCGGCCACCTCGGCGGCGGCCCGGAGCACCCAGCCCTCCAGCTCGTTGTAGAGGTTGTCGCTGGCCTCCTCGATGACCGAGACCTCGCTGGCCAGCTTCCGGTCCCGAAGGAGGATGGCCGAGTACGCCAGGCCCACGGCGATCTCACTGGTGTTCTTGAGCTCCACCACCAGGTCCACGGCCCGGTCCAGCTTGGAGAGGGGCGGGATGTCGGACGGCGGGGCGTCCTCCACCGTCTCCACCCCGGCCAGCTCCCTGACCCGGTTCACCCCCTCGGGCGGCCCCTGGAGGAAGACCACGTCGCCTTCCTGGAGGATCTCCTCGCCACCGGGGCCGAAGATCCACTGGATGTCCCGGCGGATGGCGATCACCCACATTCCGGTGTGGGCCGGGAGGGCCAGGTCCCGGAGTTCCTGCCCCTCCAGGCGGTTCTCGGGCTGCACCTTCACCCGGGCTACCACCTCCTCGGCGTGGCGCAGGTCGTCCCGGAGTTGGCGGGGCACCCCCAGGTCCTTCACCACCACCCGGGCGATCTCCTCGGCGGAGTCGGCGATGGTCTCGATGGAGGACGCCAGCGCCAGCACCCCCGCCAGCCCCTCGGCATCCTCCCGACTGCGGGCCGCGATGAGGCAGATCATCCGGAGCTCGTTGATGACCGCGCTGATCCGGTCCTCCAGCCGGAAGACCTCCCGGGCCAGATCCTCGTCGTCAAAGAAGACCGAGGCGTAGGCCAGATCCACCATGAGCTCGGCCACGTCCTTGGCCATCACCAGGAGGTCCTTCACCGTCCTGCGTTCCATCTCCATCATCATCCTCCCCAGAGGAGAGCCGTGACCCCGACCAGGGTGAGAAGCCCGAGGAGATCCATCACCGAGGTAACGATGGGGATCCCCTGGTTGTCGGGGTCCAATCCGAAGTGATACGATGCCGCCGCGGTGGCGTAGGCCACCACCGAGAGGATCACCGTAGAGAGCAGACCCGCCACCAGGGTGATCTGGATGACCGCCCCGATACCCGGGGGATCGTATCCGAAAATGGTGGCGGAAAACCACGCTGCCAGCCCGATGGCGGTGAAAGCGAAGGTGGCAAAAAAGAAGGCCACCGAGATGTCCAGCCAGGCCAGTCGCTGGGGCATGGGCCTCGACTCGATGAGCCCCAGGTGCAGCTTGGAGGCCAGCCGGCTGGACAGGATCCCCCCCAACGACCCGCAGTTGGCGATGAAGGAGGGGATCATGATGAGAAGCACCGGGGCGGCGATCCACTGTTCGATGCGAATCTCCAGGATCGTACCGGCCATGGCGCCCACGGCGGCGGCCAGCGCCAGGGGGAGGACCGATTCCCGGACGATCCGCCGGACCACCCCGTCGTTGTGGATCCAGCCCACCACCAGGCACCAGAGGCCCACCAGCGCCAGGACGATGCCCAGGGCCAGCGCCACCGCCTCGTAGTCCACGATCATGGCGGCCAGCAGGAGCGCCGGAACGGTCAGGATGTCGCCGAAGACCGTCACCGTGGGCGCCCCCACGTCGTCCATGTTCCAGTCCCGCCGCTGGGCCACCCACGACAGCACGACGGTAACCACCACGAGCACCGCCGAGGCCAGCACGCCGCCCACGGTGGCGATGACCACGAGTTTCCACACGGCAATGGGCTCCAACCCGAAGGCCAGCCCGAAGACGTAGGCGAAGCAGGCGATGATCACCGAGGTCCCGATGGTGAGCAGCGTGGTGGCCTCGATCTGCCTCCCCATGAAGCTCCGCCGCCGGAGCCGGATCTCGTAGCTCCCCAGGTGGAGGGCGGTGGAGAGCCGGGAGGCCAGGGCCCCGTAGATGTTGCCCCGCATGT
>PWLA01000356.1 GCA_003559555.1 Gemmatimonadota bacterium | reverse complement strand
CATTTCCCCCGGTTTCCGGGCAAAATGCAGAACGGAATGCCCTCCGAGCACCAAGTGTTCTACATTTCCCCCGGTTTCCGGGCAAAATGTGGAATTCTTCCCCGGCGGCCGTCTTCCGTTCTACATTTTCCCCGGGGGGGGGAATGCCCGAGCGGGCGGCCGCCCTCCAAGGAACCACCACCCCCGTTCCTTCCGATACGACCCCTGAGGGACCGGGGTGGCGAGGCTTGACACGCGGCCCGGAGGTTCCCCTATTACGTTCACCCATGAACAAGCCTTGCGCATCTACCCATTTCGGTTCCCGCTGCGGGGACACCGACTCCAGCGACCGTCGCTCCCTGACGGAGTGGCGTCGGTATCGCTGGTATGGTCCCTATTGCCCTGCCGGGAGCCCCGGGGAGGTCCGCGCCTAGAACTCCGTCCAGCAGTACGACGACTTCGCGCCGCCCACGGCTCCCGGTTCACCGGGGGCCGTTTTTTGTCTATTCGAGGAGAGCTGAACCATGATCATCGTAACACGCATCGGAGTGACCGAGGACGAGGTGGACCAGATCCGGGAACGGATCGAGGCCGCCGGCCTCAGGACCCACATCTCCCGAGGGGAGACCCACACCATCATCGGCTGCATCGGGGACGAGGAGCGTCTGGAGCACGTGCCCCTCCTCTCCCTCCCCGGGGTGGAGGGGGTCCACCCCGTCATGAAGCCCTTCAAACTGGCGGCCCGGGAGTTCTCCGCCGGCCCCTCCCGCATTCCCATGGGCCAGGTCGAGATGGGCGGCGAGACGCTGGTCGTCATTGCAGGGCCCTGCTCCGTGGAAGGTGAGGATATGCTCGTGGAGACCGCCACCGCCGTGGGCGCCGCCGGCGCCCGGGGACTCAGGGGGGGCGCCTACAAGCCTCGGACCTCGCCCTACTCCTTCCGGGGTCTCGGCGCCCGGGGTCTCGAGTTGCTGGCCCGGGCCCGGGAATTGAGCGGACTTCCCGTGGTGACCGAGGTCATGGACACCCGTCAGGTGGACGAGGTGGCCGGCCACGCCGATGTCCTGCAGGTGGGCGCCCGGAACATGCAGAACTTCGCCCTCCTCACCGAGGTGGGCCGGGTTCACCGCCCCGTGCTCCTGAAGCGGGGCATGTCCAGCACACTCAAGGACTTTCTCCTGGCCGCCGAGTACGTCATGAAACAGGGCAACATGAACGTGATCCTCTGCGAGCGGGGGATCCGGACCTTTGAGACCGCCACCCGGAACACCTTTGACCTCTCGGCCATCCCGGTGCTCAAGCGAGAAACCCACCTCCCGGTCATCGCGGACCCCAGCCACGCCGGCGGAGTTCGGGAGTTGGTGGCACCCCTCTCCTACGCGGCAGTGGCCGCCGGCGCCGACGGGCTCATGGTGGAGGTTCACCCCAGGCCCAGCGAGGCGCTCTCCGACGGGGACCAATCCCTGGACTTCGAGGGCTTCCGGGAGCTCATGACCCGTCTCCGACCCTTCGCCGAAGCCGCAGGCCGGCGGGTGGAGGAGTCGAATCCCTCGGCCGTGGCCTAGCCAGCGGCTCAGAGCGTGATGACCAACGCCACCGAGAGGCTGTGGTCCGCCCGTCCCAGGGGCACCAGGACTCGGTCTCCGGTGACCTCTCCGTCAGGGGTCACCAGGGGTACGCTCTCCACTGGAGGGACGTTGTCCAGCTTCAGTTGAAGCGTGGTCTTGATGGCCAGGCGGTTGGTCAGGCTGGCCGAGACCGCCTGGACCAGGTCTGCCCGCACGTCGGACATCTCCTGGGCGTTCCCGTCCACCACCCACTGGACCTCCGCCTCGGTCCCGGTGGTGAGCTGGTGGTTGTAGTCCAGGTTGATCCGGAGGCCGGCGAAGCTGTCGTCCTTCTCCGGATCCGGTGTCACGTCTCGCTGAACCGTGTAGGTGATACCGCTTCCCACCTTCAGCTCCCAATCCCGGTCGTCTCCCCACTGCCCGCCGGCTCCCGTGACTGCCACGGTCCGGTGGTTGAATCCGGCGAAGGTGTTGCGCTCCCAACCGATCCCGCCGAAGGCGAAGGTCCGTGGGGTCAGAGTCCGGTCATACCGGGTCTGGACCGAGTATCGTTCCGCCGAGCGCTCCGTCTCCCGGTCCTCCACGACCCGGAAATCGTCCGGGTCCTGCCCCACCGCCGTCCGGCTGATCCGGGTGGCATCGGTTCGTCGGGTAAGGGCGTCGATCCGCAGCTCTCCCCGAGCGCTGGTGCGCCGCAGCAGGCTGCGAACCCCCAGTGTGCTGGACTCGGAGTTGCCCCCGTTCAGCAGATAGGTCAGCTCGGCGGAGTTCCTCCATCGGACCTCATCATCCGTCTCCTGGGCCGCCAGGGGGTGTACACCCATCAAGAGCGCCACACCCAGGAAGAGAAGAAGCGTCAGAACGGCGAGACAGGATGCGGTCAGCGGCGGTGCGATGGATCGATTGGGGATCATGGCAGCAGGGGTGGCCGTGGGTGGAATGAGAGGTGCCTCGGGTGACCCGTCCTGAAGGTCGCCGGATGTAGAGCCGGTCAGCTGCGGGACCGGGCCGCCCGATGGGTTCCCCGATGCGCTTGAGGGGTTCCGTGTCCCCTCATGGCTGCAACCGATGCCGGGCCTCCTCCATCTGCGCCTCCACGGCGGCGCGGGCGGTCCCACCGGGTACGGAGCGGGCCTCCACCGATGCCTCCCACCGGAAAACCTCCTTCACGTCGGCCTCAAAGGCCGGATGGGCCTCCTGGTAGCGTTCCAGGGGAAGACTGGAGAGGGACATCCCCTCGTCCTCCGCCATGGAGACCAGTCGTCCAATGACCTCGTGGCTCGTCCGGAAGGGGACATCGCGGCGCACAAGGTAGTCCGCCAGGTCGGTGGCCAGGAGCTCTTGGGAGAGGATCTCCCGGACCCGCTCCGGTCGCCAGGCGCATCCGGCCAACGCGCCAGCCACCGCCGGGAGGACCAGGCGGAGCTGATCCGCCGTATCGAAGACCAGCCTCTTGTCTTCCTGGAGGTCCCGGTTGTATCCGGTGGGAAGGCCCTTCAACAGGGTGAGGAGGGACACCAGGTTGCCGGTCAGGCGACCGGACTTTCCCCTGGCCAGCTCCGCCACGTCGGGGTTTCGCTTCTGCGGCATGAGCGACGATCCGGTGCTGAAACCGTCCGGGACCCGGAGGATCCCGAACTCCCTGGACGCGAAGAGGATGAGATCCTCCCCCAGGCGAGAGAGATGCACCCCCACCATGGATCCGCAATAGAGCGTGTCGGCCATCCAGTCCCGGTCGCTCACCGTGTCCATGCTGTTCTCCGATACCCGGTCGAAGCCCAGCTCCCGGGCCAGAAAGGCCCGATCCACCGGGAAGGGGCAGCCAGCCAGGGCGCCGCTTCCCAGGGGCAGCACCGATGCGGCCTGGCGGGCCTGGCGGAGCCGCCCCCGATCCCGCAAGAGGGGCCAGAGGTGCGAGAGGGCCCAGTGCGCCGCCCGGACCGGCTGTCCCTGCTGAAGGTGGGTATACCCCGGGATCACGAGGTCCACCGAGCGCTCCGCCAATGCCAGAAGTGCCTGCAGGACCCGGGTGAGCTCCAGGTCCACGTCGTCCAGCGCCTCCATTCCCCAGAGGCGCATGTCGGTGGCCACCTGGTCGTTTCGGGACCGTCCGGTATGAAGCTTTCCGGCCACCGGTCCCACCTCCTCCCCCAGGAGGCGCTCCACCAGGGAATGGATGTCCTCGTCGGGTGCGTCGCCGGGGATGCCCTCCGCCAGGCGGGTCTCCACCCGATCCAGACCCTCCAGGAGCTTCTCCAGCTCCCCTTCGTCCAGCACCCCCGCCCGGGTCAGGGCCCGCGCCCAGGCCCGGCTCCCTTCCAGGTCGTACCGCCAGAGGCGTCCATCTTCAGCAAGGGAAAGGTTCAGCGGAACCATGGCAGGGTCCATCCCCTGGCTGAAGCGACCGCCCCAGAGGGCGCCCTCGTGCTCCTTCGAAGTCATGAACGTGGAACTCCTCGGCGGTCCCCCGCCGTGGTGTGGGTGGTCAGGAGTGGTTCGGCGGTCAATTCGCAGTCCCTGAACGCACAGCGACGGACCGCAGGGTGGCCCCCACGATCCGCCGCTTCGCCCCCCCCCGGGACGTCCAACCTATCGAACTGGGTTCAGTTCCCAAAGCCCCTCATATGGGTCCTGCGATGGGTGTACCGCCTTCCATTGAGTGCAAACACCCCACACCTCACACGGATAATTATACATTCCGCTCCGCACGCGTCAACCCCGGGACGTTGGCTCCGGAATCAGGTGCTCCCGACCTCCAGAAGAACGGTGCGCTCCTGGCAGCCCACCCTGAAGGGACAGCCGGTGCAGTCCCGGCGAATCTTCTCGGGCACCCGCTCCCGCTCCACCTCCTGAAAGCCCAGGCGTAGAAACGGGCCCGGGCGGAGGGTCATGGCGAAAATGCGGCCGAACCCCCGCAGGAGGGCTTCGTCCACGGCCTGCACCAGGAGCTCGGTCCCCACGCCCCTTCCCTGCCACTCCTCCGACACGGCGAACCCCACGATCTCGGCCAGATCCGAATGGAAAGGACGAATGCCTATGCAGCCGATCACGCTGCCATCCGCTGAACGGGCGACCCTGTACTGGCCAATGTCCCGAAGAATCGCCGCCGGACTCCGGGGGAGCATCAGTCCCCGTTCAGCATGGGGACGAATCACCCGGGCGATGGGCTCCGCATCGGCCCTCCGGGCCCGCTCGAGCCGGAAGGGGGCGATCTCCGGCATCACGGCCCCATCCAACTGGAGCTCCGTCATCCGCACCTGGTCCTGACCCGCCGGTGCGGCCATCATCCCAGGCTCTCCGCCAGGATCTCAACGGCGTGATCCATCTCCGGCTGCGTCACGGTGAGGGGCGGAAGAAGCCGGACCACATCTGGCCCGGCCCCCACCAGGAGCAAGCCCTTCTCCAGGGCCTGCTCCACCACCGGGCCCGACTCACCGGCAAGTTGGACGCCCCACATGAGCCCTCGACCCCGGATCTCGGTGATCCCATTCGGCTCATCGTCTCTCAGCGCCTCCAGCAGTTTCAGCAGATAGGCCCCCTTCTCCCGCACCTGGCTCAGAAAGCCGGGATCGGCAATGGTGGACACCACGGCATGGGCCACCCCTGCCACCAGGGGTCCCCCCCCGAAGGTGGTGCCATGGTCCCCGCGGCGAATGGTGTCGGCCACCTCCTGACTCAGGAGCACGGCCCCCATGGGCAGGCCTCCGGCCAGGGGCTTGGCCAGGGCCAGCAGGTCCGGGCGAACCTGGGCCGACTGGTGAGCGAAGATCTCGCCGGTACGGCCCAGGCCGCACTGGACCTCGTCCAGGATCAGGAGGACGTCGTTCTCCCGGGTCCAGCTTCGGAGGCGCCGCAGCGTATCGTCGGACAACGGCCTCACCCCCCCCTCTCCCTGGATGGGCTCGGCAATGATGGCGGCGGTCCGCTCCGGAGCCAGTCCGGCCAGGGCGTCGGAGTCCTGCGGGTCGACGAAGCGAGCGCCGGGCATGAGGGGCCTGAAGGGGTCCTGGTAGGCCGGTCGGTCGGTGAGGGCCAGGCTCCCGAAGAGGCGTCCGTGGAAGGACCCCCGGAGGGCGACGATCTCGTGCTTCTCCTCGCCTCCCACCGAGCGCGCCCACCTGCGAGCGAACTTGATGCTGGCCTCCACCGCCTCGCCTCCCGAGTTGCAGAAGAAGGCCCGGTCCAGGCCGGATTCCCGGGTGAGGAGCGCCGCCAGTCGTTGTGCCGGGCGCGTTCGGTACAGATTCGAGGTATGAATCAGGCCGGCGTCCAGGGCCGCCTCCACGGCTCTCCTGATTTCGGGGCTTCCGTGCCCCAGGGCCGTGACTGCGATCCCCGACGTGAAGTCCAGGTACCGCCGCCCCGCCTCGTCCACCAGGTACGATCCGTCACCCTCGACGAAGACCGGGTCGGCCGGGCCGTAGACGTCCAGGCGGACGTCCGGGGTTCCTGCCGAGTTGTCGTCGGGGGACATCAGCCGGCGACTCCGGCCAGGACACCCGGACGGACACGGGTGCCGGGCGCACCGCCCAGCAGCGCCCCGTTCCCGATTCGCACCTCCATGCCGGTCTCGGCGGCGGCCAAGGCCCGGCGAACCTTCACGCCCATGCCACCGGCGATGACGCCGGAGGTCTGCATGGCCTGCGCGTCGGTGGCGTCCAGGGTCTCCAGGACCTGGCCGTCCACGAGCACGCCCGGGACATCCGAAACCAGGAGGAGTCGGTCCGCGCCGAGCCGCCGGGCCACACCCACCGCCGCTTCGTCGGCGTTGACGTTCACCGGGTCGCCATCAGGCCCACGGCCCACGGGCGAGACCACGGGGGTGAAGCCTCCGGTCAGAAGGGCGCTCAACGGAGAAGGATCCACCTCGTCCACCTCTCCAACCCGTCCGAACCGTTCCTCGTCCAGAAGTCGCGCCCGAATGAGGGGGCCGTCCTCCCCGGAGATCCCCACCGCCGCACGGCCGGCCGATGAGAGGCTCGACGCCAGTCGCTTGTTCATCCAGCCCGAAAGGACCATCGAGGTGAGCTGCATCCCGTCGCCCCGGGTCACCCGGAGCCCGTCCTCCCACTCTACCGGCACGCCCAGGCGCTCTGACCAGCGGGAGATCTCACTTCCGCCGCCATGCACGATCACCACCTCGCCACCCATCTGGGCCAGCGACTTCAGTTCCTCGCGGGACGGGCCCACCGAAAGCCACGCGCCGCCGATCTTGACTACTGTTCGCATCGGATTCCCTCGTTGAGATCCCAATCCATCATCGAATTCATGTTCTGCACCGCCTGGCCGGCCGCTCCCTTGCCCAGGTTGTCCAACGCCGCCACCACCGTCATGACCGGCGGCGACACGCCCTCAACTGCCGATACACCCAGCAGAAGCATGTCCGTATGGAGCACCTGGGCCAACTCCGGAAGCCCCGACTCCAGCACTTGAACTGCACCATTCATGCCGAACCGTTCCCGCCAGGTATCTCGCAGTCGTTTGGGTGTCGCGTCGGCCACCACCGGAACCACGATGGTCTCCAGGATCCCCCGGTTCACAGGGAGAAGGTGGGGTTGAAAGAGAAGAGGAAGCTCGCCCAGGGTGGCTCCCATCTCCTTCAGGTGCCGATGGCGGTTCCCTTCGCCGTAGGCTCGGTAATTTCCGGAAACCTCAGCAAACAACAGGTCGGTTCGCGGGCTGCGACCGGCTCCCGTGACCCCGGAAGCGGCGTTCACCACGGTGAGACGGCTCTCGTCGATGAGCCCCGCCTCCTTAAGGGGAAGGAGGGCAAAGATGGCGCCCGTGGGATAGCACCCCGGGTTGGCCACCAGGCGGGCATCTTGCACCGCCTCCCGCTCGAACTCGGCCAGCCCGTAGATCGCACCGTCTTCCCGGCCCGAGCCGGGCCGATGGTCCGCCGTCAGGTCAATGATCCGGGGACCGTCTCCCACCTTCTGCACCCAGTCGGCTCCGTGGCCGTGGGGAAGGCACAGGAAGAGCACGTCCACCTCCCGGCATCGCTCCGGATCTGGCTCGGAGAAGTCCAATCCCGGGACCGGCGAGGCCCTGCCCTTGGCAGAGCGGGACGTGGCGAACTCCACGTCGACACGCGGATGCCGGGCCAGGACCCGAAGGACTTCCCGGCCGGTGTAGCCGGTGCCGCCCACGACCCCGACGGTAACCGAGGCCGTGGGCTCACCGGCGGTGGGAGCTCCGCGGGCCGAGCCCTGACCATCGCCCCTCCCCGGCGGCTCAGTATTTT
>PWLA01000043.1 GCA_003559555.1 Gemmatimonadota bacterium | reverse complement strand
CCGTCAGCAGGTCCCCAGGATGTGGCAGTTGGAGCGGCGCTCGATGGACGTGATGGGGAAGAGCGTGCCCGGACGCGTCGCGGCCTCCTGGCCGGAGCGCCACAGGAAGGAGGGCTCGCCGAACCGGTAGTGGTCCATGAGCCTCCGGCCGGTGTTGAACAGGTTCACCCGGCGGCTGTGCTTGAGCAGCTCCAGCGCATCCATCTGGCCGTTGAAGGGGGTGAGCCCGTCGCGGGCCCTCACCTGGTTGATGTGGGTGGTGAAGCCGCCCATGTCGCCCTGGGCCAGCGCGGCCTCGGCCAGGATCAGGTGCAGCTCCCGGGCCGACACCACCGTCACCGGCGTATAGAAGCGGGCGCCCACGGCCTCGAACACGATGTCGGCCAGGGCCGGATCGGGAACTCCGTCGATGGGATCCTCCAGCCGGATGCTGGCTACCGTCTTGTCTTCCTCACCGGGGAAGGCGTAGGGATCCGACACCCGGAGCTCCAGGCGCTCGTTGACCCAGGCGCCCCAGGCGTTGGAGACGGTGGCGGAGCTGAAGGTGAGACGGAACTTCCAGTCTTGATCGACCATGGCCAGGGCGGCCTGCGCGTCGCTCACGGCACCTGCGTCGTGCACCAGGGGGTTGCCGGGCACGGAGCCCGGCGGGTTCATGAGGTCCCACACCCCCCGGGCGTGCTGGGTCCGGGCCCTCTGGGCCAGGATCCGGGCCTGCAGCTCCAGCGCGCCGGCCTCCTGGGCAATGGGAAGGGCCGCATTCAGGTTCTGGACCGCCTGGTCGTACATCTGGCGCATGTTCTCGGCCCCGATGGGGGGGCCGGCCTCGACGCGGTCCGAGATGACGAAGTCCTCCCAGAGGTCCGCGATCTGAGTGTAGATCATGGCGGAGTAGAGCCGCGAGCGGGCCAGGAGTGTGCGGTCGGCCAGGAATCCCTGGTCGTCGAACTCCTGCAGGAGGCGGACCGCCTCATCGGCCATCCACCGGCCCTGGTTCACGCTGGGCCACGCCCCGTCGGTGAACTCGTTGGCCGGGTCCCGGAGGTCACCCTCCTGGAGCTGCACCCAGGCATCGCGGGAGCCCACGAACTGGAGTTCGTCGGAGGCCGCGCCGTGGATCAGGGTCATGTTGCCGAAGGCGCTGGTGACGGTGGCCAACGCACCGTTGGCCAGGGCGCCGGCGGCCGCGGGGCTCTCAAGGTCTTCCTGCACGAGCTGGTTCGGGTTCTCCACGTCAAGCAGGTCTCCGCAGCCCGCCATGAGCATGGCCGCCACCATGGCCAGCAGGAGGCCGGGCCCGAAGGTCCTTCTACCGTTTGCTTCGTGTATCCATTTCATTATTTGTTCTCCCGGAATCGAGGGATCACCACTGAGGTTCGGGCACCGCGGGCGGGGCTCAAAAGCCTGCCCTCATCTGGACGGTGAAGCGGCGCGGGATGGGGATGCCCCACCCGCTCGTGCCTTCCCCGAAGTTCTCCGTGAGCCCGCCGGTGGCCGACCCCCGGGAGACGAAGTTCAGCTCCGGATCGGTGCCGGGGAACTTCGTCCATAGTGCCAGGTTGCGGCCCGATACGGTGAACGAGAGGCTCCGGGCGCCGACGCGATCGGCCCACTCGGAGGGCGCTCGGTAGGTGAGGCTCACCTCCCGCAGACGCAGCCAGTCCGCTTCGTGGATCTCGTTCAGGCCGTCGTACGGCGAGAGGGCCTGGAGCTCCCGCACCCACTTCTCGGCCGCCTCGAGGCGCTCCTCGGGGGTGCTGGCCGGGTTCAGGAGGGTGGCCTCCACCTCGGCCGCCTCACGGATGTTGCGGCCAATCAGGAAGTGGGAGCGCCGGAAGGCCCCGTCCAGGTCGTGGACGTGGTAGTTGCCGAAGCGGTACTCGAAGAGGGTGTTCAGGCTGAAGTCACCCCAGAGCGTCATGTTGAGGCCGAAGGCGCCCTGGAAGTCCGGAGACGGCTTCCCCAGCGGGTGCAGCAGCATGTCTTCCGTTCCGCAGTCCTCGACCAGGGGGAAGAGCCCCGTGGGATCCGTGGGCTCGGAGAGATGATTCAGGGCCTCCTGGCGGGAGAGGGGCTGGCAGTTGCCCAGGTGGAGCGGCAGGTCCACGCTCTCGTCCAGGACCGGGCCGAAGAAGGTGCCCGGGTGGTGCCCCTCCATGGTGAACTGGCGGTACCGGGGATAGGCGCCACCCACCTTGAGGGGGGGCGCGTCGCCCATGTCGGTGATCTCCTCGGTAGTGTAGGAGATGTTGGCGAAGATGTTGGCGCCGAAGCGGGGCCGGGTGACGGCCACGAACTGGAGGGCCGACTCCCAGCCCGAGGCCTTCATCTCACCGATGTTGTCGAGCTGGGGTGAGCTGAAGCCGCCGGACGGCTGGAACTGGCGGTCCACCAGCATGTTGGTGACGGTCCGGTTCCAGTAGGTGAAGTCCAGCGACGCCCGGTCCTGCAGGATCCCGATCTCGGTGCCCATCTCCCACTCCAGGGAAGTCTCGGGCTCGAGGTCCGGGTTGCCCAGGTTGGAGGGCGACACGCCGGGACCGTCGGCCGAGGCCAGGGGCGAGAAGGTGGTGAAGCGGTCGAAGGCGCCGGGCTGCAGCCCCGAGGTGCCCAGCGCGGCCCGCAGGCGCAGGGTGGAGACGCGGTCGCCGCCCCAGTCCGGGAGCTGGCTCGGGATGACCGACACGCTGGCCTTGGGATAGAAGGCGCCGCCCGCCGTCTCACCGAAGGCGGAGTGCTCGTCGTAGCGGGCGCCCAGCGTCAGGAAGGCGTAGTCGCGGTACCCGAGCTGGTTCTGGAACATGAGTCCCGCGTTGACCTCTTCAAGGAAGCCCTCGAAGATGCTCTGGTTGGCACCGGCACCGGCCACCTCCAGTCCGGGCCCGGGGAACTCGTTTCCGCTCCCCACGGTGCTCTCGGTCCGGGTGAGGAAGCCCTGGGCACCCACCAGCATCTCGGACGTCCAGTCGGCTCCGAAGGCGGTGCTCCAGTTGGCCTTGAGGTCGAGGGTGACCTCGCGGTGGTTCCGGTCGCTCACCGTGCGGGCGCCGGCGATGTTGGAGCCGGAGAAGTTGTCCACGTTCCAGCCGAAGGGGAAGAACCGGGTGGCCCGCTGGTTCACGAAGTCGATGCCCACCGTACCGTCGATGCTCACGTTGGAGGTGGCCTGGTAGCTGGCCGTCACCGACCCGCCGTAGCGCTGCACGCCCTGGCTGGTGAGGCGGTGCATGTTCTCGCGGGTGGTGGCGAAGGCCGCGCCCCCGAATTCGTTGTTCTCGCTGGCCGCCTCGGGCCGGGAGTTGATGATGCTCGAGACGACGCCGAAGATGTTGTTGTTGTTGTCGGGCGTCGAGTGCGTGGCCTCGGTATAGCTGGAGGCGACCCGAACCCGGAGGTCGTCACGGGGGAACATCTCGACGTTGGCGTTGAACTGGCGGCGCTCGTTCTCGTCATTGGCCACCTGGAAGCCCGGCGCCTGGAAGTCGCTGGCGTCGAAGGGGCCGTCTTCCCGGGCCAGCCGGGCCGAGACGTAGTAGGTCATCTCCTGGGTGCCGCCCGTCACCGAGAAGTTGTAGGTCTGCTGGTGTCCGGTGCTGAAGATCCGGGGGAACATCTCCACCTCGAAGACCTCGAAGGGCTCCACGTTGATGCCGTAGAAGTCACGGACCCCCTGGGTGCCCAGGTCCATTCGTCCGTAGTTGCGGGGTGAGGGCTGGGTGTCCATCACGTACCCGGCGTGGGGATCCCACCGCTGGGTGGGGATGGTGGAGAAGGACTGCTCGATCCCCACGGTGTACTGGGGCGCCCCGCTCTGCCCCTGCTTGGTGAAGATCTGGATGACGCCGTTGGAGGCCTGGGTCCCGTAGAGGGTGGCGGCTGCGGCGCCCTTCAGGATCTCGATGCGCTCGATGGCGTCGGGGTTCAGGTCGTCGAGGCGCGACGGTGTGCCGCCGCCGCCGGCGCCGACGCCGGGCCCGAAGCCGCCGGCGTTGTCCACCCGGACGCCGTCTACGTAGATGACGGGCTCGTTGGACTGCGAGAGGCTCGCCGAGCCCCGGATGCGGAAGCGGGCGCCCTCGCCGGCGTAGCCGCCGGAGGGGAGGCCCACCACACCGGGCTCCCGGGCGCTTAGCATCTCAGAGAGATTCTGCACGGGAGCGGTTTCCAGCTCGCCGGCATCGATGGTGGCAATGGTGTTGCCGAGGCGCCGGCGCTCCATGGCCGCCCCAGCCCCGGTGACCACGAGCTGGTCGAGCTGAAGGGTGGTCTGCCGGACTTCGAAGTCCTCGGTGATGGTCTCACCGGCCATCACCGTCACCTCCCGGCCCTGGGCCGAATACCCGATGAGGCTGACCCTCAGGGTCACCTCGCCGGCCGGGGCGTTGTCGATGGTGTAGACGCCTCGGGCGTTCGTGAGGGCGCCGATGGTGGTCCCTTCCAGGTACACCTGGGCACCGACCATGGGGCGCTCGCTTCCGGCCTCTGTCACCGTTCCGGTGATGGTGCCCACTTGCTGGGCCTGGACCTGCTGGGGACTCCAGAGAAGGAGGGCCACCAGGAGGACCAGTGGGGTCAGGGCGCGGCCGGAGGGCCTTGGTGCGGAAAACGTGGGATGGATCATTTGCGAACCTCCCTTCAGGTTCTCGCAAGTGGATAGATGCCTCCTGCCCGTATCGGGAGGACCGGCCGGAATCTCCGGCACGCTAGCCACTCCAGCGACACTGACAGGAGGGTTACAACCAGGGCTACTCTTACAATGAGGTCGCGCGCCTGTCAAATCGGGGCCGAATTTCGGTTGAAGGGGAGGCGTTGTTCCGCAGCCACTTGCGCCTTGCCGGGCCGAAGGAAAACCGGTAGGGTGGCCGCAAGCGTCCACTGTCAGGAGAGCTGCCGATGACCCGAGAACTCGAAGCCCCCACGTTCCTGAATCGGGTTGCAGGCGTCCCAAATCGGGTTGCCGGCGCCTGGATCCTCCGGGCCGTCTCTGCAGCCGTGCTCCTGGTGCCGGCAGGCTGGCTCGGGGGGGCGCCGGGAGCGCTCAATGCCCAGGAGGTGGAGGTGCGGGCCGTGCCGTCGGCGGGCTGGTTCGTTCCCACCTCTCGGCTCTACCGATCGGATCTGCCCCCGGCCCGGGCCGAGCTGCAGGGGGGCGGCGTGCTGGGCCTGGGGCTGCATGCGCTGCAGGAGGGCCTTCCCGTGTCCCTGCGGGTGACGGCCGAGCGGACCGTGGGGCTCGAGACCCGGGTCACCGGGCAAAACCCCCTCATCGGCCAGCCCGAGGAGGCGTGGCCCACGCACGAATACGTCGTGCCCAGCCGCATCACCACCGTCACCGGAGACCTGCTGGTGCACCCGGGCCGGGGCGAACTGGGAAGCAGCGCGTACGTCTTCGTGGGGCTGGGCTGGAAGTCGTACCGCTTCGGCCAGGAGGAGCCGCCGGACGAGGTGGGTTTCAAGTTTCCGGAGGACGGCACCAGCGGCCGGGTCCACTACGGGGCGGGCCTGGAGGTTCCCGTGGCGGGCGTGCGCGTGGCCGGGGAGGCCGGCGGCAACTTCAACCGCTTCGTCCTGGTGGACGAGGAGCAGGGACTCAGCCGCTCCGACGCCCAGCACGAGTTCATCTTCTCGCTGAAGGTCTTCTTCGGGGTGTTTTCGTTCTGAGGTCCGCCAGGGTCGAAGGACAATACGCCCCGGATCTCCGGGCTTCGCTGGCCAAGTTGTCCCGGGTCGGGTGGACAGCTGTGTGAGCCTGAGTTGCAGGGATGCTCGGTCTCTTCAAGCCCTGGCGTGGCAAGAGGCTATGATATGGACTGGTCCCCGACCGGACGGCCCGGGAGGTGGCACGAGAGGTGCACCATGGCATAGCCCTGTCCACCTTCATCCGGGAGTGCCTCACCATGGCTACCATCGAAACCCCACCGGGCCAGCTTCCCTCCGGCCTGGACTCATCAAAGCTCGCCCTCCCCCTCCGGGCGAAGTACGACAACTGGATTGGAGGGGAGTACCGTGCCCCGGCCGGCGGCAAGTACTTCGAGAACCCCTCACCCGTCACCGGCCAGACTATCTGCGAGGTGGCCCGCTCCGACCAACACGACGTGGAGAGCGCCATTGACGCCGCCCACGCCGCCGCGGTCTCGTGGAATCGCAAGCCGGCAGCCGACCGGGCCCTCGTCCTGCACCGGATCGCGGACAGGCTGGAAGAGAACCTGGAGACCTTTGCCCTCCTGGAGACCCTGGACAACGGGAAGCCCATTCGGGAGACCACGAACGCGGACCTCCCCCTGGCCGTGGATCACTTCCGCTACTTCGCCGGCGCCATCCGGGCTCAGGAAGGAGGGATCTCGCAGCTGGACGCCGACACCGTCGCATACCACTTTCACGAACCACTGGGCGTCGTGGGTCAGATTATCCCGTGGAACTTCCCCCTCCTCATGGCCACCTGGAAGCTGGCGCCGGCCCTGGCCGCCGGAAACGCGGTGGTGTTGAAGCCCGCCGAACAGACGCCTCTCTCGATCATGGTCTTCATGGAGATGATGGCCGATCTCATTCCCTCGGGGGTCGTGAACGTGGTGCAGGGCTTCGGGGTGGAGGCGGGCAAGCCCCTGGCGTCCAGCGACCGGATCGCCAAGATCGCCTTCACCGGCGAGACCACCACCGGGCGACTCATCATGCAGTACGCCTCGGAGAACCTCATTCCGGTGACGCTGGAGTTGGGCGGCAAGTCGCCCAACGTCTTCTTTGAGGACGTGATGGCCGCCGACGACGAGTTCTTCGACAAGTGCCTCGAGGGATTCGCCATGTTCGCCCTGAACCAGGGCGAGGTGTGCACCTGCCCCTCCCGGGCGCTGATCCAGGACTCCATCTACGACGACTTCATGGCCCGGGCCATCGAGCGGACCGAGGCCATCGTACAGGGCGATCCCTTCGATCCCGACACCATGATCGGGGCCCAGGCCTCCCGGGATCAGCTGGAGAAGATCCTGAGCTACATGGACATCGGCCGGCAGGAGGGGGCCAAGGTCCTGACGGGCGGCTCGCAGGCCACCCTCGGCGGTGAGCTGGAGGGCGGCTACTACGTGGAGCCCACGATCTTCGAGGGCCACAACCGGATGCGGGTCTTCCAGGAAGAGATCTTCGGGCCCGTGGTGTCGGTGACCCGATTCAAGGACGAGGCCGAGGCGCTCGAGATCTCGAACGACACCCTCTACGGGCTGGGAGCCGGGGTGTGGACCCGGGACCAGAACACGGCATATCGCATGGGCCGAGGCATCGAGGCCGGACGGGTCTGGACCAACTGCTACCATGCCTATCCGGCCCACGCGGCCTTCGGAGGCTACAAGCAGTCCGGTATCGGCCGGGAAAACCACAAGATGATGCTGTCGCACTACCAGCAGACCAAGAACATGCTGGTGAGCTACAGTTCCAAGAAGCTGGGGTTCTTCTGATGCCGGCGGCCACCACCACCCGTGTGGCGGCCACCGACGAGGCGGTGGCGCTCCTCCGAAGTCTGGAGGGGCGCCACGGTCCTCTGCTCCTGCACCAGTCGGGAGGGTGCTGCGACGGAAGCTCGCCCATGTGCTACGGGCGTAGTGACTTCAGGATTGGCCAGCGTGACGTGTACCTGGGCGCGGTGGCCGGCACCCCGTGGTATATCGGGGGAAAGCAGTTCGAGTACTGGAAGCACACCCACCTTACGCTGGACGTGGTGGAAGGGCGGGGAGGCGGCTTCTCGCTGGAGGCGCCGGACGGCGTCCGCTTCATCATTCGCTCGCGGCTCTTCACCGAGGAAGAACAGGAGGAGCTGGCCCGGACCGGGTCGCCGCCCAGGGGGCCGGAGGCCATGCAGGGTTGAAGTGCGTTGCCCGGGTCGTCCCGGATGTCTCCACCCCCTG
>PWLA01000287.1 GCA_003559555.1 Gemmatimonadota bacterium | reverse complement strand
GGGGACGGACCCGGAAGTTTCTTCCGCCTTACCGGTCGGAAAATTCCCATTGCCGGGCTCGGTGCGTCTGGTTTCGGAGGCCTTCGTGGGGCTGCGGTGACCCCAGGCGGACGCAGCATCGGAACTCACCTTCTCGTTCCGGGTTGGGGCGGGAGATCGGATGGGACCGCCGATCGACTGATGGCGGATGGCCCTGTTCCGGTTCATATTGATCGCCGCGTGTATGCCGGTGGTCCAGTGGCGACGCCGTGGAGGGGCGGCCGCCTCGTCGCGCGTTTTTTCAGTCCTCCGGCTTGATTCGACCATGGCTCCTTCCATCCGAAGTCTTCATCACGTCACGGCCACGGTCGCCGAGCCCAGCCCGGATGTTCGCTTCTACACCGGGGTGCTGGGCCTGCGTTTGGTCAAGCGGACCGTCAACTTCGACAATCCCGGGGTCTATCACCTCTACTATGGAGACGAGCGGGGAAACCCCTCGACCCTGATGACCACCTTTCCCTACGCCGGGAAGGGCGTCCGCGTGGGCACCATCGGTGCGGGGCAGATCACGGTCACCTCCTTCTCCGTTCCGGTGGGATCGCTGGAGTTCTGGAGGGATCGTCTCGGGGCGCAGGACCAGGCCTTCACCACCGGGACCGAGCGGTTCGGGGAGCGATCCCTCATGCTGGAGGACCCCTCCGGCTTGAACATCGAGCTCCTGGAGGGGACGGGCGATTCCCGTGCCCCCTGGATTTCGCCCGGGGTCGAGCCGGAGGCGGCCGTGCGGGGGGTCCACGGCGTCACCCTGGTAGTTCGTCGAGCCTCCGACTCGATCCGGTTCGCCACAGAGGTCCTGGGTCTCGAGGTGGCCGGCCGGACCGGGCGGCGCACCCGGCTTGCCGCAGCCAACGGCGGGCCCGGTTCCTACCTGGAGGTGTTGGAGTCGGAGCATGCCCCGGATGCGGTGAACGGACTGGGAACCGTGCACCATGTGGCGATGGCGGTGAAAGGCGATGAGGAGCAGCTTGCCTTTCAGGAACGCCTCCGGAGCGGAGGATACCAGGTCACCGATGTCCGGGACCGGCAGTACTTCCGCTCCATCTACTTTCGGGAGCCGGGAGGAATCCTCTACGAGATCGCCACCGAGGGGCCCGGCTTCACCCTTGATGAGGATCTCTCGGAGCTTGGAACGGTGCTGAAGCTCCCCCCATGGGAAGAGGAGAACCGGGATTCGATCGAGGCGGCCCTTCCCCCCATCCAAGACGAAAACGAGTAGTCGACCCCCGACCGGATTGCCAACCATGACCCATCCCACTGGACCCGACGGAGCGACCCTCACCACCGGGGGGACCGAACCCCATGCAGGACAGCCGGTCGCGCTGGGCGGCGCCCCGCTGGGCGAGGGAGGGGCCGCCATGATCATGATTCATGGCCGGAACGCCGATCCCCGCAACATCCTGGATCTCGTCCCGGTCCTGGACCGGCCCGAGTTCACCTATCTGGCGCCGGCGGCTCGGGGTGGAGCGTGGTACCCCCAGTCGTTCATGGCTGAACGGGAAGCCAACCAGCCCGGGATCGCCTCCAGCCTTTCCATGATTCGGGCGCTGGTGGATGAGGTGGTGGAGGCGGGGGTGCCCCGTGAGCGGATCATCCTTCTGGGTTTCTCTCAGGGTGCATGCCTCACCTCGGAGTTCGCCTACCGGCACCCGGCCCGTTACGGAGGGGTGGTCGCCTACAGCGGCGGGCTCATCGGGCCGCCGGGCACCACGTGGGAGATTGTGGGGGCTCTGGACGGCACGCCCGTCTTTCTGGGGTGCAGCGACCGCGATCCCCACATTCCCGAGGAGCGGGTCCACGACACCGCACGGATCTTCGAGGAGATGGGAGCCCAGGTCACGGCGCGAATCTACCCGGGAATGGGGCACCTGGTGAACGACGACGAGATCGTCTTCACCCGGGAGCTCATGGACCGGGTGCTTCCGGCCTGAAGATGGTTCAGGACGACTTCGTCCTAACGACCCGACCGCTCCGGGTGATCTTTGCTCCGGGGGCCACGGAGCAGGTGGCCGCAGAGTTGGACCGCCTGGGGATGAGCCGAGTGCTCGTGGTCACCACGCCGCGGGGTGCCCGCCAGTCGGATCGACTCCTCACCGCACTGGACCACCGGGCCGCCGGTCTCTTCGACGGCGCGGAGTTGCACGTTCCCGTCCAGGTGGCCCGGGCCGCCGAGGCGCAGGCCCGGCGACTGGAGGCCGACGTGCTCGTGGCCGCAGGAGGAGGCTCGGCCATCGGGGTGGCGAAGGCTGTGGCGCTGGAGGCGGGTCTCCCCATCGTGGCTCTTCCCACCACTTATTCGGGCTCGGAGATGACCAACGTCTGGGGCATCAGCGACGAAGGTCGGAAGGACACCGGGCGGGACGATGGGGTCGCCCCCCGGGTGGTGATCTACGATCCGGTGGAAACCCTCACGCTTCCTCCCGATACCAGTGCCACCAGCGGGGTGAATGCCCTGGCTCACGCCGTAGAGGCGCTCTATGCCCATGATGCCCCGCCGCTGGCGGGCCTCCTGGCGGAGGAGGCCATCGGGGTGCTGGCCCGGGCCCTTCCCCGGGTCGTGGAGGCCCCCCGGAGCCTGCCGGATCGATCCGAGGCCCTCTACGGTGCCCACCTGGCCGGCTGGGCCCTGGATCTGGCCACCATGGGGCTTCATCATAAGCTGGCCCACGTCCTGGGCGGCACCTTCCGCCTGCCCCATGCCCTGGTGCACGCCATTCTCCTGCCCCATGTGGTGGCCTTCAACGAACCCGCCGCGCCCGAGGCCATGGCACGGATCGCCCGGGCGCTGGGCTCCGAGTCGGCACCGGCCGGGCTCCGGCGGCTGAACCGCACGGTTGGGATCAGCGCCACCCTCAAGGAGCTGGGTCTCGGCTCCGAAGACCTGGACACCGCCTCCGAGCTGGCCGTCCGGAGGGAATATCCCAACCCACGACCGGTAGAGCGCGACGGGGTGCGTCGGATTCTGCAGCGAGCCTGGGAAGGTCGGTGAGCCGGGGCGCAGCGGGGCTCTACGACTACGTGGGGCTCGTGGGAGGGCTGGTGGCCTTCGTGGCGCTCCTCCTCATGCCCGGGATCGAGGGATTGTCGCCGGAAGGCCAGCGCGTGGCGGCGGTGGCGGCGCTCATGGCGGTGTGGTGGATGACCGAGGCCCTGCCGTTGGCGGCGACGGCCCTTCTTCCCGTGCCCCTCTTCCCCCTCCTGGGCGTCATGCCGGTGGCCGAGACCACGGCCCCCTACGCCCACGAGCTCATCTTCCTCTTCCTGGGAGGATTCCTCATCGCCCTGGCCATGCAGCGTTGGGACCTCCACCGGCGGATCGCCCTGGGCGTGGTGGCGGCGGTGGGGTTCCAGCCCCGCCGGTTGGTGCTGGGGTTCATGTTGGCCACGGCTTTTCTGTCAATGTGGATCTCGAACACGGCCACCACCGTGATGATGCTGCCCATTGGGATCGCCATTCTGACCCTGGTGGACCCCGAGGACGGCCCCCTGGGGACGGCACTCATGTTGGGGATCGCCTACGCCGCCTCCATCGGCGGGGTGGCCACCATCATCGGGACGCCTCCCAACGCCATCTTTGCCGCCGCCGCCGGACAGATGCTGGATCGTACGGTGGGATTCACCGAGTGGATGACGGTGGGGGTGCCCCTGGCGGCCCTCATGCTGGGCCTGACCTGGGTGGCCCTGGTACGGCTCCTTCACCCTTTGCCCGCCGCCAGCCCGGACCCTTCCGTAGGCGAGACGATCCGGGAGGAACGGGCCGGACTCGGCGCTCCGTCTCGTGGGGAGAAGGTGGTGGGCACGGTCTTCGTTCTCACCGCCCTGGGATGGCTGGTTCGCGAGCCCAAGGATTTCGGCGCCGTGGAGATCCCGGGGCTCCAGAGCTACTTCCCCATGATCACCGATTCGGTGATCGCCATGGCCGGTGCGATTCTCCTCTTCATGATTCCGGTCTCACTCAGCGAGCGTACCTTCGCCCTGAACTGGGAGTGGGCGGCGAAGGTGCCGTGGGGGGTCCTGATCCTCTTTGGAGGGGGGTTGTCCCTGGCGGCGGGCTTCCAGGCGTCGGGACTGGCAGAGTGGATCGGATCGCAGGTGATGTTTCTGGAGGGCGTTCCCTTCATCGTGCTGCTGGCCGCGGTGGTCGCCCTCTTCGTGCTTCTGACCGAGCTCACCTCCAACACCGCCACCGCCACCATGGGGATGCCCATCATGGTCGGGGTGGCCTACGGCCTGGGAGTGGATCCGCTCATCCTCATGGCCGCAGCGGCCATGGCCAGCTCCATGGCCTTCATGCTTCCGGTGGCCACGCCGCCCAACGCCATCGTGTTCGGGTCCGGCCGGATCACCATCCAGCAGATGACCCGGGCCGGGGTCTGGCTCAACCTCCTGTCCATCACCCTGGTGACCCTCACCGCCTACTTCGCCCTGGGTTGGCTCCTCGGCTGGGGTTGAGCTCTACTCCGGCCGCTGGGAAGGGCGCACGTCGTGGCCCCAGTGCATGGGCGGAAGATCCACCTCCCGGGTCAGGTCGAATCGGAGGTGATGGCGCCACTCGTGGTCCCGCATGGTGCCGTAGGTGAAGTGAACCCCGGGCTCGATCTCCACGGCCCATCCCCCCACGGACTCGCCTCGCTGGGTGGCGAACTCCTGGCGGTTCGCCGAGCCCTCTGAGAGGGTGGTGGCCCCATACCAGGTGTTGTCCTCCTCGGTCCCGTCCTCGTGGCGATGGTCGTGGCGAAGCTCCAGGTGGTCGTCGTGTCGGATGAAGACCCAGGTCCGGGAGCGGTTTTCGTCCACGTGCAGAGGGAAGCGGATCTCCTCGTCGCCGCACTCCCAGAAGTGAACCACCAGGCGGGCGTCGGGATCGATCTGGTCGTCGGGAGCCTGGAGGAGCTCTCCCTCGGCAGCGGACTCGCAGAGCCCGTGCAGGTTGGCCCAGAACGCATCCTGGGCGGTTTCGGCCGGGGCCGCTTCATGGTCGGCGGAACCGTCGGCCTCTGAACCGTCATCGGGGCCGCATGCCGCAAGTGCGAAGGCCAAGAGGATCGCGAGCAGAAGTGTTGTACGGGTCATTCCGGCTCCGGGTTGTGGATGGGCCGGGCCGTATGCCCGGTCTGCCATGGATGTCCTGCCAGCTGGGAAGATGCCAGATTCATCGTCGTGGCGCGAGTGTCGTCCTCATGCGAGCGAGGCGCGATGGGAGAGCACGGCAGCGGAGCACCGATGAGGACTGTTCGTGCCACCGGCTTGCACGCCACCGTGTTGAGCTTCATGTTGGCTGCAGGCGGCCCCATGGGGGGGCTGCCGGGCCCTCGTTTCCGGCATGCCGGTGTCCCGCAGCACCCACGGCCTGTCGACGCGGCGGTCTTGCGCTCTGAGCCGTTCTCCCCGAAGGAGGCATGGATGAAGGCACGCACGGCCGCAGCCCTGGTCCTTCTGGTCGGGACGCACCTCTGGGCATTGCCCGCACCGGCCCAGGCCCAGCAGGAGGCCGGAGACCTGGAGCTCCAGTTCACTGGATCGGTCCTCTCGACCGTGGGCCAGGACGGAGGTTCCTTCACCTCCGGGGTGTTCAAGACCAAGGTGGGCTACTTCGTGACGGACCACGTGGAGCTGGGGGCGTTCCCCAGTCTTCTCTTCGCCCGGGTGACGGTGGAGCAGGGGGACGTGTCCCAGACGGTGTCCGACACCCGATTCGGGATGGGGGTGTTCGGCACCTATTCCTTCCTCATGGAAGACGCCACCACCGTTCCGTACCTGGGGGCCCAGTTCTACCGGATCGACCTGACCGACGACAACGAGACGGGCTGGGCAGGGGTCAACGGCGGCTTCAAGTTCTACATCAGTCGCACCACCGCCTTCGATCTGGGGGGAAACTTCCTGATGGGGCTGGGTGACCGGGGAGGTGCCCTTCTCCTGATGCAGGCGGGGGTCAGCTTCCTGTTCTGATCCGTTGGAAGGTCCGTGGCCACTGCCCGCCACGCCTTTCCGCCATCGGCCGTGCCTGAGCGCCTTGCGTCCCCAATACCGGAACGGCACTGAGCCGGCACCGTAGAAGTCCCGACGAAGGCCGGGCCGGAGCCTCAAACGACGGACGAACCCATGAAACCCCTCGCTTCAACCCCAAGCGCGCTTCTCCTTGCACTCGTCCTCTGCCTGGCTCCTCCCGCCGGCGCGCAGGATGTGACCGTCACTCCTCACGGCACCTTTCAGGTACCGGGATCGGTCACGGCGCTGGATTTCTCCTTTGATGGCAGGTGGCTGCTGGTGAGCGATGACGATGGGCGCCTGAGCGTGAAGGAAGTGGTGGCAGGGCAGGCGGACTCAGGGGAACCCGGCAGTGCCGTCCGGTCCACCGACGGTGCGATCCAGTTTGCCGGATTCCTGGTTGGTGACAGCGCCGTGGTGGCTGTGGATGCCAGGGGTGCGGTCCACATCCACGACTTCCGCACGGGCACCCTCTCACCGGAGCCCACGGCCCGGTTGGAGCTGGGGGCCCGCCCGGAAGCGCTCACCCTGGATGCCGGGCGCCGATATCTGGCGGTGGCCACACGGGATTCGGAGATCGAGATCTTCGACCTTCCCACCCGCCAGCGGATCGGCGTCATCGACGCTCGGGGTGATGTGGACGACCTCCTCCATCTGGGCTTCGACCGGAGGGGTCGACAGCTCATCGCCGTCACCCGACGCGGCGAGGTGACGGCGTGGAATCCCGCCACCCTGGAGTCCATCCGGCGGATCACGCTGCAGAGCGATGAGCTCCACGGCTCTCGCACCGTGGTGCACAGCGTGGGTGCGGACCGGAGTGCCAACATCCTGGTGGTGGCGCTGGAAGAGGTGGCGTTGCCCAGGGGCGGCCTCCGGGGGCCTGCCCGCCCGGGAGATCTGGAGCGACGCGACCGGATCCTGGTCTTCGACTGGCACTCCGGCGCCGAGATCAAGGCCCTGGCCTTCGCCGACGGAGTCATCGAGGAGCTGGCGGTGGGCCCCGGCAACGATCACGTGGTGGTGGCGGAGGGGGCCAACGTGACCCTGATGGATCTGCGAGGGGGGGAGTCCGGGGCCCGTGTCACCGCCCCTGCCGAGGTGAACCGCCTGGCCATCGGCCCGGAGAACGACCGCCTCGCCGTGGGATCCGATGGGGGGGATGTGGCCATCTGGGAGATGGCCTACCGACAGCCGGTGGCTGCCGAAGAGATGACCGACGAGCTTCCGGGTCTCTCGGGCCGGTTGCGGGTCCTGGGGGAGGACTCGCCGGCCATCACCCCGGATTCGCCCGTCACCATGGCCATCCTGCCCTTCGACGATCGGGATGGTGCCGCCGAGGTGGTGCAGGACGAGCAGATGGCCCGGATGGTGGCCGAGCTCCTCACGACGCAACTGGCCAACGTGGAGCACGTTCGTCTGGTGGAGCGGATCCGGATCGATGATCTCCTGGCCGAACTGGACCTCAGCGCCCGGGGCATCACCGAGCCCCACGGCCTGGAGATGGGCCAGATGCTGAACGCCGACTACGTCCTCCTGGGGAGCATCGGCGCCTTCGGCACCAGTCATACGCTGAGCGCCCGGCTCCTGCACGTGGAGACCGGTGAGGCCGTCAGCGGCCGCCAGGTGCTCTGCGAAGAGTGCCGGGCCCAGGATTTCTTTGACGTGGTTCACCTCCTGGGGACCACCATTGCCCGGTGAACGGCCAGTCGGACCTGGAGTTGGCTGATGCGCCGAAAACCGTGTGGGTCGGATTTGTCCACGGTCTTCCAAGGAACCACCACCCCTGTTCCACCCGAGATGGCCCCCCAACCCGGGGAAAATGTCGAATTCTTCCCCCTCCGCAACGTTCCGTTCGACATTTCCCCCGGTTTCCGGGCAAAATGCAGAACGGAATGCCCTCCGAGCACCAACTGTTCCACATT
>PWLA01000218.1 GCA_003559555.1 Gemmatimonadota bacterium | reverse complement strand
GCACCCATGATCTTCTCGAATCGGTACTTCGGCTCCACGGGACGGACGTCGAGAGCGACGATCTGCTTACGGCTCATGGGGACCCTCCCGAAGGCGACGCTCCAGCCGAAAGGGACACCGGGTCGGAGGTCGTGCCGCCGCACCCCCAGCCTCCCCGACGACCCACCCACCGCTCCCATGCCACCCGGTACCTCGCGGAGCTCGGGGCCAGGATCAGCGGACCATGGAAGCCCGCCAGTCCCAGCCGACCCATGAGGGCCCCGATTCCGAGCCCTTCCTGCATTGCCGACTCCGGCCCTCCGCCGAGGAGACGGATGTAGCTCACCCCACGGCCGAGGGATGACTCCAGGCGGGGAAGGTCCCACGCCAGATCCGTCTCGGCCGGGGCCACGTCCCATGCGAGACGCACGCCCTCCCTCAGCGCCCGCTCGGCCTCGCCCACGGCCCGGTCCCCCCGGACGACCAGGCGGGCGTCCACACCAGTCCGGATGAGCCGGTGGACCTCCTTGAGTCGTTGGTCGAGGTTGCCGCCCTCCAGCAGAAGAGGCACGCCGCTCGCGGTCGCTAGAGCCGCCGCAGACTCCGCAATGTCGTCTTCCACACGTGTGCGGACCCCCACGACGTCCACCTGGGTGCCGGACGCCGCGTCGTCTCCGGGCCCCGGCAAGCCTTCCTCGGCCAGGTGCTCCAGGCTCACCCCCGGGCTGGCCTCCAGCTCCAGGGCCGTGACTCCGCGCCGTTCGCAGGCCGCGACCAGCTCACGGAGGTCGGCCTCCGGCGCCGCCAGACTGCTGAGTCCCAACCGCATCACGTCCCCCTCCGGGAGATCTCCACTCGCCAGACGGTTGGCCCCTCCTCCAGGTACGTCCAACCGAACTCCCCTTCGTGTTCGTACTCGAACTGGTAGCGCAGGGGCTTCGGATCGTGGTCGTTTACCAGTATGAAGGACTCGCCCGGAGCCAATGCCTCGAACGTCTGGAAGATCGTGGGGTGCTTCTCGCGGGGAGGGATGGGACGTACGTCGATTACGCGTTCGTTGGTAGCCATGGTCTATCTCCTTTCATGTTGAAGGGGGGCGTGGTCGGCGGAGGCGAGGCGTCAGTCTCCCGCGTCGTGGCGGATGGCGATCCGGACCTTCTCGTCAGATTCCTCCAGGACGTCGTAGCGGAAGCCGCGCTCCGCCAATTTCGGCAGAAGGAATCTGGGCACCCGCACATTGACCTGGATCAGGGTTTCGCCGGGGGCGAGCTCCTCGAGGGCCGCGAGCGTGCGCACCATCGGCTCGGGGGGCTCCAGGCCCCGTACATCCAAGACGGTTTCGCCGGACTCGGGGGCTTCCCGGTCCGCCGGATCCCCTGCAACGGAGGACGGCGACGCGGACGCTGCACCTGTAGCGAACTCGTTGCCCAGTTCGGCCCCGGCGGGGAAGAACCACACCCGCCAGTCCTCGCTCCCGAGTTGCTCGGTCCAGTGGTCCAGTCCCTTGGTCGCCATGACCCTGTAGAGCGGCACCGGTTCGAAGATGGCCCGTACCGTCAGGACGCCTGCCTCGGGAACCTCCTCCAGGGCGTTCATGATCCGGCGGAACGGCTCCCTTCCCTGCCGGAGGTCGTCCCGGACGTCCAGGTGCACCACGGCCTTGTCGGGGATCGCGTCCAGCTCGGCCGGACGCGCCGTCTCGGTGTCTGCTCGTCTGTTGCTCATGCGTTCATCTCTGTCCGGTCTGTCTGATTGACTCACCACGCGCCCTCCTGAATCATGTCGGGGTGCCAACGGGGATCCCATACCAGGTCCGGCTCCACCTCGTGGACACCGGGCACGCGAGAGAGGGCACCCACGATGGCGCTGGTGATATGAGCTTCAAGGGGGCAGCCGGGCGTCGTGAGGGTATAGGTGACCGCCACCTTCCCGTGCTCGATCTCCACGTCGTAGACGAGGCCCAGCGTCACGATGTCGAGGCCGATCTCCGGGTCGATGACCGTCCGGAGCGCATCCATGAGAAGGGCCTCGGAGGGCGGTCCCTCACCGGATCCATCCCCGGACCCCCAGTCCTCGACGAGATCAAAGCGTTCGGTCATGGCGCTCTCCTGGACAGGAGGCCCATCTGGATCGCCTCGGTCCCAGCGCCGGCCAGGAACACCAGCGCTGCGGAGACCGCTGCGGGGCCCGATCCTGCCAGGACGGCCAGGACCATCCCCAGCGCTCCCGCCAGCAGGAGGACGAGGGCGACGTCGGCCCACCTTCGGGAATACAGGTCGCTCACCCCCGGGACCTTCTGCATCCCTGCCAGGGGCCCGAACCGATGATACCAGACGAGGAAGGGCACGATCTTGTAGTAGTGACCCGCGACAAACAGGCTCATCCCCAGGACCAGCGCCGCCCCGTAGGCTGTGACAATCCGCGGGGACGGAGGACCGAGAAAGACAAAGGGTGCAAGGAGAAGCCCGCCCACGAGCAGCAGAAGTCCGCTCCCCGCCAGCTTCATCCCTGCATCCACCTTCGGTCGATGCCGATGGGTGTAGAAAGCTCTGGCCTGGGCCAGAAAGGCGATGAGCCCTCCAGCCAGCAGGACGGCCGGCAGCCAGACGCTGACCAGCGGCGGTCCATGGTGCAGACCAGCGAGAATTCCGGCTCCGGACGCCACCAGGACGATGGCCAGGCGCGCAAGGCGGGACCCCACCCCGTGGCTCAGGAGGAACATGGGCAGAAGGCGCTGGGCCACTCCAATCATGACGAGCAGAACCCAGCCCGCCAGCGCCACGTGGATATGCGCCCCCAACGCGGTGAGTCGGTCGGCCCCCAGGTAACCCCAGTACAGGTTCCCCGTCAGGGCCAGGCCCAGGATGACCGTCACACCGAGGAAGACCGCCGCACAGGCCAGGGCCCACCACGTGACGTCGTGGCGGTTCGCGGCCGCCAGGGTGAGTCCTAGGTTGGCCAGAAAGAGGACCAATCCGCTGCAGAATAGGAGCGCGCCTGCGATCATCGCCACCGACCAGCCTGAAGCCATCCCGCCCACGAACCCGGCAAGACCGGGGACATACAGCCAGAAGCTCACGTGGGCCAGCCGGACCGAGCGGATCGACGGCCCCACCGCGACCGGGAGAAACTGGTAGAGGGCGCCCATGATGGAAGTCGTGATCCATCCCAGGGTGAACAGGTGGGTCACGGCGACGACCCGCGGTGACAGGTGCAGCCCTCGTGCGAGCTCCGGCGCGACCAGGACAAGCCCCACCGCCCCGGCGGTCAGAAAGAGGATCCCCGCCGTGAAGTGCTCTCCCGGAAGACGGAAGGGGGGGGCAGCCTCCGCGGCAGCACCCCTCGCCACACCCGGCGGAGGTCCCGAGGTCGAACCCACCGCACCGGTGGCCATAGGGCTCATCCCTCTGACCTCGCACTGCCCGTAGAGCGGACGCGTGCTCGGAGCTCCCCCGAAAGCACTTCCGCCATCGCCCTGAACCTCGAGACGGCTGGACCGGACGGCACCGTGACGAAGGCCGGTACGCCGCGGTCCCCCCCCTCGACGTGAGTGTCGTCGAAGGGCACCTGGCCGATGACCGGGCACCCGGTTTCCTCCGCCAACCGTGCAGTGCCGCCCCTCCCGAACGGGTGCGATCGTCTCCCACACGCGCACTCGGCGTGACTCAGGTTCTCCACCAGGCCCAGGACCGGCACGCCGAGCTTGTCGAACATCTGGATGGCCTTCTCCGCCTCCTGGACCGCGAGGCGCTGGGGAGTCGTGACCACCACCGCCCCGTCCACCACCACGTTCTGCGCCAGCGACAGGGGAACGTCGCCCGTGCCGGGAGGAAGATCGACCACGAGCACGTCCACATGCGGCCAGCGCACGCCTCGGGAGAACTGTTTCACCGCCTTGGCAACCATGGGGCCTCGCCAGACCGCGGGAGAGCCAGGCCCCAGGAAGAACCCGAACGACACCACCGAGAGCCCGTGGGCCTCCAGGGGAACGATGTGACGTTCCTCGGTCACCTGGATGTGCCGGTTTCCGTCCTCCAGCCCCAGGAGCATGGGGATGGACGGGCCGTAGATGTCCGCGTCCAGGAGGCCCACCGACATTCCTCTGTCCTGGAACGCGAGGGCCAGATTCACCGCCACGGTGCTCTTTCCCACTCCACCCTTGCCCGCACCCACGGCCACCACGTGCGTCACTCCGGAAATTCCCGTTCGGTCGGCCCAGGGATCCCCTCCCCTTGGCGCGGCCGAGGCTTGGGACTACGATGTCCACCTTCACGCGCCCGGCTCCGTTCTCTCTCAGCGCCTTCTCGACGGAGGAGCGCAACAGCCCGGGGACCTCTGCCCGCTCACTTGACACGGAGAGGCTGACCTGAACCTCGTCCTCGGCCACGGTCACCGAGTGGAGCAGGCCAAGCGATACGATGTCGCGCTTCAGTCCGGGATACGGGACCGCGGCGAGGACCTCGCGGACCTCCGTTTCCGACACCATCCGGCACGACTCCAGGTGAACAGGTGATCGATACGGCCCTACAGGGGCTCGTCGTCAGTGCTGGACCAGCGGAGGCCAAGGTGCACGTAGTCCCACCAGCCCAGGTGCACCGAAGATCGGGGTGTCGCGACACTTTGTCAACCGTTAGGTTTCGTTATGTAGTGGACATCAACGCCCGTTCCAACCGATTCTGACCGATGACCTCCAGTCCCACTCCAAGAGCCCCCTCCCCCGACTCGACCGGCGCCGAGATCCTCCGACTCCTCCGGGCCAAGCCGCGGTCCGCTCCGACGCTGGCCAAAGCACTCTCCATCTCGGGCACCGCAGTTCGAAAGCAACTGGACCGCCTCATGCGAGATGGTCTGATCCAGGAGTCCGGGGTCCGGAGAGGCAAGGGTCGCCCCGCAACGACTTACGGGCTGACCGAGGCTGGAGAAGCGACGTTCCGAGGGAACCGGGAAGAGGTTCTCCGCAGTGTCCTCGCGGCACTCCAAGCCAGCCCGGACGAGGAGCGCATGAGTCTCCTTCTGCGGGACGCCGGAGCCCGCCTCGCACGGGCGATGATGAGATCGGAGAGGGACGATGACGATGCCACTCTCGATCCCTTGGACACGGCTCTCCGGCTCCTGCGGGAGCTGGGCGGTCGGGAGAGCGTACGACAGACGGGGGACTCAGCGGAGATCATCGGGTTCACCTGCCCTCTCGCCGAGTACGCACGCGACTTTCCCGGTGTTTGCCAGTTCGTGGCTGGGTTCACCGAGGAGATCGTCGGCATTCCAGTCGAGGACCGGTGTCCGCGCACGGGCGAGCCCGTCTGCGTGCTCAGCGTTTGCTCGTCCGAAGGCGGCGGGTCGCACTCCGCCTAGGCCGAGCTGTCCCACTTGCCGTGCGGCATCAGCCCGTGCGGTGTCCATGACTTTACCAACCACATGTAGTGGAAACCCCCACAGACCATGGGGGATGCCTCCCGACAGAACTGCAGGCTCCAGCGTGGCACATTGGATGTACGCACCCGGATCCTCCGGGGGCCCCCGGGACTCGGGGGTGGACCTAAGGGATAAACCGGCTCCTGGTCGAACCTGAGCGACTCTCGGCTCGGGACCGGAAGGAGGCATAGATGCTACACACCATGACTGGCTCCCCTGGCGCTCGCAGGCCGGGCGGGATCGTGCTCGCCCTCGTCACTCTCCTTTTCGCGATAGGGTGTGAAGTCCCCGACACCGAGGCGGCAGCCCGCAGTGTTGGGATGGTCTGGGGCACCCCCGAAGCGGAGGTCTTCGAAGAAGAGTACGCCGGACCTCCCGCCGTAGGTAGCACCTTGACCCTGGCGCCACACCTCGCCCCTCTCGAGCCAGGAAACCGAACCCACGAGGTGCGCCTCGACGTGGTCAAGCAGGAGGTGGAGGTGGCCAATGGCGTGCGCTACGAAGCTTGGACGTTCGGAGGGAGCGTTCCGGGCCCGGTCCTCCACGTTCGCGAGGGCGACCGGGTGATCTTCACAATGAAGAACCGCTCGAACGAGGCGGTTCAGGTCACGGAACCGGCCAACGGTGGCGCGCCTTTCCTGAGCCAGCTCGCGGAGGACGACTATCACAAGGCGACTCCAGCCACTATGCCCATGGTCCACTCCATGGACCTCCACTCGGGCACCGTCGCCGCCGACGACAAGTGGCGAAGCATTGCCCCCGGCCAGACGATTCGCTTCGAGTGGGTCGCCAACTACCCCGGCGTGTACCTCTACCACTGCGGCACGCCGAGCATGCTCCAGCACATGGCCATGGGACAGTACGGGGCTGTTGTCGTGTCCCCCAGAGACGGGTTTCCTACCGATGACATCGTCGATCGGGAGTACGTGATCGTCCAGTCGGAATTCTACCTGACCCAGGACGACAACGGAACCTACGTCTACGACCTGGACGCGGCACAGGCCAGGAATCCCTCCATCGTGGCCTTCAACGGACACCGGGATCGCCACATGGTGGATCCCCTGGACGCCGTGGAGGGTGAGCGAGTCCGGTTGTACGTCCTCAACGTGGGGCCGAACGACATGTCGTCCTTCCATGTGGTGGGCGGCATCTTTGACCGGGTGTGGTACGAAGGGAACGTGGAGAACGAATGGCGTGGAATGCAGACCGTCCTCCTGGGCGCCAGCAACGGGGCGGTGGTGGAGTTCATCGTCCCCGAGGCCGGGAAGTACGTCATGGTCGACCACGAGATGGTCGATGCCGAGAGGGGCGCCAAGGGCATCATCCAGGCACGCCCCCGGATGATCCCGTAGGCACTCCAAAGCGTACCGCAGTCGACCCCTCTTAGCTGTCCCTGCACCGCGTTGGTCCGGGATCCAGGCCCGGGCCGCCGCGGCTGCGGGACACCGGAGTGCACAGCATGATCAAGCTTGAGAAGGCGGAACCGACTGCTTCCAGCGAGGCCGGCATCAACGGCCGATGTCCAGACACCACCTCGGGCGACCCGGTCGCCGCAAAGGACAGGGATCAGCCAGGGTTGCGAGGCGTCCTCCACAGGGTCGTGATCGGCCTCCTGCGAGTTCCTCTGTTCTACAAGGTCTTTCTGGCCAACATCGTCATCGTGACGATCGCGGTACTCCTCACCGCCTGGCTCACGCGAGGGCTGGTGGATGCGTCCGCAGCGCCGGCGAACGCGCTGGTGTGGGTCGGGTCCGGCCTATGCGTCCTTCTCCTCACTCTCGGAGCGAACGCCGCGTTGATCCGGCTGGCACTGGCACCTCTGCAGGACCTGGAACAGACTGCACGTAGCGTCCCCGGCAGAGATTCGGTGCCACGCGTCCCCATATCTCCGGTGGCGGATCGGGATCTACGAAGAATCATCCAGGCATTCAACGCCATGCTTGAACAATCGGCTCGATACCGGGGGCGGCTCCGAGAGCTCGCCGCGCACGCGCTCACGGCGCAAGAAGCCGAGCGAGCGCGGATCGCCCGGGAACTCCACGACGACACCGCGCAGCGGATCGCCGCGATCAGCCTTCACCTCCGCGTCCTCGGGAACTCTCCCGAGAGACAGGGGCTGGCCGAGCAGCTCGACCAGGTGCGGGACGATCTGGAGGCCGCGGTCGAGGGTCTACGCCGGATCGCTCGTGGGCTCCGCCCTCCTGCGCTCGACGATCTGGGACTCGTACCTGCAGTGCAGGCCCACGCCCGAGAACTCCGCGAACGCTCGGAGGTACGGATCGAAGTGGAGGCCTCCAGGAGGGAGCCCGTCCTTTCTCGGGACACCGAGCTTGCAGCCTACCGGATCGTTCAGGAAGCGCTGTCCAACGCCCTCCGGCACGCCGACGCCTCCCGGGTGCGCGTCTCGTTCGAGGAGACCGGCGGCGGCTGGCGCATTGTTATCCAGGACGACGGACCGCGGCGCACCCGTCCAGCAGTACACCGTGATGCACGAGATGGGGCACAAGGATTTCCAACTCATCGCCCGCATCTACGGCCACATTCAGCACGATGGCGTCCGAGGCCCG
>PWLA01000167.1 GCA_003559555.1 Gemmatimonadota bacterium | reverse complement strand
GCCTGGGTCCGCGACCACGCCATCCCCCAGATCGAGGAGCTGGTCCGGGACGGAGCGTACGACAGCGCCTGGACCATCGCCCGCAGGGCCGAGGCCATCCTCCCCGACGATCCCGACCTGGCGCGGTTGCTGCCCCAGTTCACCTGGCTGTGGCCCGAGCTCCAGTCGGATCCGACGGGTGCCGAGGTCGCCCGCAGGCCGTACGCCGATGCCGAGGCGCCCTGGGAGGTACTGGGAACCACGCCATTGGACACGTTCCGGCTGCCCCTCGGCGCGTCGGTCCTGCGCCTGGAGATGGAGGGATACCGGCCGATGTACACGGTCCCGGACGACTATCTCGAGGAATTTCCGACCTTCATCTTCGACCCGCCGGAGCGGCTTCCGGAGGAGATGGTGCGGATCCCGGGGGGGACCCAGTCCATCGACGGCCAGGTGATCGAGCTGGGCGACTTCTTCATGCACCGCCATCCAGTGACCAACCGGGAGTACCAGCGCTTCGTGGACGCGGGCGGTTACCGCAACCCGGAGTACTGGGAGCACCCGTTTGTGCTGGACGGAGACACGCTCGCGTGGGATGAGGCCGTGGCACGATTCACCGATCGGACGGGCCGACCGGGCCCGAGCACCTGGGAGGTGGGTGGTTACCTGGAAGGCCAGGAAGTCTATCCGGTAGGCGGGGTGAGCTGGTACGAGGCTGCTGCGTACGCGAGGTTCGCGGGGAAGTCACTCCCCAGCGTTCACCACTGGCGCCGGGCCTACGGCTCGACCTTCTTCCCCGAGCACGTGATCCCGCGGAGCAACCTCCACTCAGATGGGCCCGCGCCGGTGGGGGAGCACGCCGGCATGGGTCCCTTCGGGACCTTTGACATGGCGGGGAACGTCCGCGAGTGGACGTACAACGCGGTGGGCGAGGATCGCCACATCCTGGGCGGCGGCTGGGACGACCCCGAGTACATGGCGCTCCACACGTCATTACCTCGGCCGGCCCTCGACCGCGCGCCCACGAACGGGATCCGGCTCGTCACCTACCCGGACGGGGACGCCGGCCTGGAGCGGGCGCTGGCTCCCCTGGAGCCGCCTTCGGTGCCGGACTTCCGGGCCATGGCCTCCCCGCCCAGCGACGAGGAGTTCGAGATCTACCGCCGCATGTTCGCGTACGATCCGGCACCGCTGGAGCCGCGGCTGCAAGCGGTGGATACGGCCCGCCACTGGGTCCGTGAGACGGTCTCCTTCGAGGCTGCATACGGCGGGGACCGGGTCCTGCTGCACCTCTATTTACCCAGGACCGGCTCGGGGCCCTTTCAGACGGTCGTCTACTGGCCCGGCGCCGGCGCCGGCGTCCTCACGTCTATCGACCAGAAGTCGGCGCAGCACCAGGAATTCGTCGTCCGTAGCGGACGCGCCTTCGCCTTCGTCGTCTTCGAGGGGACGCTCGAGCGGCATGATTCCGAACGATTCACGGGGCGCCACGCCGTCCGCGATCGCTATGTCCGGTACGTCCAGGACGTCATGCGGTCCATCGACTACCTGGAGACTCGCGACGGCATCGATGCACGCCGGCTCGCCTATCTGGGCTGGAGCTGGGGCGGGCACTATGCTCCGCTGGTGCTGACTCAGGAGCCGCGGATCAGTGCCGCCGTCCTGCACGTGGCAGGTGTCTTGGACTACCGACCGCTGCCCGAGGTGGACCCCCTGAACTATCTTTCCCGAGTCACGACGCCGGTGCTCATGCTGAACGGCCGGCTGGACGGGTTCATACCCCCGGACACCCACACGCGGCCCTTCTTCGACCTGCTCGGAACACCGCCCGAGGACAAGCGCTTCGTCCTCGCCGAGAGCGGCCACTTCGTGCCCCGGCCCACGCTGATCCAGGAATCGCTGGACTGGCTGGACCGGTACCTGGGGCCGGTGGAGGGACGCTGAACCCATGAGAACCCCAGACGTATTCGTCCCGGCCCTCGCCGGGTGCAACCGGTTCGATCGCCGGGCCTCCGCCTTGTCGTCGCTCTGGAGGACCTCAGCGCTCCCCCTGACGGTAGTCCTCGTCTTGGTCGCTTCGGCCTGTGCCCCCGACGATGAAGCCTCCCGCGTAGAAGGCGGAGGACCCGAGATCACCATCCCACCGGAGGCCCGGGCGGAGGGAGCCCAGGCGGTTTCCTTTCTTGGCGAGATGCTCTTCCCCCCGCCCCTGGACCCCGAGCTGCGGGCGTCGCGGGAGGAGGACCTGGTGCAGGCCCGGGCCGACCTGGAGGCCCATCCGGAGGTGCCGGAGAACTGGATCTGGGTGGGACGAAGGCAGGCATACCTGGGCAAGTACCGGGAGGCCATCGAGACCTTCACCCAGGGACTGGAGCGTTTTCCCGACGATCCTCGCTTCCATCGGCATCGGGGGCACCGATACCTGACCGTGCGGGATCCCGCTCGTGCCCGGGAGGATCTGGAGGAAGGGCTCGAGCTGGCGCTCCAGGCCGAGGACCGGGTGGAGCCGGACGGGCTTCCCAACGTGCTGGGAGTGCCGCTCAGCACGCTCCACTTCAACCTCTGGTACCACCTGGGCCTGGCCCGCTATCTGCAAGGCGACTGGGAAGGGGCAAGGGAGGCGTGGGAAGCCTGCCTGGAGGTCTCGGTGGAATCGGAGCTGGGCAATCCAGACCTGGAGGTGGCTACCTCCTACTGGCTCTACCTGGCCCGTCATCGCACCGGGAACGTGGAGGAGGCCAACGCACTCCTGCAGGAGCTTCCCGTGGCTGAGGAGGTCATCGAGAACGAGAGCTACCTCCGGCTCCTCCACCTCTTCCGGGGCGACCAGGAAGGACAGGAGCTTCTGGACCAGACCGAGATGGGATCGCTGGGTGGTGCCACCCTGGCGTACGGGGTGGCCATGCACCACCTGCTGCAGGGAAGGGAGGCCGAAGCCCGGGCGCTCATGGGCCGGATCCTGGAGGAGCCGGAGCAGTGGCCCGCCTTCGGATACCTGGCGGCCGAGGCGGAGGTGGCGCGCCGGGGGTGGTAACGGGGCGTGCGGATTGCCGGAAGATCGGTCGCCTTCGCCGCCCAGCCAAAAATGCTTGACACATCAAGCATATGCTGGTACGTTAATGCCACGATGAACAATTCAAGTGAACTGGCAGACGTGTTGCATCGCAGCCGCCCCTTCCGCTCAGCGAGTCAGAAAGCGGTTGTGGGGCTCCTGCGAACCAGCGACCTCCTGCGCCGCCACCTGACCGATACGGTGGCCGGCGAGGGGATCACCCTCCAGCAGTATAACGTGCTCCGCATCCTGAGAGGTGCCGGAGAGGAGGGACTTCCCACCCTCACCGTGGCCGAACGCATGATCGAGCGTACCCCGGGCGTCACCCGACTCCTGGACCGGCTCGAGGAGGCCGGATGGGTGGAGCGGACCCGCTGCACGGAGGATCGCCGGCGGGTTCTGGCCAGCATCACGCGGGTTGGTCTGGAGCTGCTCGCCCGGCTCGACGAACCACTGGTCCGGGCCGAGGAGGATGCCTTTCAGGCCCTGGACGAGAATGAGATGAAGCGGTTCCTGCACGCTCTCGATGCGGTGCGGAGCAGCTTCGAAGACCCCAAGCCTGCAGTCACGTAAACACCTGAAACGAGACATAAGGAGCAACTGAATGAGTACTGCAGTAGACACCGAGATCGCCGAGAAAGTCGAAACTCTGAACGATATGATCCTGGAAGGCCAGGCGCTGGAGGCCTTCGAAAAGTTCTACCACGAGGACGTGGTCATGCAGGAAGGCGCCGACGAGCCCTTCGAGGGCAAGGCGGTGAACCGCAAGCGGGAGGAGGACTTCTTCTCGTCCATCACCGAGCTCCACGACGTCCAGTTGAAGGCCGTGGCCGTGGGCGATGGGGTGAGCATGGTGGAGTGGCACTTCGACTACGTCCACAAGGATTGGGGGCACCAGAAGTATGACCAGGTGGCTGTCCAGCGCTGGGAGGACGGCCGGATCATCCACGAGCGCTTCTACAAGGCCTGAGCGACCCGTGGCCTGAAACCGGATGGGGTCCCGGCCCGTAGGTCCAGGTGAGGTCAAGCCTCCCAATGACGAACCGTCAGACCCACGGGCTGGGTCCCGAACCGGAAGACGACGATGCCATTCTCAATTGAAGAGCGGATTCGACGATACCTGCGGTTGGCAGAGAAGGCCGAGGCGGCTGGCCGCCGCCGACACGCGCGCCTCTTCCGACGCATGGCCACCGACCTTTCCGGCCCCACCCACTGACGCCCTGTGCAATCAGACCACCCCTTCATGAATGAGCCCCGGCTCCCCCGGGGCTTCCTGGCCGCCGGCCGCAACGTGGGCCTGAAGCCCTCGGACAATGATCTGGCCCTCTTCGTGTCGCGCCGCCCGGCCGCTGCCGCCGCCCTCTTCACCCGCAACCATTTTCCCGGAGCACCCATCGTCCTGGGCCGAGAGCGGATCCGGCAGGGACGGCTGCAGGGCCTGGTGGTGAACTCAGCCTGCTCCAACGTAGCCACCGGCGAGGCCGGACTGGAGGACGCCAGGGAGATGGCACGCCTGGCGGCGCACGAGCTCGGCGCCCATGGCGACGTGCCCGAGGAGATGGTCCTGGTAGGGTCCACAGGCGTCATCGGACGTCGGCTCCCCATGGACCGTATCCGGACCGGAATCCAGGGGATGGGCCAGGATCTCGGCACCGATCCGTGGCCGGCGGCCCGAGCCATCATGACCACCGACACGCGACCCAAGGTGTTCTCGATGCAGGTGGGTGACGCGGTGGTCACCGCAGTGGGGAAGGGGGCCGGCATGATCGCCCCGAACATGGCCACCATGCTGGTCTATCTCTTTACCGACGCGGAGATGGAGACGCCCCGGCTCCACGAGGCGCTCCAGGCGGCCAGCCGCGCCTCCTTCGGCGTGCTCTCGGTGGACACCGACACCAGCACATCGGACATGGTGGTGGCGCTGGCCAACGGGGAAGCCGGTGAGGTGGATCCGGAGGCGTTCGGCGCCGCTCTGCATGCCCTCTGCACCCGGGTCGCCGAGGAGGTGGCCCGGGACGGGGAGGGGGCCACGAAGCTGGTGCGGGTCCAGGTGGAGGGTGCCGCCGACCCGTCGGAGGCCCGCCAGGTGGCCCGGAGCGTGGTGGAGAGTCCCCTCATCAAGACCATGGCCTACGGGGCCGATCCCAATGTGGGTCGGATCCTCATGGCAGTGGGGAAGTGCGTGGGGTGCCGGATCAAACCCGAGCGGGTGCAGGCGTCGGTGCAGGGGGTCGAGGTGATCCGGGCCGGACAGAGCGTGGAGTTCGACGAGTCCCGGGTCCGGGAGCTGCTGGGTGGCGATCCGGTGGAGATCCGGATCGATCTGGACGTGGGCCGGGGACGGGGTCAGGCCCTGGGGTGTGACCTCACCGCCGGCTATATCGAGGAGAACGCGGCCTACGCCTCCTCCTGAGGACCGTGCCCCGGTTGGGCCCGCCCTTCCTTCCAGCCGTGTGGAATGATATCTTACCAAGCTGTGGAAATCGCAGAGGGGTGCGGTGTATCCCAGCCACGACAGGACCCGTACGATTCAACCACCCAGAACAGAAGGGCATTAAAACATGCGTATCAAGACTCTCACTGTGGCGCTTTTTGTCGGCATCGGACTCACAGCGTGTGGGGACCCCGAGCCGCCGCCGGAGATGGACGCTCCCGCCGAGCAGCCGGCCGAGCCGGCAGCCCTGGAGACTCCGGGCTGGTTCGAAGTGGATCATGACGCCGAGACCGTGGAGATCGAGCTGGTGGCGGGGACGACGTCCGCCAACAACTACTGGAACTTCCACGGGATCTACGGCGGTGCTGGTGAAGTGGTGGTGCCCGAGGGCTACGAGGTGACCATCACGCTGGTCAATGAGGACCCCAACATGGGTCACTCGGTCGGCGTGGGCGAGATCCAGGCCACCTGGCCGAACAACTTCAGTGAGGTGGTTCCGGTCTTCGACGGTGCAGTGACCTCGAACCCGACCTCCATGACCGAGTCCACCCTGCCGGGCGAGAGCGAGACCATCACCTTCACCGCGGATCAGGCCGGCGAGTTCGCGCTGATCTGTTACGTGACCGGGCATGCGGCGTCTGGAATGTGGATGCCCTTCACCGTCTCCGCCGAGGGTGATGCGGGCGTGCGCCTGAACTGAGGGTCATAGCGCAGCGGTGCCTCCGGTTCCATCGGAGGTTGCGGGACCGGGTCGTCACCAGGCGGCTCGGTCCCGTTTCTTTTTTGGGCATGGCATCGTACTTTCGGATCAGGCGGCGGGCGCCACCGTCTGCGCCCCATCTGCCGGATCCTGCTTCAAGGCCGGTGCATCATGCGTGAGCATCCAGATCCAGAATCGTTGAGTCACCAGGGAGTCGTGCGTGCCCTCGTCGTTGCGGTCGGGCTCGCCCTGGCCGGCGCCCCGAGTATGCCGGCCCCAGCCCAGGCGCAGCAGGTCCAGCCCGGGTTGAGTTCGGTCTACGTCCAGCTCATGGCCTCCCACTTCGGGGTGCCGGCCGGGGAGGCGTCGCTCCTGGTGGAGGACATGGAGCGCATGGAGGATCTGCCGGTCGTGCTCCTTCTGGCTCGAGAGAGCGGCCTGGCGCCCACGGTGATCCTCTCTCGCCGCCAGCGAGGGCCCACGTCCTGGGTCCAGGTGGCCCAGCAGGTCCAGCTGGGGGCTGGAGTCTTCCATGTTGAGATTCCGGCTGATGAGGTGGATGACCGGATCAGGCGCTCGGTGGAGCTTTTCGCCGGAACGCCCCGAGCCCAGTGGGCGAGTCTGGCTCTCGACGATGACGAAGTGGTGAGCCTCACCCACGTAAAGGTTCTCTCCCGTCACCTCACCGTTGGGAAGGGCAGGGTCCTCCAGGCCCGCGAACAGGCCGGCTCGTGGGTGGAGTCCATTCCACACCTCATGGGCGTTCCCTGAATCCGGGGCGCGCCTGAACCATGAACCGAAGCGGGAGCGGACCCAAGTGGGGCAACCATCAGAATCAAGTCATGAGCCGGCGGGATCTTCCACCGGAGGGACGGACCTCCGGGAGGGGACCGACAACCCGGACCTGAAGCCCGAGGCCATCCGGACCTTCACCAAGAAGATCCTCCGGGATCTTCGGGCACTGGAGCAGATGCTCCGGGACGGAGGCATCGAGGAGGGCGTTCGCCGGTTCGGTGCCGAGCAGGAGGTCTTCCTGACCGGGCGGGGCTGGCGTCCGGCGCCCCTCTCCCTGAAGGTGCTCGAGCACCTTGAAGGTGGGCCGTATACCACCGAGCTGGCCCTCTTCAACATGGAGATCAATCTTCCGCCCTATCGGCTCGAGGGACGGGCGCTCTCGGAGATGGAGGACGAGCTGAACCGCCTGGTGGACCGGCTCCGCACCGCCGCCCGGGCCGAGGGCGGTGAGGTGGTCCTCTCGGGGATCCTTCCCACGTTGTCCAAGTCGGACCTGACGCTGGAGCAGATCACCCCCAAACCCCGATACTTCACGTTGAACGAGGCCCTCACCACGCTGAGGGGAGGAGAGTACCAGCTCCGGATCGAGGGCTCCGACGAGTTGATCCTCCGGCACGACTCGGTCATGCTCGAGGCGTGCAACACAAGTTGTCAGTTCCACCTGCAGGTGGGCGCCGACGAGTTCTGCCGGGTCTACAACGCCGCACAACTCATCCTTGCACCGGTCCTGGCGGCCTGCGTCAATTCTCCCCTCCTCTTTGGCCGGCGCCTCTGGGCCGAAACCCGTATCGCCCTCTTCCAGCAGTCGCTGGATACCCGTTCGGCCACCCCGTACGTGCGGGATCTGGCCCCCCGGGTCCGCTTCGGGGAGCGTTGGCTGGACGGAAGCGTCACCGGGCTCTTCGAGGACGACCTGGCCCGGTTCCGGGTGCTCATGGCCGGGCCGGTGGAGGAGGATCCCATGGAGGCGCTGGCGGCAGGACGGCCTCCCCGGCTCCAGGCCCTTCAGCTCTACAACAGCACCATCTATCGCTGGAACCGCCCCTGCTACGGGATCAGCGAGGGACGGCCCCACCTCCGGATCGAGTGTCGGGCCCTTCCCTCCGGCCCCACCGTGGTGGATGAGATGGCCAATGCGGCCCTCTGGATCGGCCTCACGCTGGGGGCGCTGAACCGATACGGAAACCCCGCCGGCCGCATGGACTTCAGCGATGTGAAGTCCAACTTTCTGGCTGCGGCCCGGCACGGCCTGAATGCCGGACTGCGTTGGATCGACGGCCGGACCACCGGCGCCGCCCCCCTCCTCCTGGAGACCCTCCTCCCCCTGGCAGTGGAGGGCCTCACCAGCGCAGGGCTGGATTCGTCCGATGCCGATCGCTACATGGGACTCATCGAGGAGCGAGTCGCCTCGGGGCAGACCGGAAGCGAGTGGGCACTCCGATCATTGTCGGCACTGGAGGGTACGGGAACCCTGTCCGAACGTCTTGCCGCCATCACCGCCGCCACTGCGCACCGGCAGGAGGAGGGCCAGCCCGTGCATCGCTGGGCCCCTGCCCGTCTGGAGGAGGCCGGCGGATGGACCCACACCTACCTCCGGGTGGAGCAGTACATGACCACCGACCCGGTGACGGTGAACGAGGACGAGCTGGTGGACCTGGTGGCCTTCGTCATGGACCGGGAGAAGATCAGGCACATCCCGGTGGAGGATCGGGAGCACCGGCTGGTGGGAGTGGTCTCGTATCGATCCCTTCTCCGATTCATGGTGGATCGATCCGAGGACGGGTTGGGCGATGCGCCCCCGGTGAAGGAGATCATGGAGCGCGCCCCCGTCACCGTGGCGCCGGATACCCTGACGCTGGAGGCCATCGACCTCATGCGGGATCGGGAGGTGGCCTGTCTGCCGGTGGTCCGGGAGGGGAAGTTGGTGGGGCTGGTCACCGAACGGGACTTCATGCCCATCGCGTATGAACTGCTGGAGGAACGGCTGAGACACAGCGAATGAATCGAACCCTGTACGAATTTCGCGGCTCGGAACCGGGACCCACCCTGGTGGGGCTGGGTGGCGTGCACGGAAACGAGCCTGCAGGAGTCCAGGCGCTGGTGGAGGTCGGGGACGAGCTGGCCGAGGCCGGACTTCTCCGGGGGGAGATGGTGGCCCTCCTGGGCAACCCTCCGGCCCTCTCGGCCGGGGTTCGCTTCGTCCACCGGGATCTGAACCGGCTGTGGGACGATCCCGAGCCCGGAGCCGACTCCGAGGGGGAGCAGCTGGAGGCGCTTCGAGGGGAGCTTCGACGGATTCGCGACCGATCCCGGGGACCCGTCTTCCTGGTGGATCTCCATACGACTTCGGGTGACGGGCCCCCCTTCACCGTCCTGGGTGACACCCTGGCCAACCGCTCCATGGCCCTGGCCCTCCCGGTGCCCATGGTCCTGGGGCTGGCCGACGCCGTCCCCGGGACCCTCATCGAGTCGCTGGACACGGCCGGAGTTGCCAGCCTGGCCTTCGAGGCAGGTCGGCACGACGATCCCGGGTCCTCCCGCCGGGCGGCCGACGCCCTCCGGATCCTGGTGAGCTGGCTGGCCCTCTGTCCTGACCGGAAGGAGTACGCTCAGGAGTCCCGCCAGCGGCTGGCGGCGGCAGGGCGGGGCTTCCCCAGCGCCGTTCGGCTGGTGCATCGCCACTCGTTGGAGTCCACCGAGCAGTTCCGCATGATGGGCGGGCTGCAGTCGTTCCAGGAGGTGGAGCAGGGGCAGTTGCTGGCCCGGCAGGAGGGGAAGCCGGTGCGAGCCCCCACCAAGGGTCGGCTCCTTCTGCCCCTCTATCAGGAGAGCGGCTCCGACGGCTTCTTCATGGGGCGGCCCATCCGCCGTTCGTGGCTCAGGCTCTCCGCGGCTCTCAGACGCCGCCGCATGGACCGCCTGCTCCGCTTCCTTCCCGGGATCCGACCCGACGAGACGTTGCCGGTGGGAGGGGTGGCCTCCTTCAAGGTGCATCCCCTGATCCGCCGTATTTTCTTTCCCTCGCTCTTCCGGCTCCTGGGCTACCGCGCCCAGCCAATGGACGACGGTCGCTATCTCCTGGTCCGGCGGCCCGAACCGGCGGAACTGGCTCCTCGAGAGGGATGACATGGACCCGTCCGATCTCCATGGCTGTCGGGTTCTGGTGGTGGACGACGAGGAAGCCAACGTCCGGGCTCTGAGCCGACTCCTGGCCCGGGCCGGTTACACCGAAGTGGAATCCACCACCGACCCCCGGGAGGTGCCGGGGATCTTCGCCGAGTTCCGCCCCGACCTCCTCCTGCTGGATCTCCGGATGCCCCATATGGACGGGTTCCAGATCATGGAGCACCTGCAGGGTGAGATCTCCGAGGGCGAGTACTTCCCGATCCTGGTCCTTACCGGCGACCTGAGCCCCGAAGTTCGGGAGCAGGCCCTCTCCATGGGCGCCCGGGACTTCGTCACCAAGCCCTTCGACTCGACCGAAGCCCTCCTGCGGATCAAGAATCTTCTGGAGGCCCGGGTGTTGCACCTTCAGCTCCAGGCCCACAACCAGACGTTGGAGGAGCGGGTTCGGGAACGGACCCGGGACCTGGCCGAGGCCCAGCTCGAGATCCTGAACCGCCTGGCGGTGGCCGCCGAGTATCGGGACGACCTCACCGGGCGCCACGCCGAGCGGGTGGGACTCCTTTCGGCGCTCATCGCCCGGGAACTGGAGCTCCCCGATGAGACGGTGCGTCTGATGCGCAGGGCTGCCACCCTCCACGACGTGGGCAAGATCGGGGTCTCCGACTCGATTCTCATGAAGCCCGGGGCGCTCACCGCCGAAGAGTACGATCAGATGAAGCTCCATACCGAGATCGGCGCCCGGATCCTCTCCGGAAGCCGCTTCCCCCTCCTGAAGCTGGCAGCCGAGATCGCCACCTCCCACCATGAGTGGTGGAATGGGGAAGGGTACGGCCAGGGAAGGGCCGCCGAGGAGATCCCCATCTCCGGCCGGATCGTGGCGGTGGCCGACGTCTACGATTCGCTGACCCACCAGCGGCCCTACAAGCGGGCCTTCGAACGGGACGAAGCCCTGGAGCTGATCCGGGAGGGAAGGGGCGAGCAGTTCGACCCGACGGTAGTGGACGCCTTCATGGCACTGGTGGAGCAGGGCGTGGTGGATCGTCTGGACGAACTGGTGACCCAGGCCCCCTTCGTCACCGCAGATCCGGAGGAGCTGGAGGTGGACATCCTGGCGGAGCGGTCCCGGAGCGCATGACGGCCGGCGGAACCCGGCCGGATCTCAGTTCGCCGAGACGGTCCGGTCCGCGGCCCACCGTCGGAGCTGGTCCACCCGCTCCCGGGCGGTGACGGAGAGCGGACGGGTCTCGGACGCCTCCCGGGCCAGCAGCTCGGTGTCGAAGGGCGTGCCGTCGGCGAAAGCGGCGTAGAGCCCCGAGACCACCACCTGCTCCAGCTCGGCCCCGGAGAAGCCGTCGGTTGCTGCCGCCAGCCGCGCCAGATCCATCTCGGCAGGGTCCCGGTTCCGGTTCTCCAGATGGATCTTCAGGATCTCGGCCCGGGTCGGAGCGTCAGGCAGATCCACGAAGAAGATCTCGTCGAACCGGCCCTTTCTGAGGAGCTCCGCCGGAAGCTGGTCCACCTGGTTGGCGGTGGCCAGGAGGAAGACCGGGGCCCGTCGCTCCTGCATCCAGTTCAGGAAGGTGCCCAGGATCCGGCGCGACACCCCGCCGTCTTCGGTCTCACCGCCCGAGGAGAAGGCCTTCTCCACCTCATCGATCCAGAGGACCACCGGCGCCATCTCCTCGGCCAGCGTCATGGCCCGGGACAGGTTCCGCTCCGTCTCGCCGATGTACCGGTTGTAGAGCGAGGCCGGATCCAGCCGCAGGAGGGGAAGGCCCCACTCGGTGGCCACCGCCCGGGCGCAGAGGCTCTTCCCGCAGCCGGGCACCCCGGTCAGGAGCACGCCCCGGGGGAAGTCCAACCCGAACTCCCGGGCGCCCTCCGGGTCCTCCACCAGCGCCGAGCGCTTCCGGAGCCACTCCTTCAGGGCGTCCATCCCGGCCACCCGGGCCATGCTGTCCTCCGCCGGATAGTACTCCAGGAGCCCCTCGCGCTCGATGATCCGTCGCTTGTGCTCGGCCACGTGCCGGAGATCTTCCGCCCCCAGCCGCCCGTCCTCCAGAATGGCTCGGGTGACGATCTTCTCGGCCTCCATGAGGGTCAGCCCCTGGAGCTGGTCCAGGAAGCGACCGAGCTCGGTACGGGAGAGCTCCACCTCCACGTGCTGCTTCCGGTTCAGGTCCCGGACGACCCGTTTCAGCAGCGCCTGGAGCTCCTCCCGCGAGGGGCCGGGCAGGGGGACGCTGGAGGCCCGGCCCGCCAGGGCGGGGGGAAGTTCCAGCGTGGGCCCCGCATGGATGATGGCGCCCCGGAGCTTCTCCAGCCGATCCAGCGCCTCCGCCAGCTTGGACTGCATGAGGGGGGTGCCGGGGAGCTTCGACTCGAGCCCCTCGAAGACATAGAGGGCAGGCACGTCCGAGCTGGCGATGTGGCGGAACGCCTTTGCCGCTTCCTTCGTCTCGTAGATGGAGCCGTTCTGGTCCAGGCGCACCAGGCCCCGGGCCCGGGTCCACCGGAAGAGGGGAAGCTCCATCCGGTCCGCAAGATGGCGCAGGAGCGTGCGTATGCGGGCTCGGTCGTCGCTTTCCAGCAGGAGGAGGGGGTGACGGGACCGAACCAGGAGCTCGGCGTCCTTCAGCGGGTCCTGGAGTGACATGTGGCTCCTCGAGGTTGCGCGCCCTGAAGGTCAGCTGGCCCGGGAAAGGTGGCTCACGGCCTCCTCCACCGGGGGGTCGAAGTGCACGTCGATCTGGGGGAAGGCGATCTGGATGCCGTCATCCTTCAGCCCCCACCAGATGGCCTCCCGCAGCTGCGAGGCCAGGCGGGGGCTGGTCCAGGCGTTGTCGGTCCAGATGGCCACCTGCCAGTCCACGGTGGAGTCGCCGAAGTCGGAGAGGGTGACCACCGGCTCCCGGTCCCGCATCCGGCCCTGCACCGACTCGGCGGCGCGGTTCAGCGAGTCTCGCACCGTGCGCAGATCCGATTCGTAGGCAACCCCCACCGCCGCCCGGATCCGGAAGAGAGGGTCCCCCAGGGTGTAATTCTTCACGGTGGCCTGCACCAGGCTGGCGTTGGGGATGATCAACTCCTCCCCGTCCCGGGTCTGCCCGATGGTGGTGCGGATGCCCATCTTGAGGACCCGGACCACCCGACCGTCCACCTCGACGATGTCGCCCGGCTTGATGGCCCGCTCCACCAGGAGGATCAGCCCAGATACGAAGTTCTGGGCGATGTTCTGCATGGCGAAACCAATACCCACCGCAAAGATGGCCCCGGCGGCGAAGAGCGCGCTGAGACTGATGCCGATGGTTTCCAGCGCGATGCCCAGGCCGATGGCCATCACGGCGTAGTGGAGGAGCCGCTTGGTGATCTGGGTCGTGCCCATGTCCTGGACACCCCGGGCCTCGAACGTCCGCTCCACCGCCCGCTGCAGGAAGCCGGAGATGACCCAGGTGGCGACGATCAGGATCCCCACCGTGAGGATCAGCATCAGGTTGACCCCGGTGCCGCTCAGCTCGAAGAGCTCGTAGGAGACGACCTGCTGCACCATCTCGAGGATGCCCGTGAGCCCCAGCTCGTCGCCCAGCTCCGCCAATGTCCCTTCCTGTTCCTGCAGGGGTGGGGGGAGGGCGATGTCGGTGGAGGGGGCGCCGGTGCGGAGCAGGGACGGAATGGCGAACATGGCTCGGGGCTCCAGGGTGGAAGGAACGGTCGGGGCATTCTGGCACGTCGCCCCCTGTCGTGTCCAGAGCGCCCTGCCGAGGGAGGGGGGCTCAGACTGCTAGCGCGTCGAAGCGTCGGCTCACTCGTTCCAGCGCCTCGTCCAGCTCATCGGGGGGCGGCCCGAAGCCGATGCGGATGAAGCCGTCCATGCCGAAGTGGTCGCCGGGCACCACCAGGACGTCGTCGTCGACCCGGAGCCGCTCGGCCACCTCCGAGGAGTTGTGCCCGCCCCGGTAGCGGAGGAAAGCGATGGCACCGGCGTCGGGAGGCCGGTAGGAGAAGCGGTCGCCCTGGGCCTCCACCCAGCGGGCCAGCCGGTCCCGGTTGGCCGTGATGATCTCCCGCGTCCGGGCCAGGATCCGGGGCCGCACCTCCGGCGAGAGGGCCAGGGTGGCCAGTGCGTCGGAGAGGGTGGCCGGGGTGATGGTGGTGTAGTCGGTACGGCCCCAGAGGTCGTGGGCCAGCTGGGGGGTAGCTACCGCCCACCCGATGCGGAGGCCCGGCAGGCCGTACGCCTTGGAGAGCGACTGGGTCACCACCACCCGGTCGTGGTGTTCGTAGAAGGAGGACGTGGTCCGCCCCGACACCTCGGCACCGGCGTACACCTCGTCGGCTACGATCCAGGCCCCGTGCCGGGCGGCGTGGCCGGCGATGGCTTCCATCCGTTCCGGTTCGAGGCAGGCGCCGGTGGGGTTGTTGGGGTTGGTGACCAGGAGGACCCGGGCGCCTGCCCGGAAGGCCCGGGCCACCTCGTCGGGGTCGGGCTGCCATCCCTCGTCCTCGGTGAGGGGAACGGAGTGGAGCCGTCCGCCCAGATTCCGGACCAGCCCGGGAATCTGCATGTAGGTGGGCAGGATGGCCGCCCAGTCCTCGCCCTCCTCCAGGAGCCGCCAGAGCGTCACGAAGTTGGCCTCCGCGCCCCCTACCGTCACAAGGATCCCTTCGGGATCCGCGCCGGGGTAGAGGGCGGAGATCCGGCGCCGGAGCTCGTCGGAGCCGTTGGACTGCCCGTAGCCCTGTCGGAGCTCCAGGAGACGCTCACCCAGCTCCCGGCCCTCCTGGCCGCCCAGCTCCAGCAGCTCGGCGGTGGAGAGGGGGTGCACACCGGATTCGGAGAGGTTGTAGCGCACCCGGTGCTCCCAGGTGGACTGCCAGCGTTCCATCTCGAAAGGTACGAAGGAGGACATGGCGGCTCGCGGGGCCGACCGTGGCGGCCGGCGTTGGCGTGAAGGGGAAAGCGGACTCGGGATCGTATGCCGGGAAAAGGATGGGGGCAAGGTGGGTCGGGGGAGGCGGATCAGCCACGGTTCAACGCCGGGGGTGGGCCGGTGTATATTCCGAACCGACCCGAAGTGCCCGGCCATCGTCGGTCCCCAACGTCGCTCCCTACCTCCGGAACCCCGCCATGCCTGCTCCCACACCCCCTCCCCCTGCGACGCTCCCGGATGACGTGGTCCGTTCCGATGACGCCGGAGGCCGGATCGTCCTGGTGGTCCTGGACGGGCTCGGGGGCCTTCCCCATCCCGAGACGGGGCGCACCGAGCTGGAGAGCGCCCATACCCCGAACCTGGACGCCCTGGCCGCCGCCTCCTCACTGGGGATGCTGGTGCCGGTGGCACCCGGGATCACCCCGGGGAGCGGCCCCGGACACCTGAGCCTCTTCGGGTACGATCCGGTGCGATACGCCATCGGCCGGGGAGCGTTGAGCGCGCTGGGCGTGGGCTTCGAGCTGGAGCCCGGCGACCTGGCGGTGCGTCTGAACCTGGCCACCCTGGACGACCAGGGTCGCGTGACGGATCGCCGGGCGGGTCGGCCGTCGGATGCGGTGGCCCGGGAGGCGGTGGACCGGCTCCGGGAGAGGCTCACCCCACCGTCCGGCATCCAGCTCTTCGTGCAACCGGAGAAGGAGCACCGGGCGGTCCTGATTCTTCGTCCCCAGGGGCCCGATGCCCCGGAGCTGGACGACCGGATCCAGGACACCGATCCCCAGAGCACGGGCGTGCCGCCCCACCCGCCGGAGGCGCTGGCGCCCGAGGCCCAGGCCACCTCCCGGATCCTCGGCGCGGTACTGGGCCAGGCCCGGGAGATCCTGGCCGGCGGCGATCCCATCAGCGGGGTCCTGGCCCGGGGGTTCGCGGTCTACGACGGGTTTCCGTCGCTGGAAGGGCGCTTCGGGCTCCGGGGTGTGGTGGTGGCCCGCTACCCCATGTACCGGGGCGTGGCCCGCCTGGTGGGGATGGAGGTGGCCGGCGTGCCCACCAGCGACGAGGGGGCGGTGGGCATGCTGGAACGGGTCTTCGGCCGCTATGACTTCCACTTCCTGCACTACAAGGATCCGGACGCCCGGGGCGAGGACGGGGACTTCGCCGCCAAGGTCCAGGCCATCGAGGCGGCGGACCAGTGGATGGCCCGCATCACCCGGCTGGAGCCCGAGGTTCTCATCGTCACCGGGGATCACTCCACCCCGGCGGCCATGGGCACCCACTCGTGGCATCCCGTCCCGGTACTTCTGCACTCGCGCTGGGCCCGGCCCACCGGCGACACCTTCGGGGAGTCGGCCTGCCGTTTGGGCGACATGGGACAGATGGAGGCCCGGCACCTCATGACCCTGGCGCTGGCCCACGCCGGCCGCCTGGACAAGTACGGAGCGTGATCCATGACCGATGACCAGCAGGACTCCCGGCACCTGAAGACCCCCAGCGACCAGGTGGAGGCGGTCCTCCAGCAGGCGCTGACCCGGGCCGAGGACTGGGAGTGGGACGAGGCGGCGGAGATCCTCCGAAACGCCCTGGAGGACCATCCCGAGGACCCCTACATCCTCTGCTGGCTGGGGATGGCGGAGCGGGAGATGGGCATGGACGGGATCGCCTATGAACGCTTCAAGCGGGCGCTGGATCAGGAGCCGGAGGACCCGGTTCTGCTCTCCACTGCCGGCAACGCCCTGGCCCAGTTCGACGACCCTGCCGCCGAGGCCGCTCTCCGGACCGCCGCCATGGTGGCCCCGGAGCTGGCCCAGGCCCGCTGGATGTACGGGGCGTACCTGGTGCGGGAGGGGATGGTGGAGAAGGGACTGGAGGAGCTGGATGCCGCCGTCCGGCTGGAACCGGAGAATCCGGTGATCCACCTGGAGCGGGGCGTGGCCCGGGCCCGGGCCGGCCAGATGGAGGCGGCGGCCCATGCCTTCGGCACCAGCGCCGAGCTGGCCGAGGAAGGGGCCGCGGACCACGGGTGGGCGTTGGTGCTCCTGGGGCTCTCCTGGGTCGAGGTCGACGAGCCGGAGGAGGCAGCCCGGGCCCTGGAGGAGGGGGCCCGTGTGCGTCCCGACGACCTGGAGGCCCAGCTCCTGGCGGCGCTGGCCATGTCGGCCTCGGGTCGGGAAGACCGGGCGCTGGAGATGCTGGAGCGGGCCCGGATCCGGGCCGAGGGCGTGGACGAGACGCTGGTGCTGGAGGTGGAGGGTCGGCTCGAGGCTGGAAGCGAGGCCGCCCACCTCTTCCTCCGGAGGTCCATCGGCCCCTCCTCGATGCGGGAGCGGCTGGCCCAACGCCCCTGACGAACCTCCGGCCGGCCCGGCTCCCAGGAACCCGGCACCGGTGTCGGGGTCCGGTAGGACGCCTGGGCGCCTGGCCCTCGACGATCCGGCGCTCACGTCCTCCAACCCTTCAACACACCCCTCGTGCTTTCCATCGACTTCGAACGACACGAACTGGACAACGGCCTCACCGTGGTCCTGGCCCCGGACCCTTCCACCCCGGTGGTGGCGGTGAACCTCTGGTACGGGGTAGGCTCCCGCGACGAGCGTCCGGGGAAAACCGGCTTCGCCCACCTCTTCGAGCACATGATGTTCCAGGGGTCGGCTCATGTGCCCAAGGGGCGCCACTTCGAGATGGTGGAGCGGGCCGGAGGATCGGTGAACGCCACCACCTGGTTCGACCGGACCAACTACTTCCAGACCCTTCCGTCGCACCACCTGGACCTGGCCCTCTGGCTCGAGTCCGACCGGATGGGGTGGATGCTCGACGCCATGACGCAGGAGAAGCTGGACAACCAGCGGGCCGTGGTCCGAAACGAGCGGCAGCAGCGCTACGACAACCAGCCCTACGGGGACTGGGACGAGCGGGTGCAGGCGTTGGTCTTTCCCGAGGATCATCCCTATCGGCACACCGTCATCGGGTCCATGGAGGACCTGGCCGAGGCGACGCTGGACGATATCACGAGCTTCTTCGAGACCTACTACCGGCCCAACAACACGGTGCTCACCCTGGCCGGCGACGTGGAGCCCGCCCAGGCGCTCCGGAAGGTGGAGGAGTACTTCGGAGAGATTCCCCGGGGCGCCGACCCGCCCCCGGTGCCGGGCCGGTTGGATCCGGGGGCCGTCATCGGGTCCACCGTCCGGGAGCAGGTCCGGGCCCAGGTGCCGTTGCCCCGGGTGTACGTGGCCTCCAGAATCCCGCCCCTGACCCACGACGACTTCTACGTGGCCGACGTGGCCACCTCGGTCCTTTCCGACGGCCGGGCCTCCAGGCTCTACCGACGGCTGGTCCGGGAAGAAGCGCTGGCCAAGGACGTGGTCTCCTACGCCTTCCCCCTGGTCACCGGCCGAAGCTTCATGACCTCGTGGGTCACCGGGTATCCCGAGTCGGAGCCGGCGGAGCTGGAGTCGGCGCTCCTCCGTGAGCTGGAGGCCCTCTCCGACGTGACCGACCAGGAGGTGAATCGGGCCGTGGCCCTCTCCGAGACCCGACTCCTGCGGCAGGTGGAGCGGCTGGCCACCCGGGCCGACATGCTCTCCATGTTCCAGCAGATCTTCGGTGATCCAGGGCGGCTGAACACCGAGGTGGATCGACTCCGGGCGGTGACGCCGGATGACGTCCGGGACTTCGCCGCCGCCACGTTGGGTGCCCAGAACCGGGCGATTCTCACCTACCTGCCCGAAGAGGAGGCCGAATGAGTTCCCCTGCTCCCACCCGCCGCCGGACCACACCTCCGGAGCCCGGGCCCATCCGGCCCTTCCACCTCCCCGATCTGGAAGGCGACCGGCTCGATTCGGGGCTGGAGGTCCGCTCCATGGCCCGGAGCGAGCTTCCCCTGGTGAGCGTCTGCCTGGTGGTGGATGCCGGAGAGACCACCGTGCTCCCCGAGCGGGCCGGGCTGGCGGTCCTCACCGGCGATTCCCTGAGCGGGGGGACGGCGAAGCGCTCCGGAGCGGAGCTGGCCGAGGCGCTGGAGGGACTGGGCACCAGCCTCCGGGTCTCCACCGGGTGGAACGCCACCACCCTCAGCGTGACGTGCGTGGCGGAGCGGCTGGACCCGACCCTGGAGCTCCTGGCCGAGGTGGTGCGTTCGCCCACCTTTCCCGAGTCCGAGGTGGACCGAGTTCGGCGTCAGCGGCTGGCGGCCATCCGGCAGCGGCAGATGGATCCGGGCCACCTGGCCTCCGACGAGTTGGATCGGACGATCTACCCGCCGGAGCACCCGTGCCATCGGCCCCTCTCGGGTCAGCCCGAGAGCCTGGAGGCCATGGACCGGAGCCAGCCGGCGGCGTTCGTGGAGGCCCGCTACCGGCCCGACGGCGCCGGCTTCGTGGTGGTGGGCGACCTGGCAGCCGATGACGTGCTGGGGTGGGCCCGGGATCGGTTCGCCGGCTGGGAGGGGAGCGCGGCGCCCCGGCCGGAGCTGCCCCCGGTGGTCCTCCCCGACCCCCGGCCGGTGGTGCTGGTCCACCGGGAGGGGGCGGTGCAGTCCGAGATCCGGATCGGTCACCCGGGACCGGCCCGGGGCAGTGAGATGGAGAACGCGCTTGAAGTGGGCAACGCCGTCCTGGGAGGCGCCTTCACCAGCCGCCTGAACCTGAACCTGAGGGAGGAGCACGGCTTCACCTACGGCGTTCGTTCTCGCTTCGAGCGACGGCGCAGGGGCGGCACCTTCTCCATCTCCACGGCGGTGGAGACCGGGGCGACGGCCCGGGCCCTGGAGGAGGCCATGGGCGAGTTCCGGCGCTTCGTGGCCGAAGGGCCCACCACGGATGAGGTGGAGCAGGCCCGGGACTACCTGGCCGGGATCTTCCCCCTGCGAATGGAGACCGCCCCACAGCTCGCCGCCGGGTTGGCGGAGATTCTCATCTTCGACCTCCCGGACGACTACCACCATCGCTACAGGGACCGGGTCCGGGCCGTGAGCCCGGAGGGGGTTCGGGACGCGGTGCAGGCCACCCTTGACCCGGAGCGGGCGCCCATCGTGGTGGTGGGCGACGCCGACGCCCTCGAGCGGGAGCTGGAGGCGTTGGAGCTGGGTCCGGTGGAGGTTCGACGCCCCGATGACGTCGGAGTGGGGCCGTGACCCCTGAAATGGACGACGGCATGGCCGTCTCCGGTCCGGTGGAGGCCGCCGAGGACAAGCCGGGTCGGATCGGCCGGCGAGACATCTACTCGGGGCGGATCGTGAAGCTGAGCCTGGACGAAGTGCGCTTCCCCGGGGGCGACACCGGAGAGCTGGAGCACATCCGGCACCCGGGTGCTTCGGCGGTCCTTCCCTTTCTGGATCCGCCCACGGACCCCGATCCCCGGGTCCTCCTCATTCGCCAGTATCGGTACTCCGCCGGTGGATACCTCTGGGAGGTGCCTGCAGGGATGCCCGAAGCGCCCGACGAGCCCTGGGAACGCTGCGCCCGGCGGGAGCTGGCCGAGGAGACCGGGTACCGGGCCGAGGAGCTTCGTTACCTGACCCGGATCTTCACCACCCCGGGCTTCACCGACGAGGAGATTCACCTGTTTGCGGCGTCCGGGCTCCAGGCCGGCGAAACCCAGCGGGATGCCGATGAGTTTCTATCAGTGGAGGCCTTCCCCTTCTCCCGGGCTGTGGAGGGGGTGCGGCGGGGAAACATCGTGGACTGCAAGAGCGTGGCGACCATTCTCTACGTCGAACGGTTCGGGGCTTTCTGAGGTGTCCTTCATGACACCCACCGGGCGTCCTCTCAGGGTGACACACCGGGGGCACCAGGCCTGAAAGGTGCGCCAGATCGGCGGGTCCGGGACTGGTACGGTTCCTGCACCTGTCATTAGGCAGAGGTTCCGACTGGACCTCTCGCTCAGCGAAGGGGCGCGGCCTTCGCATCAGACAAGCAGGGGGTACGAACGATGCTTGCCAACGCCAAAGACCAGAATGGACATGCTCACTCGGGCGTTCCGGCCCGGACCACCCGTGAGGAGCTGGGCTCCCTTTCCGACAGCGACGTGGTCCAGCGGTTCCTGGATGGCGAGGAACGGGCCTTCGGGGAGCTCGTGGACCGCTACGACAACCGGCTCTTGAACTTCGTCTACCGGACGGTGGGTGATCGGGAGCGGGCCCAGGACCTGGTCCAGGAGACCTTCGTTCGGGTCTACCGCCACCTGCACCGGTTCGACCAGTCCAAGAAGTTCTCCACCTGGATCTACACCATCGCGTCGAACCTGGCCAAGAACGAGCTCCGGAATCGGTCCCGTAATCCGCTGGTTCTCTTCCAGACCATCAAGAAGAACTGGGACGCCGACCATCGGCCCCTGGAGTGGGAGGACGAGACCATGAAGCCCGACGACCTCTTCCGCAAGCGCCACCTGAAGGAGATGGTGGACAGGGCGGTGAAGGAGCTGCCGGAGCATCACCGGCTCGTCTTCGTCCTCCGGGAGCTGGAGGGCAAGACCTACGAGGAGATCGCCGAGATCACCGATACGAACCTGGGGACGGTGAAGAGCCGGCTGAACCGGGCTCGGAACAACTTCGCCCAGATCGTGGCGCCCATGGTGGACTGAGCGCAACCGAATCGTGCCGGACCGGGCCGTGCCCCCCTCACGGCGCCGCCGGCTCCACCCCCATCGGAAGTTTTTCCGGTGGGGGTGTCGTTTTTTCCGGCATGGCGGGGAACCTGACACACCGTTCCCACGTACCACCATACCGTGGGTGCGAGTCGGAGGACGCACCCATCCCACGGCCACGACCTTCCCATGCTGGAGGAGGACGATCATCCCATGACGTGCTCGGACTTCCTGGCGCGCTATTCCGACTACCGGGACGGTAGTCTGTCCGGGGACGATCGGGACGCGGCGGATGCCCACGTGGAAGCGTGCGACGCGTGTCGACGCTACCACCGGGTGGTGTCCCGAGGGGTCGAGCTGCTCAGGAAGATGCCTCCGCCCAGGGTGCGGGGAGACCTGGAGGCGCGCATCCGCCACTCCGTCTATTCGCTGGAGGAGGCGGACCGGGTCCGTCGCTACCGTCCCTACGGACCCACCGGGGGAGGAGCGATGGCCCTGGTGGCTGCCGCCGTCCTGGTGGTGGCCATGCTCTGGACCCCCAGCCTCTTCGACAACGAGCCCACGGTGGAGTTGCCTGCCATCGTGGTGGGCGAGCCCCTGGACGAGGAGCGGGACCCGGCCTCGGTCCAGGCCTTTTCCCCGCCGCCCCGGGAGTGGGGCGAACCCCAGCCCTCCCTGGTCTATGAATCCAAGCTCTGGACCGGCTCCAACCCCCTGCTCTTCGAGCACTCCCCCCTCTACCAGCGACACCGGGATCCGGCTCTCGTCCGTGCCGGTCTGCACTGATTCGTCCCGCGGGGGGAACGCACGATGATTCCCCCTGATCTCCGGCGCGCCCTGGGGTCCGACCTGGGGGGCGCTTTCTACCTTCACGGCGACGACGAATTCCGGAAGGGCGAGGCCGTCCGGGGTCTGGTGGACGCCCACCTGGACCCGGCGACCCAGGACTTCAACCTGGATCGACTCCGGGGCTCGGAGCTGGACACCGAGACGCTGGCCTCCCGACTGGGGACGCCGCCCATGATGGCCGAGTGGCGGGTCGTGGTCATCACCGAGACTGAGTCGCTGGCCGGCTCGAAACGTGCCCGGGACCTTCTCATGGATGCGGTTCTGAAGCCTCCGCCGGGGCTGGCGCTCATCCTCTCCTGCACGGTGCCGGCCCGCTCGTCGGCTCGCTTCTACCGCGACCTGGCCCGTCAGGCCCGGGCGGTGGAGTTCAAGCCCGTCCGAGCGGACGACCTGCCTGGTTGGCTCATGGACTGGGCCCAGGAGCGCCACGATCGCACCATGGAGGAGACCGCCGCCCGGGCGCTGGCCGCCGGGATCGGAAACGACCTGGCCGTCCTGGCCCGGGAGATGGAGAAGCTGGATACCATGCTGGAGCCGGGGGAGCCGGTCACACTGGCGGCGGTGGAGCGGGCCGGTACCCGGGTTCCCCGACAGGACCGGTGGGGCTGGTTCGACCTGGTGGGCCAGCGCAAGTTCGAGGAGGCGCTGGTGGGGCTGGAGATCCTCCTGCAGCACGGGGAGTCGGGGGTGGGGCTCACCATCGGCCTGGCCACCCATTTCCTGCGGTTGGGGGTGGCCTGCGATGGAGGGCAGAAGGCGCTGGAGAACGCCCTTCCCCGGCACCAGCGCTGGCTGGGCCGGAAGGTGGCGGCCCAGGCCGGCGCCTGGACGGTGGAGGAGATCGAGGCGGCGGTGGAGGGGCTCCTCCTGGTGGACCGCCTCCTCAAGTCCAGCCCCTTGCCGGATCGCCACCACCTGGAGAGCTGGCTCCTGGAGCGGGCGGTGGGAGCCGAAGCGGCAACCGCGTCGGCATCGTAGGGATGCCGGCGCTCCACACCACGAGGACGGCGTCATGACGAAGGAAGGATGGACGATGGGACCAGCAATCCGGATCGCAGGGTGCGCGGCCCTCCTGGCGACGGCCCTGGCCCTCCCCTGGTCGGCGTCGGGGCAGGCGGCGCTGGATCCCATGGACGACCTCATGGCCGACGCACGCTACGCCGAGGCCCGGGAGCTCCTGGAGGACTGGTGGGAGGGCCATGAGGGTCAGCCGCCTCGTCAGGAACTGGCCCGGGGCCTCTGGTACCGGGCGCTCCTCACCGTTGATGCCTCCCTGGCCGAAATGGACTACCGGCGGCTGGTGGTGGAGTTTCCCGGCTCGGACTACGCCGAGGAGGCCCTCCTCCGGCTGGCCCGGGGCGCGGCCACGGTGGGAGACGTGGCGGCGGCCCACCGCTACCTGGACATCCTGGTCCAGGACTACCCCGGAAGCCCCCACCGCCTGGAGGCCCGGTCGCTGAGGGACCGGCTGGGCCAAGCGCCTGAGACGCCGGCCGACGCCCCCGATGCCGGGGCCGCGGCGGAGGTCACGCTCCCCGATCCGGCGGTGGTGCAGGACACTGCGGTGGCGGAGGATCCCCCGGCGAGGGAAGACACCGCGATCACCCGGGACACGGTGGCCGAGGCGGCGGACGAACCTCCCCCCGAGCCGGAGCCGGACCCGACGCCCGATCCCGGAAACTACGCCGTTCAGCTGGGCGCCTTCTCCAGCCCGGACGGGGCCCGCGCCATGGCCGACCAGGCCCGTGACGAGGGGCTCGAGGTCCGGGTGGTGGTGGTCAGGGGAAGCGAGTACTTCCGGGTCCGCCTGGGAGCGTTCCCCAGCCGGGAAGCGGCGGAGGAGCGAGCCCGGGAGGTGGAGGCGCTGGGCTTTCAGACGGTGATCTCGTCGGATCGGGACCGGGAAGAAGACCCGGACTGACGTCCCGGGTCGGGGACCCAACCGGCCAGACCCTTTCCCCAGGGATCCCGGTCTGGTAATATAGGGTAGGGGGGTATAGGTACAGGGCCTCGCCCCCCCTGGCCTGCGACTCCCACTCCGGTATCCCCATGTCCCGAGCTCCCACCCAGCCCCCCGCCGTCGACGAGACGACCGCCGACGGCGATGACGTCCAGGTCACCTTCCCGGTGGGGGGAATGCACTGCGGCGCCTGCGTGTCTGCCGTGGAACGGGCCCTCTCCGGGGTGGAGGGCGTGACGGACGTCTCGGTGAGCATGGCCACCGAGGAGGCCCGGGTGCGGCTCCGGCCGGGGCAGGAGCGCCGTTCGGACCTGGTGGCGGCGATCCGGAAGGCCGGCTACGAGGTGGAGGAGCTGGAGACGGACGACGAGGCGGACCGGGAAGAGGAGCGGGCCGCCCGGCGGGAGGCCGAGACCCGGACCCTCTTCCGGAAGTTCTGGGTGGGTGCGGCGCTCTCCGTTCCCATCCTCCTTCTGGGCCACCACGAGTGGGTGCCCGGCCTGAGGGAGCTGGACCACGAGACGGTCCGGGCCCTCTGGGCCCTGAGCGGAGTGCTCACCCTGCCCATCATGCTCTGGGTGGGCGGTCAGTTCTTTACCGGCGCCTGGGCGGCGCTGAAGCGGGGCCAGAGCAACATGGACACCCTGGTGGCGCTGGGGACCGGTGCCGCCTTCCTCTACTCGGTGGCGGCGGTGGGCGCCCCGGGGCTCTTCCCCGAGGGAACGGCCCATCCCTTCTTCGAGGCGGCGGCGGTGATCATCACCCTGGTGGTGCTGGGCCAGGCGCTGGAGGCCCGGGCCCGGGGGAGCACGTCCAAGGCCCTCCGCTCCCTCATGGACCTGCGGCCGGAGACCGCCCGGGTGATCCGGGATGGGAGCGAGGTGGAGATTCCCGCCGGCCAGGTGCAGGCCGGTGACGTGCTGGTGGTCCGCCCCGGCGAGCGCATCGCCGTGGACGGCCAGGTGGAGGAGGGCCGAAGCGCCGTGGACGAGTCCATGGTCACCGGCGAGAGCATCCCGGTGGAGAAGGCCCCCGGCGACGAGGTGGTGGGCGGCACCATCAACCGCTCCGGGAGCTTTCGCATGCGAGCCACCCGGGTGGGCTCGGAGACGGTCCTGGCCCGGATCGTCCAGCTCGTCCGGGAGGCGCAGGCGTCGAAGCCCCCCATCCAGCGCCTGGTGGACAAGGTTTCGGGGGTCTTCGTTCCGGTGGCGGTGGCCATCGCGGTGGTGGCCTTCGCCGTCTGGATGTGGGTGGGCCCGGACCCGGCCCTCAACTACGCCATCGTGGTGGCGGTCTCGGTCCTGGTCATCGCCTGCCCCTGCGCCCTGGGGCTGGCCACTCCCATCTCGGTGATGCTGGCGGTGGGGAAGGCCGCCGAGCACGGGATCCTGGTCCGTAGCGGCGAGGCGCTGCAGAAGGCCCGGCGGCTCACCACGGTGGTGGTGGACAAGACCGGGACGCTCACCCGGGGCGAACCCGCCCTCACCGACGTGGAGGCGCTGGACGGATGGCCGGCGGACGCAGGAGCCGAGGCGCCTTCCGACCTCCTCCTCCGCCTGGCCGCCTCCGCCGAGGAGGGCTCGGAGCACCCCCTGGGCCAGGCCGTGGTGGCCGCCGCCCGGGACCGCGGCCTGGAGCCGGACCGGGCCGCTGATTTCGAGGCTCATGGCGGCATGGGGGTCACCGCCACGGTGGAGGGCCGGCGGATCCTGGTGGGGACCCGGCGCCTCCTGGAGGCCGAAGGGGTGGACCCCGCGTCTCTGGCCCCGCTCTGGAAGCGTCTCTCGGGTGAGGGCAAGACCCCGGCCATGGTGGCGGTGGACGGGGCCGCGGCCGGGGTGCTGGCCCTGGCCGACCAGGAGAAGGAGGACTCGGCCGCCGCCGTGGCGCGCCTCCTGGAGATGGGCCTCCGGGTGATCATGCTCACCGGCGACAACGAGCGTACGGCCCGGGCCGTGGCTGAGCGCGTGGGCATCCGGGAGGTGCGGGCCGAGGTGCTTCCCGACGAGAAGGCCGACGTGGTGGCGGCGCTCCAGGAGGAGGGGCAGCGGGTGGCCATGGTGGGTGACGGCATCAACGATGCCCCGGCCCTGGCCCGGGCCGACGTGGGGATGGCCATCGGCGGGGGCACCGACGTGGCCATGGAGACTGCCGAGATCACCCTCATGGGGGGATCCCTCCACGGAGTGGCCGACGCCATCGAGCTCTCCCGGGCCGCCGTGCGGAACATGAAGCAGAACCTCTTCGGCGCCTT